>JAGPCC010000086.1:4602-17743 GCA_018058245.1 Verrucomicrobiales bacterium
ACGGTCATGAACGAAGCGGCGAAAGAATTTAAACCAAAAGCGTTTCTTCCCCCTCCAGATGCCGAGCAGGTGGAGATCTGTTTGAAATCGGGTGAACTCGCGAGCGACGACTGTTATGAAGTCCTTGAGAAAGGGGACGGTATCGCCTCGCAGGTTCGATGCACTTACAATGAATATCTACGACCGGGGACGGTCATTGACCGAATCTGCCACATCCACGGAAAAGGGGGGAGCCGGATGAAGAACCTGACTTCGAAAACGAATTCCGGGATTCTCCGTGCAGGGTTTGCGGTGCAGGAGAATGCCACTCCCGTGTTCCCCGTCGCCCCCACGATCATCGGAGAAAACGATCCCTATAATTCCTTTGCCCCGGTCATCCGTGCCCGGGTTGCCGCAGTCGTTGCGGAGGTCGTAGAGCCCGGGGACGACGAAGAAGCGGCGGCGGCGACGGATCAACCCGCCCAGGAGATCGGGAACAATGGAATTCCGGTCGCTCGGCCGGTTATGAACGAGTCTGAGGGGCAGGACTTGCCAGCACAGCGTGTCCGGCTCCCCGCTCCTCGCGCGATTGAGTTCGATTGATTGCTGACAAATCGAACGAATTCGTGGTACGGTCGATCCAATGTTGACCATCGTAAAATTGCTACTTTCCGCAGGGATGATCTATGCGGTGAATGAGATCGTGATCGGGCGGGCTCGTCCGTTCCTTGGCAGCCTCATTGCCTCACTCCCGCTCGTTTCTCTGATCACCTTCGTCTGGATCTGGTACGGGATGCAGGGCGATGCCGAGGCGAGGACCGAAAAACTCGCAGCGCATTCCACGGGGGTCTTCTGGTTTGTTCTGCCGAGCCTTCCGATGTTTTTGGTCTTTCCCTTTCTCCTGAAGAGGGGCCTCCACTTCTGGCCATCGTTGCTCCTATGCTGCTTTCTCACGATGCTGCTGTATGCTCTCATGGCGATGCTGCTGAAACGTTTTGGGATTTTGTTATGAGACGACTTATTTTTCTACTGACCCTGGTGCTTGTCTCGGTGACATGCCGTGCGGAGTCTGCGAATCGGCCGCCGAACTTCATCATCATCTTTTGCGACAACCTCGGGTATGGAGACATCGAGCCGTTCGGGTCGACCTTGCATCGTACCCCGAACCTCAATCGGATGGCGGAGGAGGGGCGAAAATTCACGCATTTTTGTGTAACTGCCGGCGTTTGTACTCCGTCGCGGGCGAGCATCATGACCGGCTGTTATGCACAGCGGGTTGGGATGCATCTGAATCCCCGTGACTATCACGTCCTTCGTCCGATTTCGCCTTATGGTCTGAATCCTGACGAAGTCACCATCGCTGAAGCCTTGCAGCAGGTCGGGTATGCGACTGCGATGGTCGGGAAATGGCATCTGGGAGATCAGGCACCTTTTCTCCCGACACGACAGGGGTTCGACTATTTTTTTGGAATCCCCTACTCGGACGATATGACGGAGCGGGTTTGGGAAAAAGACGGTTCCCACTGGCCGCCGCTGCCGCTGATGGTCAATGAAACCGTGATCGAGGCTCCGGTGGACCGGAACGGACTGACACAACGATATACGGAGGAAGCCCTGAAATGGATCGAGGAGAAAAAGGACAAACCTTTCTTCCTGTATCTGCCGCAGGCGATGCCCGGAAGCACGTCTGAACCGTTCTCCGGAGATGCCTTTCGGGGAAAGAGTAAAAACGGATCGTGGGGGGACTCGGTGGAGGAATTGGACTGGTCCACGGGAGAGATCATGAAAAAGCTGGAGTCTCTCGGCATTGCGGAAAACACCCTGATCGTCTGGACCTCGGACAATGGCGCTCCCATTCAAAAGGATCTCACGGACCTGAGTCGTGGATCGAATTTACCCTTGAGCGGTCGAGGGTACACGACGAGCGAAGGGGCCTTCCGAGTTCCCACGCTGATGTGGTGGCCGGGAACCGTTCCCGCAGCCACTGTTTGCGACGAACTCACCTCGACGATGGATCTTTATCCTACCTTTGTGCGAATGGCGGGCGGTGAGAGGGATGGGGTGACGCGGGATGGACTCGATATCACCGATCTTATCCTGGGGAAAGAGGGTGCGACATCACCGCATGAAGTCTACGCCTACTACTACACCGATCAACTCCAGGCAGTGCGATCAGGGCCGTGGAAACTTTTCCTGCCCTTACAGGACTTTGAACAACATCCCTATTTTACGAAAAGAGGAGAGGGGAATTCCCCACTGCTTTTTAATGTGGTGGAGGATATTGCCTGCTCCACCGATGTCGCAGCCGATCATCCGGACGTGGTCGCCCGCTTGACGACTCTCGCCGAGGAAGTTCGGGCGGATCTCGGGGACAAAGGCACACCTGGTGCCGGGATGCGAGCGCCGGGAATGGTGAAAGTTCCTGTGCCGGTCCTGATGTCGACAAAACCTTGAGGCTTAGGCTGCGAAACTTTCGCCGCAGGAGCAGGTCACGACGGCATTCGGGTTCGTTACTTTGAACCCTCCCTGCTGGAGGTCTTCGCTGTAGTCGAGAACCGAACCCGTGACAAAGAGGGCGCTTTTCGGATCGATGACCACGCGAACCTCGTTGGATTCGACGAGGATGTCCCGATTCGCCGGTCCATCAACGAGGTCCATTTTGTATTGAAGACCGGAACACCCACCGCCGATCACCGCTACGCGCAGAGCCCCTTGATCCAGTCGGCCTTGTTTTTTTAGGAGGGAGCGTAATTTCCCAGATGCTCCATCGAGCACCTTGATGAGCGTTTCATTCCCGACCTTGTAATTTACTTCCGTCACGAAGGTTACGTTCTCTCATCCCGCCTCTAGGTGCAAGCGCGAAGAGGGTTACGAAGGAGACTTCAACATCTCCTTCATCCGTGCAAAATAGTCCGCTGCAAAATCCTCGTCGACCGGAGCCGCCTCGAGGGTGCCGTGGTCGGTTTCGATCAGTTCTTCTTTGCTCAGTTCACGGAAGAAGGAGCTGGCTTGGCAGGGCATCTTGTCCCCATAACGCTTCCGGCTCCGGCACCAGGTGATCGTAAGGTCCTCCATGGCCCGAGTGATGCCGACATAAAAAAGCCGTCGCTCCTCATCCCGACTCCCTTCTTCGATGGATCGCGAGTGGGGGAGAATGCCTTCCTCCACTCCGATGATGTGGCAGACCGGGAATTCGAGGCCCTTCGCCGCATGCATCGTGATGAGTGAGACGCCGTTTCCTTCGGCCTCGTTTTTTTCGTCTTCCCTTTCCTGCATCAGCGCGACGCTGTCGAGATACCCTCGGAGTCCCCGTTTGGACTTCTCAAAGTGGTTCCGCATACCCTCGATCAATTCTGCGACGTTTTTCCGGCGGTTGTCGACTTCTTCGGGAGTCTTGCAGTTCTTTTTGAGGAAGGTCGCGTAGTCGATTTCATTGACCAGCTCCTCCGCCATCGCCGCGTAATTGGCCCCCTTGGTGTGCGCGATGTCCGAGTAGCGATGGATGAAATCCGTAAAGGCCTCAATCGCCTTTTGAGCGCGGGACGTGAGGACGGAGCGAAACTGTAAGTCATTGAGTGCCGTGAAAACACTCATCTGGTGGTCAATGCTGAACTGCGTCGCTAGGGAGATGGTGCCTTCCCCGATGCCACGGGTCGGAGTTGAGATGACCCGCAGGAGGCTGACATCGTCGTCGTGGTTCAGGAACAGGGCGAGGTAAGCGAGGATGTCTTTGATCTCGCGGCGTTCGTAGAAGGACTGCCCACCGATCAATTTGTAGGGGATTTCGTTCTCCCGCAGTTTCTCCTCCATGACACGGGATTGGCTGTTCATCCGAAAAAGAATCGCCATATCGTCGTAGGGTCTTCGCCCTAGTCGGTGGCGTTCGAGGATCTCGCCGATTACCCAGTCTGCCTCGGTATCGGCATCGGGCATCGCTACGACTCGGACCTTTTCCCCCTCACCCCGACCGCTCCAGAGTGTCTTTTCGCGGCGATTTACATTGTGCCGAATCAAGCTATTGGCGAGTCGCAGGATGCAATTCGTGGACCGGTAGTTTTCCTCCAGCTTGATGACGGTGGGATTGGAGAAAAATCGCTCGAACTCCAGGATGTTTGTGATGTCCGCACCGCGCCATCCGTAGATGCTTTGATCATCGTCGCCGACCACGCAGATATTCTTTTCCGGTCCGACGAGATGTCGCAGCAGGTCCATCTGGAGATGGTTTGTATCCTGGAATTCATCGACCATGATGAAGCGGAAACGCCGCTGCCACTCCGCCCGGACGTCGGGATTTTCTCCGAGTCCCTGCACCGCGAGGATGAGGAGGTCGTCGAAATCGACTGCGTTGAGCAGCTTCAACTCGCGCTGATACGTCCGATAGACCTCGTTGATGAGCGCGTCTTCCTGATCGCTAATCGGTTTTCCCGAGTTTTTGGCCTGACTGATCAGCATGTTTGCGAGCTTCGGCTCAAGGCTTTCATCCTTTCCGATCTTCCGAACAATGATGCGCTTGAGAAGCCCGATCTGGTCACTTTGGGTGTAGATCGAGAAACTTTTCTTGTAACCGAGTCGTTCGATGCACGTCCTCAGGATACGGACGCAGAGGCTATGGAAGGTGGAAATCGTGAGTCGCTCGGCGACCTCCGGATCGATCATCGTGCCGACGCGCTCGCGCATTTCACTGGCCGCCTTGTTGGTGAAAGTCACCGCGAGGATGTGCTCTGGCGGGATACCATCATAGACCATGCCCGCGATGCGGGTGGTGATGACGCGAGTCTTCCCGGTGCCTGCTCCCGCGAGGATGAGGACCGGGCCGTTGACCTGTTCCGCAGCGGCGCGTTGAGGCGGGTTCAGGGCGAGGAGGCCCTTTTTGGAGTACTTCAAGCGTCGGGTGCGGTGGACGGTTTAGCTGATCAACCGGAGCGCAAAAGGATACCGGTAGGCGATGCCCTTGTTGGCCTCGAGACCGCCGAGAATCCCAAAGATGAGGCCTGCGACCCAGATCGCGGGAATCAGGAGTGTGGCGATGCAACCGATCACAGGAATCATAGTGAGAATACCCGCAACAACAAATCCTATGCAGATCGTGATTTGAAAATTCAACGCTTCCTTTCCTTGGTCGTCGACGAAAGGGCTTTCGTCTTTTTTGATCAACCAGATAAGAAGGGGGCCGAGGAAATTTGTCACTCCGCCGAGAATATGGGCGAGCATTCCCATCGTCTTTTCATCCGTTTCTTGGAGCTTTCCTTGCCCCAATCCGACGGTGCCAACGGGTGGTGCCGTCATGGGAATGGGATTGGATCCCTGGATAGGCGGAGGAGTATCGGACTCCGGCGAATTTTCATTCCAAGGGGGAGGAGGAGTGTCCTGGTCGCTCATACTCATTTCATACGATTTTCTCTGAGAAACTTCAAGCGAATAGAGGATCAACTTTCTTTCTCGTATTCCGTCGGGTCGATTTTTCCGGCGAGAAAAAAGGCTTCTTTTCGTTCGATACAGGTGCCGCATTTTCCGCAATGCAAATCGCGCCCTTTGTAGCAGGACCAGGTTTCGGAAAGGTCGAGCCCCAACCCGGTTGCGTGCAGGACGATACCCTCTTTCCTCTCGTGAATGAAGGGTCTTAGAACCTGGATCTTTGCGTACGTCCCCGCCTCGATCGCTGCGGCCATCGGTTTCATGAAGTCTTCGCGGCAATCGGGATAGATCGCGTGATCTCCGGAATGCGCGGCGATGACGAGACCCGTCGCGCCGACGCTTTCGGCGTATCCGGCGGCGATGGAGAGCATGATCCCGTTCCGGAACGGAACCACGGTCTGTTTCATGTTTTCTGCCTCGTAATGGCCTTCCGGGATTTCGCCTCCGCTCTGGAGAAGGTCGCTCGCAAAGAGATCGTTCATGAATCCAATGGTGACGGTCTCGTGAGGAATCCCCAGCTTACGGCAGTGCATCGAGGCGTAGGGGAGCTCGCTGTCATTGTGCTTGGAGCCGTAGTGAAAACTGAGTCCAGCGACCACTTCGTGCTCACGGTGGGAATGGTAGAGGGCCGTGACGGAGTCCATCCCTCCGCTGACGAGGACGATCACTTTCATTTGATCTCTTCCAGTCCACTGTCGGGGAACGCAGCGGTGGCAGTGAGGCGGATTCCGCCACGAGAGGAAAAGCGTCCTTTTACGACCATGCGGCGGGGTGCACAGGCGGCGGACAGATCATCGAGGATGCGGTTCACGATATCCTCGTTGAACGAGGGGAGATTCCGGAAGGACGCGAGATAGAACTTGAGCGATTTCGTTTCCACGCAGCTCACATCGGGGATGTATTTGATCGAGAGGTGTGCGGTATCCGGCTGGCCGGTCACGGGACAAAGCGAACTGAACTCGGGATAGTCGAGTTTGATCCAGAAGTTCCGCGAGGCATTGCGATTCGGGAAGAGCTCGAGCTTCGCATCTGCCGGAGACGACGGGAGGCGAGATTCGCTGTGCCCGAGAAGCGTGAGGTCGCCAACAGGCGGGGTGGGGGAGGAGGTGGAATCACTCATGATCGGAAGCAGAGACACGGAATCACCGCATTGCGCAAGCGATTATGGCTTCTTTACAACAATTTCCACTCGACGGTTCAGGGACTGCTCCTCGGCGGAACCTTCGGTGGAAACAATGGGATGGGTTTTTCCGAGTCCGACAACTTGGATGTTGGAGGCGTCGATGCGCAGGCGATCGATGAGCCACTGTCGTACCGCTTTCGCCCGTTTCAGGCTGAGGTCACGGTTGAATTCGTCTCCCCCGATGCCGTCGGTATGCCCCTCGATGACAAACGTCGCGTCGGGATTGGTCTGGACAATAAAAGCGAGCTTCATCATGCTGAGGCGAGCTTCCTCCTTTAGGTCCGATTCATTGAAGGCAAAAAGGATGTCCGTGGGAAGTGCGATTTTTTCTTCGCCGGTTGCGAGTCCGCCGGTGCGTCCGATGAGGTCATCGAGGCTCGAATATCCTTTCACGAACTCGTCAGCTCCGGTTCCGAACGCCTTGGCGACCGCTTCTTTAAAAAACCCGTCGGTATCGGCCCCGGCCCCGAGGTCATCGGCGGTATTCAGCTCTAGGACTGGTTGTGCCACCGAGACATTTGCGGAAGAATCGACCAGTTTGCTCCGCATCGCTTCGAGATCTTGGGAAAGTACTTCGGCAACGGAAATCTCAAGATTCCCCGCCGCGATATTGAGAGCCTCGCCAGGGGCCTTCGGGGCGGCGTCGGAGAAGATCTGGGGAGATTCGATGGGAGAGAGGCGGATCGTCTCCTCCTTCATCTTCTCCATGAGGTCGAATTCATCGAGAGTTTTGTCGACCATGTCGAGCTCGCTGAGTTTCTCTGGTTTTGCGACGGGATCTTCTGGAATTGTCGTATCGGAGAGCAATTCATTTAATTTGTCCCGGTCGATCGTGGTCTGCTCTCGGGGACTACGCCAGACGACTTCGGCCGGTTCATCCGTGATTGCACGGCGATGGATCGCGGTGAGAACCACGTAGAGCACCACGTGAATGACGACGGAAGTGAGAATGGCGAGGACAACCCACCAGCCGAGATTGCGGGTCTCGACTTTGAAGACCGATTTACCCACGGTACCGGGGTGCCAGTTATATTCTGCGGACATCGCGATGAAACTACGGGGATTCTAACGCACTTTTCTCGTTTCGGCAAAGGTCGATCGTGAGTATAGATAGGCATGCGCAGTTGGGACTGGCAGACGATTTTTGGACTCGATACCGATCGACATCGGATCGGGCGCTCCTTTGCGGTTCGAGGTCTGGGACTAATCTACTTCATTGCGATCATCTCCTGGTGGTCTCAGATCGGGCTGTTGGTCGGCGAGAATGGTCTTCTCCCGGCCGCGAAACTCCAAGAATGGTTTGCGGAACAGGCTCTGGCTGCCGGGGAAAGTGCTTTTTTTCAGCTTCCCAGTCTCTTTTGGTGGATCGGTGCTTCCGATTTTGCGATGCAGTTCGCCTGCTTTCTCGGGTGCCTCTTAGCAGCCCTCGTGATTATCGGGCGATTCACCGCACCTTCGCTTGTCGGTCTCTGGTTCCTTTATCTTTCTTTTGTGAATACCGGCGGGGTGTTCATGAGCTTTCAGTGGGATATCCTCCTGCTCGAGGCCGGATTCCTCGGCATTTTCTTGGGTTCCTGGAGCATGAAAATGTCGTGGCGAAATCCGCCACCTCTCACCGTCGTCAATCGTGTCGCTCTGGTGACGGCGTGGTTTCTTCTCGCCAAACTTCTTTTCTTTTCCGGATGGGTAAAGCTCGCGTGGGTGTCCGAGGCCTCGCCGGAGTGGCGCTTGGGCGGCGATGCGATGACGTTTCACTACATGACCCAGCCGATTCCGACGTGGACGGCGTGGTGGGTCCATCATTGGCCGGCTTGGTTCCACCGTGCCTCGCTTGTCCCGATGTACGGGATCGAGTTGCTCTTGCCGTTCGCGATTTGTTTCGGCAGGTGGGGCCGCCTCGCGGCGGCGGTCGGATGTTCCGTTCTGATGGTTCTCATTCTCCTAACAGGGAACTACACCTACTTCAACTGGCTCACGATAGTACTTTGCCTTCCCCTCGTTCAAGACAAACTATGGCCGGGATTTCTCCGAAAATGGCTGAAGTTTGAGCCTCTCGGGTTGGAGGTGCCCTCGTCGCTGCGACCGATTGCAATGAATTTTGTATTCGCGGGTCCAATTCTGTTCGTAATTCTCCTGCTAAACCTAGGCACCGTCCTGAACGATTTTCACAGAGCCCCGAATTCGCTTTTTTCAAGGAACCTTGTTCCAGGGTGGCTTGCCCGCTTGCAGGCGGAGATGGCACCCTTTCATCTGGTCTCCGGATATGGCTTGTTTCGCACCATGACAACCGAGCGCCCCGAGATCCTGCTCGAAGGCAGTGAGGACGGCACAAACTGGGTTGCTTATGACTTTGTCTGGAAAGTGGACGAAATCTCGGATGCTCCCAAGTTCGTTGCTCCCCATCAACCCCGCGTCGCCTGGCAGTTCTGGTTTGCGGCCCTGGAGGGGCGCTTTGACTATCAGAGCCGGAATGCCACTTGGATCGAGGCACTCGTCCTAAAATTGCTGAACGGAGATCCCAAGGTCCGCCAACTCCTCAAAAACGATCCCTTCCCCGTGGATCCCCCCAAGTGGATACGAGCACGTCTTTTTCGGTATGAGTTCACCACTTTCGCCGAACGGAAGGAAACGGGAAATTGGTGGAAACGCGAGGTCATCGGAGAGTATCTCCCTCCGGTGGCTCTCCCTCCAGTAACGGACAGAAAAATCACTACCCCGTGAGAATTCCCGTCCTTTTTTACGGATGCTCTGGACCGGGCCGCGCCATGGAGTAAGATACCTCGCGACATATCGACGGACATGAAAGCATTCTGGGTTACCCTTCTCGTCAAGGCCACCCTTCCCCTCGGCATTCGCTGGGTGAGAAGGCAGGAAGCGACGATTCTGCGCGAAGGGCGTCCCCTCAGCGAGTGGGAGCATCTCTGGGCCAAAGATGTCGGGGTGCAGCGTCCCGAGGCAGTGCGCATTCTGCCCGTCCCTCGGATTCCGACACCAGGGATCAGTCTCATGCGCCTGATGAATCGGCTCTTTGGTATGGTCTCAGAAGGACCGACCGGAATGGCCGTGAATTACGGGATTTATCTGGAGGCTTCGCAAGCGACCAATCCGAGTCTCCTCGTGCATGAACTCACTCATGTCGCCCAGTTCGAACGGCTCGGAGGAGTGGAGGCGTTTCTTCGTGAATACCTGACTCAGTGCGTCCTCGATGGATACTGGGACTCGGACCTCGAACAGGAAGCCCGAACTGCCGCAGCACCGTTTTCGAGGCCTCCCGGGGGGTGAGGAAGCGGTTTAGCGGTTTAGCGGTTTAGCGGTTTAGCGGTTTAGCGGTTTAGCGGTTTAGCGGTTTAGCGGTTTAGCGGTTTAGCGGTTTAGCGGGCGCTCCTGGCTTTTGTTGATTCCCTGCTATATATCCAGAAAATCAAAGAGGTAGGGCGAACCGTCCCGCTGAGCGCGATTGCGCTCACGAACCACAAGAATCCCTCGCTTCTCAACAAAGACGCCTCGCCCTACGATGCGGAATTTTCGGAAAATCGGATTCGGACTGGAACTCCAGGGGGCCAACTCCAGGGGGCCAACTCCAGGGGGCCAACTCCAGGGGGCCAACTCCAGGGGGCCTGTCCCCGCGAATCCCGCACTGGGGCGGCGCGGCGGTGATCGTCCGTGGCTGGAGCAGGTGGCGGATGACGCGAACCATTCTCCGGTGTTGAACTTTCACTACCCCTGCGAGCATGGCGAAGGGCTGCCTTACATCCGCAGGGTGGTGAAGCTGGAGTTCGGATCCTTGACGGACCAGCAGCCGACCGGCGTCCACCGCGTGCGGCCCTGGGTTGCGGACTCCCTGACTGCGGAGATGCGGGAAATGGGATGCGAAGTCGTGGCGCTGGAGATCGAACGGACATTTTGGGAAAAGGCCACTATCCTCCATTCAGAGCACCATCGTGATCCCGGCTCGGCGATGCCCGTGCGTTATTCCCGCCACTACTCGGATCTGGCGTCGCTTTTTCATACCGGCCTCGCCGGAAAGGCGCTGGAAGATTCACAGCTCCGGCAACGTGTCGTGGACTGGAAGACCCGCTTTTTTGCCCGGGCCTGGGCCCGGTATGATCTGGCGCGACCGGGAACGTTCCGCCTCCTGCCAACACAGGAACGAATGTCCGAACTGGAACGCGATTACAAGGAAATGCGCGAAATGTTTATAGGTGAGCCGCTCTCCTTTTCCGTTATCATGGACATCCTGATGGAACTGGAGAAAAGGATCAATCAAATGCCATGAGCGACTTCACCTTCGAATTGAGCCAAAATAAATGACACCCGGGCCGGAAAGCTGGGAGGAGGCTTGAGGATACGTCGCGCCGGAATAAATGACACCGGATGTAATAAGCGGGGTCAAGGGGGCGGCGCGGGACTTCATGGTATCTCTCGCCACACGGCGGGATGTGGCGGTTCAATCACTTCGCCAGCACCAAGCGAAACCCAAAATCGTGGTTGCGAGCGGTTGGACTGAAAACAAAGCGAAAGGACGATTCAGTAACGATGGAGTTCCCAGCCCCCCAACCACCACCACGCAAGACTCTGCTACCGGTGCTATTCCAATCTGCGACCCATTCCACTACATTGCCACCAAGGTCGTAGAGTCCCAGTGAATTTGGCTTGAAACTCATCACCGGAGAGGTGGTTGGAAATCCGTCATCGTAACCCTCCAGGTAGATAGTCTCGCCAGAATTCAGTGGTGCTTTGGCTTTTCGGCTCTCGTCACTATAGTTACCTGCTCCCTGCGGAGGCGGCCACTCGTTTCCCCACGGGTATTGGCCCTCTATTTTGCCAGATTTCTCCTGCGGTGCGGCCTTATCGTCTTCCATTTTTCCGATGCCCACGGCCATGCTCCATTCGTGATCGGTGGGCAGTCGGTAGGTCAAACCTTCCTTTTTGCTGAGCCAGTGGCAGAAAGCTTGGGCATCCTCCAATTGTATGAGGCCCACCGGGTGATCCTCGGCGTTTTCCTTGATCTCAATCCCGAAGAATGTCTGGTTTCTCCAAATGGGTGCAATCTCGGGATTTTCCTTGGCATAAGCTGCGTAGTCCTTCCATCGCACCTCGTGGATACAGAAAAGCACTTCGGTGTCGGGCACCGGAACGAACTTCATTCCGAGGCTGTTCTCGGAGGGAGCGTCCTGGCCGGCGCGCGTGGAAGCGGCGACAACCGGCGGTGGGTTCGGCGGAGCAACCTTGGGCGCTGCGGCGACGGGCGCTGGAGCGGACGCCACCTCAAGGATAATACGGAATCCGTTGATGCTGCGTCGATTGTCTGGCAACGGATGAGAGCGCGACGACGAGAGCACAAACGGACGCTCGATGTGAGACCAGGACCCGCCCCGGAGAACGCGCTCCTTGTCTTCATGGGAAAACCAATCTTCGCACCATTCCCACACGTTCCCACCCAGGTCGAAGAGACCGATCTTGTTCGGCGCAAAACTCATCACCGGTGAGGTCGTGGGGAAGGTGTCTACATAGCCGTCAATATACTTCGCGTCCGGGTGTGGTGCCTTCTCCCTTCGGCTTTCGTCGCTGTAGTTCCCCGCTCCTTTCGGAGGGGGCCATTCGTCGCCCCAGGGAAATGCGTTCGGATCCTTGTAGATGTCTGCCGGCCTCATACTCGGGTTCCAATGCTCCACTTTTCCGATACCCACGGCGATACTCCATTCCTGATCAGTCGGCAGGCGGTAGGTCCTGCCTTCTTTCTTGCTCAGCCAGGCGCAAAATGCTTTCGCATCGTGCCAACTGACCCGGGTGACCGGATGATCCTCGTTCCGGTCTGCGGGTGTGAAGCCATCCGCGCTTTGGTCTTTCCACAGTTCATCGACACCGGCGGTTTCCGCAGCATAAGCGGCGTAGTCTTTATACCGTGTCTCGTGGATGCAAAAGAGAACCTCAGTGTCGGGCACCGGTACGAATTTCATCGCAAGGCTGTTCTCGAAGGGCGCATTCTTGGTGGTGCGGGCGAGTTCGGGGGAGACCACCGAGGGTGGCTGGACCGGAGATGGAGGAACGGGCGTGATAGTGGGGGGCGGGGCGGCGAGGTCCGCGACGATGCGGAAGCCGTAGACTTCAGCTCGAGCTGCGGGTCTAAGACCGACGCGATTTGACGAATGCAGATGGCTACGCACAGCGAGATACCAAGCACTGCCACGCATGACACGGGTTTCCTTCGAGTCGTCATACCAATCCTCGCACCATTCCCACACGTTTCCACCCAAGTCATAGAGTCCTATCTTGTTTGGCTCAAAGCTCATGACCGGCGCGGTCGTCGGAAAGGTATCGTCATAGCCGTCGATATACTTCGCGTCTGGGTGTGATGCCCTCTCCCTGCGGCTTTCGTCGCTGTAGTTGCCCGCTCCTTTAGGTGGAGGCCATTCATTGCCCCACGGGAGCGTTGTCGGCTCCTTGAAGACCGTCGCAGGAGTTGTGTCGGATTTCCACTTCTCTGCTCGACCTATCCCCACGGCGACACTCCATTCGCGATCCGTCGGGAGACGATAGCGCTTGCTCTCCTTCCTGCTGAGC
>JAGPCC010000087.1 GCA_018058245.1 Verrucomicrobiales bacterium
CGTGAATCCCGAAAGTCCCTGTCCATCATCGAGGAGCCGATCCCCAGGGCGGAAATCTACACCCAAGAGATCGCGGAGAGTGTTATTATATTCCTCCTTCGTGAGCCGGGGGATAGTGAGCCGCTCGATTTCTCGATGCTGCGACCAGTCGATCGCATCGATCGCCCTCCTCACCCATCCAGTAAGATCCGCTCGATCATGGAGTGGTAGAAAAGGTTTCTTGGGAGGCATTTCTTCCTCCTCGACCTGCTGTAGAACGGTTTGCCAGATTTTGAAATTCTCCTGAACCGCCGAAAGAGAGTCAAAGACCGTCAAGTCAAGGTCGCCCTTTTGCACCTCCCCATCATGGCAATCAAAACAATAGGTCGAAAGAAGCGGCCCGATCGTTTCGCGGAACTCCACGTTCAAACGCTCCTCCGTGATCTCCGCAGAAACGAGAGTTCCGCAGACCACAGAGAATACGAGAATCCAGGCGAGACGAAAAACCATGCGGGAGAATAAGAGATGTACGCGAAAATGGAAACAAGCCATCGCCACCGGTAGACCGAATTCGCGTAGGGAAAACGCCCCCCCTTTTTTCATCTCCGCGGGGCAAAGGTCAACGGCGTTTCCGGTGTTTCTGCGGGAAGCCTTCCCTGAGCGACATTGAGTTTTGTCGTCTCGAGCCTCGGGAGAACATGTTTGGCGAAGAGTTCGCACTCGTCGAGATGGGGATATCCCGAAAGAATAAACGCCCGAATTCCCAGGTCGATGTAGCGCTGCAGCTTTTCGTAAACTTGATCTGGATTTCCCACGATCGCACTGCCGCAACCGGAACGGGCGAGCCCGACTCCACTCCAGAGATGCGGTTCGAGATACAGATCAGCGCTCTGCGCCCGCAATTCATCCTGCCGCATCACCCCGGCACTCTTGCTGTCCATGCTGCGGTTTTTGATCTCCTCTCCCTTCGTGGCATCGAGCTTTGAGATGAGTCGATCCGCCGCTGCGCGGGCCTCGGCTTCGGTCTCGCGAACAATGACATGACTGCGAAAACCAAAGTCAATGGTGCGCCCGTGGGCGGCTGCTTTTTCCGACATGCCCCGCATCGTCTCAGCAATGCGATCTTCCGTCTCGGGCCACATCAGAAAGACGTCACAATGCTTCGCACAGAGATCTTGCGCCGCCGGGGAGATCCCTCCGAAATAGAGGAGCGGACCGCCATTCTGCTGATACGGTTTTGCCGCATCAGTATTGGGAAGACTGATTTTGTAGTACTCACCGTTCCATTCAAACGGACCTTCGGCGGCCCACATGCCCTGAAGGATCTGGATGATCTCGCTGCTGCGGGCGTATCGAACTTCGTTGCTCTCCTTCGTCCCGGGCAGATCCGAGGAGATGATGTTCACGCAAAGTCGGCCCTTCGCGATGTGATCGACCGTCGCAAGAGCGCGTCCGAGCATGGGTGGCCAGACTTCTCCCATCCGCAAAGCCACGAGTTGATTCATCTGCCGGATCTGCGGTGCCATCGCCGCCGAGAACGCAAGCGCATCCTGTCCCACGATCCAACCAGAAGGGAGCAGGACATTCTGATACCCGAGGTCATCCGCCATCCTGACAATATCACCACAATGCTCGTAGCTGCTGCGCAAGTCGTCGTCCGGAACCCCGAGGTATTCGTAGTCATCACCGCAGAGCGAGGAAAACCACGCCACTTCCACTTTTCGTTCGGGGCTACGAATCGGAATCGGAGGGGGCGGATGATCGGTCATGGTCAGGACGGTGTTCGAGATTGCTACAATTGTTCCGCCGGATTTAGCATCGCGATTTTCGCTGCTGCCTCGGCGAGAATCGGGATCTCGCGACAGAGACGATCGAGCCGCTCGATAATGTGGCTGCCTTCGGGGAGAAGATTGTCCTCCGCAAAATCGGAGCGGGTCACGTAGACAAAACGCGGCGAGACGAGGCAGCGATAGTCGATCGCGAGACTGTTCATGAAACTGATCGGAGAAAGATAACTGCGATCCGCAGCAGCTGTGCAAACCAGACCCACGGCCTTCCCTTTCCAGCCGAATCCGGTGAGTTCGATAAGATTCTTGGCAGCGGCATTCAAATCATAATTGTAGACCGGAGAGACTAAAATGATGGCATCCGCCGCTACGAGCTCCGCCGTCAGCGCGATTGTCGTTTCGTCTCTGTAACAATGGTATCCGTCGCAATGAGGGAGAGAAAGATCACTGAGATGATGGGCCATCGGCTCGTGGCCTCCGGCCTTCACGAGCATCGCAAGAACCTCCACAATCGCGGCCGACTTTCCGCCTGGAGCGAGATTCGAATTGAGAATTGCAATTTTCATAGAGTTCGTTTCTTCAAGAGGAGCCCGCAACGGCCCCTCCCGCAAGTCCCGCGAACATTGCCTGACCTCACTCCAAATTAATTTCATTTGCAACAAAATTCTTAAAATGGAAACCCCAGCACTCTCAAATGGCAAGCTTTTGCTTTGGCCATCACTTCAACGCGAGCGCCGCGCAGGGTAATTTCACCGACTTCTATGCCTCGGCCTTCGCCTCTCTCGGAACCGGGGGGCGCTATTCCGTTCCGATTCCCGTGGTGACACGCCCATTCGAAGTGTGGTAGTAAAGAGCACCGTCAAGAGGGTTGAGTCCATCACCTGACCCTCTTTACGTCTGACATTCCGACAAAAACCATTTCTCCCATGACAAAATCTCTCGACCAAACTCCCTGGTATCGCGGCATTACCCGATATGAGTGGCTTGTCCTCATCATCGCTTCCGCTGGTTGGATTTTTGATGTTTACGAAGGTCAGATCTTTAATCTGACACGCAATGACATGCTGCAGGAAATTATTGGAGTCGGCTCAGATCATGCGGACGTCAAAAAATACGGCGACTGGTTTCTCGGGATTTTCCTCCTTGGCGGGACTTTTGGGGGGCTTCTTTTTGGATCACTCGCCGACAAACATGGCCGCCGCTCCATCATGGTCATCACTATCCTGATGTATTCCGTGTTCTCTGGACTGACATTTTTCGCCACGGACCTCTGGCATGTCATGGTGCTACGTTTTCTCGTCGCGATGGGTGTCGGTGGGGAATGGGCCGTCGCGGCAGCACTAGTTGCGGAGGTCTTCCCGACGAAAGCCCGAGCGCAAGCGTCCGGGATTTTCCACACGACCTCGGTAATCGGTACCTGGCTCGCTACCATCGCCGCGATCCTCGTCGGGTCGAACTGGCGTTATGCCTACCTCGTCGGTGTCCTACCTGCTCTTCTGATCGTATGGGTGCGAATCTCGGTGAAGGAACCAAAGTCCTGGGAGGAAAGCAAACGCGATCCCTCCAAAAATCTGGGGAGTTTCAAAGAACTGCTCACGATTCACCCTTGGTCAAAACATGCCTATCTCGCGATGGGACTCGCCGCCGTTGGGCTGGGAACTTTCTGGGCGGTCACCGTCGCCGGTCAGGATCTCGCCCGCGCGATGCTGAAAAGCGAAGGAGTCGCCGACGCGGATATTGCCGCCAGATCAAAGTTCGCTTACGGGATCGTGCAAACCATCGGTGGGGGAATCGGACTGCTGCTCTTTGGTCCTCTCGCAGCTCGTTTCGGTCGCCGGAAAACCTTTATTTTTTATCATCTCGCAGCAGTCCTCATCGTCCCGATCACCTGCTACGTTCCGCAGAACTACACCACTCTGCTCATTCTCCTGCCGGTTTTCGGATTCTTCACGCTCGGGATGCACGCTGGTTATGCCGTTTATTTTCCTGAACTTTTTCCGAATCATCTCCGGGCCACAGGTACCAGTTGGGGGTTCAATGGCGGACGCATCCTCGCCGTCTCTGTGCTCCTTTTTTCTGGCTGGCTGAAGTCACAGGAGGGCATGGATCTCAAACTCGCCCTGACCGGTCTAGCATCCCTTTTCCTCGTAGGCGCGTTCCTCATGATCTTTCTCCCGGAAACCAAAGGAAAGGAACTGCCGACCTAACAGGGAGGCATCTTCCCCTCGAAGATTTCTGTTACCCGTCATTCCACCATGGACCCGGCCACGCTGGAGCACCTCATCGTAAAAGAAATCCGAAAGGCGAAGGAGATCTCACGCCGTGATCTTGCCGTCACTTTGGGTATCGCCAAGTCGACCGCCGGACGTCGCGTCGATCACATGATCGAGCGCGGCATGCTCCGGGAAAGTGGGACAGAGGAACGCCGCGAGGCGGGGCGTCCCCGTCGGTTTCTGGAACTGCGAGGCGAGCATGGCTCCTTCCTGGGGTTCGACTTTGATGCCCGACATCTGTTTGTGGTACTACTGGATTTTGCACAAAACACCCTGACAAAACGAAAGATTGATCTTCCCCCAAAACCTACCAAGGAAGAAGTCATCCAGCTCTTGCAGAGTGAAATCGAGGAACTAACCCAATCCTTCAAACCCGTCCCTGTGCTCGGGGTCGGGATCGGAGTCCCGGGTCAGATCCGGCAGGAAGATCGGATCGGGCTCAAATACCCCTACATCACCGACTGGGAAAATGTCGATCTCCTCGCGGAGCTGGACCTTCGGCGAAGTTCTCTGCATATCGAAAACAACACCCGAGCACTTGCGCTCGGAGAATATTGGCTCGGCTCCCACTCTGGTTCTCCGCATCTCGTTTGCATCAATGTGAGAACGGGAATCTCCGCCGCCGTCATCGCCAATGGCACGCTGCTCGCTGGGCAGCACGAAAAGGCAGGAGAAATCCGTGCCTGGAACGTGACCGGGCCGGACGGAGCGAGGGACTGGATCGAGCGCCTTGGCACTGTCATGGCCGTGAGCGTGGACGGCGGCGAGAAACTCTGGACAAAATTCGTCACGGCGTGCCGCGCCGATGATAAGACGACTCTCGAACATCTCACGGAAATCTGCATCTATCACGGAGACGCCGCCGCTCGGATCACCCAGCTGCTCGATCCGGAAGTGATCTTTTTCTCCGGACCCTTTACCGAACTCGGTAACCTCTATTTTGACCGCGTTCGGGAAGCGGCGGCGACGGCACTTGATGGCCACTACTTTTCTCTCCCAGAAATCCGACCCGTCACCCTCGGGGAATACGCCGGTGCCCACGGGGCCGCCGCCCTCGCAGCTGCAGAAACGAGGGAGCTATTCGCCGGAAGTTTTTTCTGAGCTAAAAGAGCGGTTCATTGTAATCCTGACAAAAGGGCCAAAGGCCCTACGTCATACCAGACCCCCCGATCAAGGTTGGGGCGGGCCCTTGGCCCTTCACGAATTCTTTCGGATTGTTTCCTGGGGCGTTGCCCCAGGCTGGTATGGCAGCAGGCCCGTGGCCCTTCAGAAATTGTTTTCGGAACGTCCTCTGGGGCATTGCCCCAGGCTAGTGTAATGGCGGGCCCTTGGCCATTCAGATCGTTTGCTCTGTCCACCAGCGAGGGCCAAAGGCCCGCTGCCAGACCAGCCTGGGGCAACGCCCCGGGATTACAATATCCATCCTGACAAAAGGGCCAAAGGCCCGCCCTATCCCGCCGGATCTACTTCAAACATCTCCAAAACGAAAAACTCGATCCCGATTTACCGCCATTTCGGCGCCACTTGATCGCTACACCACAACCACCTTTTTCGCTTTGATTCCAGCCACCGAAATTCTCCAGATCGAGGCTAGAATCAAAAAGGCTCCGAGCCACTGGAGAGGCCCAAAAGTTTCTGAAAAGAGGAGCCAACCTCCGAGCGTAGTCATCACTGGCCACAGCATCTGTATGGTCGCTCCTGTCGTCACGGTGAGGCAGCGATATCCTTCGTTCATGGCGAGCTGTCCGTAGCTCGCGGCAACTCCGGCAAAGATCAGGATACCCCATTGAGAAAGTGTCAGAGTGTGAAGCTCTGGCACGGCGAGGATTCCAATCGGAACGAGGATCCAAACGCACTGTGCGAGGTAGATCGTGCCAATCGAGTAGGTGATCGCCAGCTGTCGCACGAGCACGACCGACCACGCCGCCATGATAGCTCCAAAAAGAGCGATCACTTCATTCCATCCGACCGCGAATGCCTCCCCCTTGGCATGTGGCCCGACGAGGAGAACGATGCCTGCGAACGAGAGCGCGAGCCAGAAAAATCGCTGAACGGTGAGTTTCTCGCCGAGCGAAAGCATCGCGATGATGGAGGCAAAAATTACATAGGTATTGCAAAGCAAAGTGGCCTTGCCTGCCCCGAGAGTCGGCACAGTCCAGTAGTAGGCCGCCGTTCCGAGGAGTCCACAAAGTCCGCGCAAGATCAGCGTCCGATCACGGAAGACGGGCCGGATGCGAGTCGGACGTCGCCCACGGAAGAATACGAGCACAATAAAGATCCCGACGACGGCCCGAAAGAAGAGCGGAAGGTAGGGTTCCACTTTTTCCAACCCCTCCCCGAGATAGCGTAGGAGAAGTGTATTCACCGTAAACGCTAGCACGGACAGGACCATGATGATGACCCCGTGACGAGAGGTGCCAGGTTCGATGACCGGAGTCGAATTGGAATTCTGCGGATTCATGGGGGTACAAAAAACCTCAAGAATTTCTTGAGGCTTCCGTGCGGAAAACGCGTGAAAAGAATGGCAGTTTCGATGCGTTTGTGATGGATCCAGCCTCAAGTTCGGTTTTCACCGAATACGAATTCGCCATGCGACATCAACGACGAGGCAGCTGGCAAACTGTTTCTGGAGGGTGTGATTCATTTTCAGGCGAAGGATCACCGGTAGCGCCGACCACAAAAAATTGCAAGCTAAGGGTCCTGTGTATGACACGCTCTCGCAAAATCATTCTCGCCACGACTCGCGGAGAAGAGTATTTCTACGTTCATGTTCCGGATACTCCCTCTCCTTACCCTCACTGTTTTCATCACCACTACAGGAATCTCCAACGATGCGGTCCTTGCGCTCCTCACCGAGGGGGGCGGTTCGATCCAGACTCGTGATAACGTTCCGGGCCTGATCGCGCTTACTTCAGAGAGAGCCTTCGCAGTGCTGAAGGATGCAAAAGGAAATGCAATCGCAGCGGCTGGGGAAACACTCGACGGCAAAGGCGGCCGAGTCATCGTTTTCAGTCATGACGGATTTCTCAAAAATCAGTCCCTGCTCGAGCAAAGTGCGCTCGTTGCACTGCTCACGAACTCCGTAAAATGGTGCGGGCGATCCAGCAAACCCGAGGTTACGCTTCACCCGGCTCTGAGCGGTCTCGCGGAACGCCTCGAAAGTGTCGGTATCAAAACGAAAATGGCACTGCCCGGGGACGTAAAATCGAGCCGTCCTCCCTCGGTCTATGTGACGGTCGCCCAAAAGGGATTCGACGACGCAGATGTCGATCATCTTCTCCCGCTCGCAGCAAAAGGAATGGGACTCGTCCTTGCCGCGACCCCGTGGCCCTTTGCTGATGCCTATCCGAACTTCGCCGATTTTCCCGCAAACCGACTCGCTGCCTCTGTAGGCATCAGCCTTCACTCCGGGGGCACTGCTGACCGGACCGAGGAGATCGCCGTCACCTTCACGAGTAGTCAGATTGCCCTCGACGCTCTCGCTGCTCTCTCTCCCGGCGGAGCAAAGCTGACACCCTCCGAACGGGAATCCCGGATCAAAGACTTAAAGGGTGGAACTTCCTTGCGGGGCACGGCGCTCGATTCGTTTCTCACCGGCTTGAAAGCGCTCCATGATATGGTCGGCCCGATTACTCCCACCATGGAAAAGCCTCTCATTCCGGGAACGGATCCGCTGATCGATGCGATTGTGGAAATCGAGGATGTCCTGAACCAGACACTCCCGGCCGGTCACATGTATGCCATACCTGCCGCAGACGACTACCCAGGAGCCGTTCCAAAAGAGGCTCATCGTATCGAAAAGAAGGTGACGATAGACGGCACTTGGCGGGGCTGGTTGAGCGGTCGCGGAGCGGGAGGATGGGGAGCCAAAGAGATGCGTCCCACCGGACTCTACGCCGCCCCCGGCGAGATCATCACCGTGACCGCTCCGTCAGAGTTTCAGGGGACCGGATTTGAAATCGTCATCGGTGCCTACAACGGAAATCTCTCGGACCGTGACAAATGGAATCGCTACCCGCGGCTCCAGCGCGCGACGGAAATCGCCGGACCGATCACCACAATTTCCAATGCCCTCGGAGGACTCATCACGATTCGTGTTCCGAAAGGAGCTGCTTTCTCCTCTCTCGATTTTACCGTGTCCGGAGGGGTTGAAGCTCCGCTTTACCTTGCCGGAAAAACCGACCTACGGGAATGGAAGGAACGGATCCGTAAAGCTCCCGCACCGTGGGCGGAGATAGGCAGCGATCGCATCATCCTTGCGATTCCCAGTTCTTTCATTCGCGATCTCGACGATCCAGACAAAGTCATGCAGGTCTGGGGTGAGATCATCGACAAGGCTGCGGTGCTCTGCGGCGGAGTGGATCGCGGAATCTACCGGGCGGAACGAATCGTCTTCGAACGACAACCCTCCGCCGGATACATGCACAGCGGGTATCCCGTCGCCGCGCCTCAGGACAAGTCAGCCAATCAGGCCGTCGATTCACGCTCCCTGCGAACCGAAGGAAACTGGGGTTTCTTTCACGAATACGGCCACAATCATCAACACGATCTCTGGGCGCTCCCCGGCACCGGCGAGACGACTTGCAATCTCTGGTCCGTGTATCTTTTCGAGGAATACGTCGGGAAGAAACGCGAAGAAGGACACAATTCGATCCGCCCCCTCGACAGAAAGCAGCGCATGAATGCCTATTTTCAGGGTGGCCGCCGCTTCGAGAGCGAATGGAGCATGTGGCTCGCCCTCGAGAGCTACCTGCAAGTGCAGGAGAAGTTTGGCTGGGAGCCATTCCAAAAAGTGTTTGCGGAGTACAACGCTCTCCCGGAATCGGAGTGGCCCAAAACCCAGCAGGAAAAGAATGATCAATGGGTGATCAGGCTCTCCCGTGCTTGCGGGAAAAATCTCGCCCCGTTCTGGAGTGCCTGGAACCTGCCGCTTTCTCCCACGGTTGCGTCGGAACTGGACTCCCTGCCAGTCTGGGAAGACCATCCGGTGGCAACGCTGGTGAAGTGACCTTGACCTTGATATTACAATTACTATAAAGGCCATACTCACGGATGAACACACGCCAGCGGATGTGAAATCAAAGGAAACGTTCGGCGTTTTTCCGGTCTTTTTTCGTTTGAATCTGCTTCGAAAGTGCCGAAGGACTACTTCTCCTCTTTTTCATGTCCTTGCCAGATTCTTTTTCACGAAGGGACGGTCGTCTCCTGACTTTCCGGGCAATCGCGATCATTGCCCTGTATTTCTGCGCCTCCCCGGCAGTCAGCAAAGCCGCCGACGCGGCATGGATTAGCGGTCAGATCGGGACCCAGGACTGGTCAAACGGGTTGAACTGGGCTTCGGGGATCGCTCCAGGAGCCACCTCCGGCACGACCAACCCCAATACCGCAACTTTCGGTAGCAATACTGGCTCCACTCTCATCACGATTGATGCCGGTCGGAATCTCCGATCCCTTCTCTTTAGTGGAACAAACTCCCTCGGTCTCTACACCATCGGAAGCGCCGGGGCGGGCCTTGGAGAAAGTCTTCATCTCAGCAGCGGAGGCAGCATCCTAATCTCGCCGGGGACTCTTACCGTTACCACTATCAATGCTCCGATCATTCTCGAAGCTGCGTCCGGAACGACCGCCGGCACCTACTCCTTCACGAACAATGCCACCTCAGACGATGCCGACCCGAACCAGTTCAAACTGAACATCGCCGGTTCCATCAGCGGCGGGATCACGACCTCCACGATCACTCTCAATCTCAACGGCAGTGCCGGCAATCGCTCGAGCAGCACCTCCGCAAACCTGATCACCGGCCTCATCTCAGACGGCGGAGCGGCGGGAGGCCTTTCCATTGCTGTATCCGGAATCAACGGCGGCCAGCGGGGTGCCTGGAGTCTGAGCAATGACAACAACAGCTACACCGGCTCCACCTCGGTCACCAACGGTTCCCTGCTATTCACTAGTATCGCTGATTCGGGAACGAACAGTTCGATTGGAGCCGGGACCTCCCTTACGATCAACGGGGGCGCTCACGTAAAATATCTCGGCAGTGCCGCTTCTACGAATCGAACGATCATCGGAGGGGGAGGATCGTTTTACAATCTCGGCACCGGCGCCCTGACACTCACCGGAGCCGTCAATCTATCCGGGTCTATCACCTTCCGAGGGGGGCAAAATTTCATCATCGACGGACTTGTCTCTGGAACGGGCGGCTTGAGCCGAACCGACAACGGAACCATTTTCCTGAACAATACCAATACGTTCACCGGCAACATTTCCGTCTCGGATGGGGCCTTCCGATTTGAGACGATCTCTAACAAAGGCATCAACTCCGCCATCGGAGCAGGCACGACGATCAGCCTCGGACAGAACAGCGCCACGGTAGGCCGCATCGAATTCGCGGGTGCAAACGGAGGTTCGAGCAACCGCGACATCCGACTGTCAAATGGCAGCTCCATAAGCAGTGGAAACGGAAGGATCAACAATCTAGTCGCCGGGCAGACTCTCGTATTGAGTGGAAACGTCCGTGCTCTCAGCAGCACCGCGTCTCACGTCTCTAGCCTGAATCTCACCGGAGTCGGCGACGGCGTGATGAGCGGAGTGATCGGGGGAACCAACGCGAACGCCTCCGAATCGATCAATCTCAGCATTCTCAAAGATGGCACCGGGACCTGGGCGCTGTCTGCGGCAAACAACTACTACCGGGGGACGACGATCAGTGAAGGTACGCTTCTGGCGCTGAACACTACCGGATCCGCCACCGGAACCGGGAATGTCACGACTAGCGGCAACGGAGCACTCGGTGGAACCGGATTCGTTACCGGGGCCGACGGAGGTAGTCTCACCATCGCAAGCGGAACCCGCCTTTTAGTCGGCACGACACACAATCTTGCTGCGGGCAGCGCCGGGCCTGTTGGCACGACCAGCGCAGTCTCGGAGTTTCACCTCGGCTCGACGGCGAACGTCGCGATCACGCTTGCGGGAACCCTGCAATTTGATCTGTTCAGCGGATCAGATGGTCTCACAGCAGGCCTCGCAGACAAATTGATTCTGCAAACCACCGCCGCAGGAATTACTCTCGGAGGGACCGTTGCTCTGGCAGATGTGTCCGGGATTCATGCCCCATGGCGAACCGGAACCTGGCAGCTGTTCGACTGGACCGGAACCGGGGGAGCGACACAGACCGGGGGATTCACCCTGAACAGTTCCGCGATTTCCCTTGCGAGCGGTTACAGTTTTGATACGACCGACCTCCTCGCCGGTGGGTTCGTCTCCATCACCAAAACGGCCGCAAATCACACCTGGCTGGGCACAACGGATGCCTCCTGGAACACCGTCACCAACTGGGAAGTCGGCACCGTTCCCACGAGCGGCGATGACGTCTTTTTCGGAGCGGCTCCGATCCTGACTCACAATATCGACGGAGACAAACAGGTCCGGAATCTCTACTTCGACGGAGATGCGAATCATACGATCAATACCGGGGGCGGTGGCGTTCTCTACTCTACCGGAGGCTACCTCGAAGTTCTCGGCGGTTCGCAGCGCTTTGGTGCGCAGTTGCGAGTCACGAACGGGACGATATCACAATATTATATCCTCAATTCGGGAACCCTGCGTTTTGACAATCTCATCATGTATCACCGCTTCAGCGGCTCGCAGAACATGGACATCATCTTCCGCGGAACAGGGGATACCTACGTCCCCCACTTTGAGCGCAGAACCGACGGATACGATGTGAACGTGGTCATTGACGGTCCCGGGACCGTTACGCTCTCTACTTCTACGACAGTGGCTGCGACCCCAGGAAATGGAGGATTCATCACGGGAACAACTACCGTGAACGGCGGAAAATTGCGGCTCAACAGTGAAGGAAATCTCGGTGGAAATCCCGCGATCCTGAACCCGGCTCATCTCACTGTGAACGGGGGAACGATCAACGCCTACGCCAGTTTCGAGATCGATGATACAAATCGTGGTATCACCCTCGGGGCAAATGGCGGTGCCTTCGAGACGGACGCCGCCGTGACGCTCACCCTCACCTCCACCGTGACCGGTGCCGGAAAGCTCACAAAAACCGGAACCGGAATCCTTATCCTCAATGGAGACAACGACTACACCGGCAACACCGAAGTGAATGCGGGAACGCTCCTCGTCAATGGAACTCAAACCGGTGCGACCGGATCTGTCACCGTCGCGAACAACGCGACTCTCGGAGGCACCGGAACGATCTTCGGGGCGACCACGATTCAATCCGGCGGTTTGCTCACCGGCGCGACGAACGGAACCACCGGAACCCTTTCGTTCAACGGCAACCTTGATGTGGCTTCGGGCAGCACCTGGCTCGTAGATCTGGTGAACAACTCGACCACGTCGGATCTCATTCAGGTCGGGGGAGCACTGACTCTCAACGGAGCGCTTTCCATCGCCGACACCGGTGCCTTCCAAAATGGATCGATCTACACCATCGCCTCCTATGGCAGCCTTCTCGGCGGTGGATTCTCCAATGACTCGAATTACAACAGCACGTTGATGACCGGGCTCTACGATGGCGGCGGCGGGAAACTCTGGACAATCAATTACAACGACAGCGGAGCGATCACCCTCACCGCCGTCCCCGAACCCGGGACCTATCTCCTACTCGGGATGATTTTTGCCGGGTTCCTATTTCTTCGGTATCGCTGGTCGAATACCCCATTCCCGGTCAAACAAAGGTAAATTTTCGAGGTTGTTCGAACGTTCACGGACCTCTTCTGCAAAATATCGGCACTTCCCCGTACTAAGGAATATTCGGATTTGAGCGACACTCCGACTCGGTTACCGCCGCCGACGGCTCATTGCACCGCAACCCAGAAAACCAAGTGTTAGCAGAATCACCGTTCCGGGTTCCGGAACGGCCGTCAAGGTAATGCCGCTCGAAGCACCGATGCCGTAGTGAATCTGATACTGACCATTCGTAGTCGTGAAAATATCCATGTCATTCAATTCGAGCGAATTGAAGGTGAACTTTGATCCTGCCCCCAGCGATCCATAGGTCGCAATCGTGAAACTGTTCCCCCCATTCCAGTTGCTGTCATCGATCTGGAGAATGGTTCCCGAACCGAGCGTGAGGAGTCCCGTCACATCGATCCGGTCACCATCAGCCATAGCAGGCGACGCTGAACCGACAAGATCGACCAGCCAGGTGCTGCCGCCCGCACTTGTAAGGTCATCCTCGAAGGAAAGAGTTCCGACGGTTCCTTCCGTGCCCCCTGCCAGTTTGCTGCCGGAAAGTAATGTCGTATCGCCCGAGATCGTTCCGCCGCCGCCCGACTCGCCGGAAAGAGTTTGCTGATCAACCACCTGAAACCCTCCGGCAGTGGTAATACCGCTAACATCCAGAATCGCGCCGGTCTTTACAAAAATGGTCGAACTCGACGCGAGATTGTTGTTCGACACCGAGCTCTGAAGCGCAAGCGTCCCCGCCTCCACGAACGTGCTTCCCGTATACGTGTGTTCGCCGGTGAGGATCAGAATCCGTCGCCCGCCTGGGTGAGAGAGCCAGTGCCAGAGATCGTATTCGCAACCGTGAAGCTGTTGGAGCGCTCAAAAAGTAGTGCCGACTCGTTGAGCACTTTCCCCGATCCCAGTGTCCCCGTAGTTCCCCCGGCTCCGATCCGGAGACTCCCTTCATTGATCGTTGTGGTACCGACATAGGTGTTCTCCCCGGTCAGAGTGAAAGTCCCTGTGCCCTGTTTTACGAGCCCGCCTGCCCCCACAATCACACCGCTATAGGTCGTATCGGTCGAGCTGCCGGTGGTCAAGCGAGTTCCCGGTGCGGACTCCGTGTCTGCATTGCCAATTGTTCCCAGATTGACTGATCCCCCGCCGGAGAGCGATTTGATCGTCTGCGAGTAGTCGGCGAGCCCGTCTGTCAGGGCGAGGATTGCCGTGGCATCGTTCGCGATGACCACGTCAGAATTTGAAGAAAGGGTATTGGTCGATCCGGCCTGGAGAATGCCCTTACTGACAGTTGTCTCTCCCGAGTAGGTGTTGGCTCCTGTAAGTGTCTGGGTGCCCTCACCGACCTTGGTGAGAGCAAGTGTTCCCGCTCCATCCTGAAGTGCCCCCCCCAAAAAGGTGCGATGCGTGGAACTCGTACTGGCTGTGACTAAAGTGCTGGCACTATTGTCCCCGATCGAAAGAACGGACGTCGTCCCGCTTGCGTTGTTCGTGACGTACGTATTCTCGTGCGTTCCGTAGGAGATGAGACTGTTAATCGTTTCATTGAACCCATTGAGGTCCAGAGTCACGGGAGTGCTGGCGGTGCTGCCACCACTCAGGATGACGTTGCCTTTTCCAAACCCATTCGGGATCACTTCCGAGGCACCGAGCCGCACCGTCACCACCGCGGTAGTACTGTTGAACGCGGTCGTAGCATTCATGTTCGTGTTCAACGAAAGGTTTCCCGTGAAGTCATTCCCGGTATTCGAGATCACGATAATATTGCTCCCACCGGCACCACCAGAAAGGTCGAGCGCAAAATCACCGGTGATTCGACCGGCAAGAGTATTAAAATTTGTCGTTCCCGTATTGACCGCTCCAATGCGGGTGTCTCCGGTCAGGAAAATGTTCGAGCTGCTGGTTCCGATGGTATTCGAGGAACTCAATCGGATGGCACCGGGAATGTTGTTCTCCCCGTAGCCAGTTCCTTCGAGATAAAAATCGTTCGTGAAAATCGATGCCGAATTTAACCACAAAGTTCCGCCCGCCTTAACCGTCACAGGACCACTGCCGAGGCCGCCGGCACTATCGACGCGGCTGCGCCCGAGGAGAAAAATCGAACCTCCGCTGTGGGTATTGGTTCCGCTGAGGATCAACTGCCCCGTCCCCACTTTCACAAACGTGACAGCGCCGGCCCCATTGTCACTGATGGACGAGCGAAGGAGAACATCACTTCCTCCATTATTCAGGATCAGTTCTCCGGCCAGACCAAAACCTCCACCAGCAGTCAGTGTGCCCACATTATTGGCAGATCCAATCGCAAGCGTTCCGCTTTGATTCCAGATCGCCCCAGTGCTCCCCAACCTCAAAATCTCCCCGCTCTCGATATCGAGCGTACGATTGACGACGACATTTCCCGAAAGATTGTTGCGATTGATGATCGTATTCAGATCCGTCGTGCCGACACCGACCGATAAGATGGTAATCCCATCCTGGATGAGCAGGTTGGTGGCCGCAGTCCCCGCAAGATCTCCTCCGCCGTAGATCGAATATAGCCCCGACCCAGCCGCAACGATGTTTCCCAGGGTTATTCCCGCCGTATCCTTGATTGCCCAGTCCGTTCCCACCACCGACCAGCCTCCCAGGATTCCGCTGGCGTCATTGGCAGTCGTAGTGGTAATCCCATTGGTAAGGGATTGAACTCCCGAGGGAAGTCGGAACTCCCCGTAGCTTCCTGCGGTTCTTGTGATAGCGCCGAGTTCTAGGAGTGTGTCAGCCCCCGGAGCGCCACTTGTCACCGTGACAAAACTCCTCCCGGTTGCGAAGTGGGTGCCGTCGAAAGTCTGGCTCGCTGCCACGGTGTTGTTTCCAGCGACCCACAGTCGGCCTCCTCCGAGAACAAGTCTGCTATCCGAATCAATGAGGTTGGAGATAGGAGCCCCGCTCGCGCCAAAATCGAGTTTCAAAGTCCCCGCATTGCTCTCATTGACGACGCTGTTGTTTGCATTGTGAGCGCCTCCCAGGACCGTTGTGTCTCCCGTGTAGGTATGGGCACCGCTCGTTGCTCCCGTGAGTGTGAGTGTTCCAATCCCGATCTTGGTGAGACCTCCGTTACCGCTGAGAACGCCCGAGTAGATCCTCGCTGAATCATTGTTCCCCACCTGAAGGGTAATCCCGGATCCGCTCACGTCATTCAGGATCAGGTTACTGGTCCCCTCGATCGAGCCAGCAACGAAAGAACCGATCCCTGCGGCGAAACTCAGATTTACAACGGTCGGGGTGGTGTTCACAAGACTCAGGTTGGCGTTCTGCGCCGCACGATTGTGCCCCAGCCGGATTCCTCCCGTATTCGTATTGGGCGAATTGGCGGTGATGTTCCCCGAAAAAGTATTCGCGTTGGTCAATGTCAGCGAACCATTGCCACTGTTTGTCCGTATCGTTCCACTGCCAGCCAGCATCCCTGAAAAAGTGGTCACTCGATTGCCCATCGCGAAACCAATCGTTCCTCCCTGGAAAAGGATCAGCCCACTTCCCGCAATACTGCCGATCTGGTCATTTCCACGGGTATTGAGAACGCCCCCTGTATTGATGGTGATGAGGGTGCTGTCACTGATGTTGTTCACCCCGCCGTTCCAATAAAAGGTCGCTCCCGAATTGATGTTGATTCCACTATTTCCAAACAGCTGATTTGCACTGCCGCCTGTTCCCGTCAGCTCGAGAGTGCCTCCATTGATGTCGATGGCGGAAGCTCCGATATTAAAAAAACTACCACTTCCAGAAATTCCATAGTTCAAAGTTAGCTTCCCCAATCCTGTCTTCGTCAACCCCGAGGAAATCAGTCGGGCGGTAACGACCGAATCCATATTTTGCACCGAGACAAGCGGTCGGGTTCCCGTCAAGGTCAACACCTCCACAGAAGAAGAATCACTTCCTGTGGGGACCGCCGTGGCAGAGGCAATCGTGATGTGCCCCTCCTGGAAGAGTAAACTGGAAGCAGATTGATTTCCCGACAGGGTGATCGTGTACGTGCCAGTTCCATCAAAACCCGCCGAAAAAACGACATCACTCCCGATGAGATAGCCACTGTTCGCCGAAAGGCCGGTGGAATCAGTGCTCCAGAAATCATCGGTGCCCCAGAGCCCCCCCGTGTTACCGGCTCCCTTCACGGCCCCGTTGGCGTCCCAGTATAGGGGAGCGCCCCGCCCCAAAGAAATGGCGACGAAAGAGAGGAGCACGCCGACGATCCCGCAAAGAAACCACGCTCTCATCATACCATGTCTCACCGACACCAGGCGAACGCCAGTCGGGGACAGGATCGAAAGGAACAAAACGCGCATCACCCCTACCCTAACCAGTTCGGGAAACTTTCAAAACGATTATAACTCACTTGTCCACGGCAGCACCGCCACCTGCGGGTATAGTATTTTTTGAGGATTTTACGAAGCTTTTACAAAGCAATGACCTGAAATTGACGCAGTTTCGGTGATTCGTGGGAGAATAGGATCACCATGAAGAAACTTACTCTTATCCTCTCCGGCCTTCTTCTCCTGCTTCCCCTGTCCGCTTACACCCAGAAAAAGACCGAAGCGAAGAAACCGGCCACCGAAGCAGAAGCCCCCGCAAAACCGGGCAATCCTTTTGTGAAGAAAAAGGAGGGAACTGAAACACCTGTAAAAGGTGGAACCGAAGCCGAGAGTTTTGTCAATGTCGGGGTGATGGTCCACTACATCGATGTGAAACACACCCGGTGGCAGCAGTGGCTGAGCCAGAACAGTGTCCCTCTCGACGCCACCGCGCTTCGCAATGAAATGGAGACCTGGATCTCGACCGGGGATGCAAATCTCGCGGAAATCTCGTTGATCATGGGTCGTTCCGGCGCCCGCATGAAAGTGGAATCCGTGCGACAGCAGTATTATCCTGTCGAGTT
>JAGPCC010000332.1 GCA_018058245.1 Verrucomicrobiales bacterium
GCGATGATAAGGAAGGGGTGATGCGCAATGACATCTTCGAGACTCGTAATGATCCCGGGAAGAAGGCAGCTAACGCCGAGATCTTGAAAGAGCGAGTTTCGGGGGCCACGATTGATCCTCTTGAGCAGGAACGATGGTACAATGTAAGGATCGAAGTGCAGGGCGACGAGATGCGAGTGTCCCTCGACGACCAGTTGATCACTTCGCTGAAATCGCCTGGTATCGCACATGAGACAAAAAGCTCATTCCATTTCACAGTGAACGGAAGTGGTGCATTGTTTGATGAACTGCGAATTTGGAAAGGGAAAACCGGGATTCAGTAATGGTGATCGCTTCTAAAACTCCTAACAAGGTGCACCACCCCGAGCGACCGACATTCGATCATTGGTGTTATGCTATTTTCTTCCCGATCCCCTTCTCCTCCCGGCAAACGACATGGGCTGGAAGCCCATTCTACAAGAAGATCTTCTTTCGTTCGTCTTTCCGCTTCTTATCTTTGCTCCTCGCGTTCTTCTTTTTAATCAGTGTAGTTCCAGTAATCGCAGGTCAGCGACCGAATGTTCTTTGGATCGTCGTCGATGATATGTCGACGAATTTTTCCTGTTACGGCGAGACGAGTATTCAGACGCCGAACATCGACCGGCTCGCAAAGGAAGGGGTGATGTTCTCGCATGCCTATGCGACCGCGCCGGTGTGCTCGAGTAGCCGCTCCGCGATGATTACTGGGATGTATCAAACCAACATCGGGGCACATCATCACCGGAGCGGTCGCGGCGAGCATCGCATCCAATTGCCTAGTGAAGTGAGACTCTTGCCGGAGCTTTTTCAGGAGGCCGGATATTTCACCTGCATCGGAAGCGGTGTTCCGGGGATCGATTTCCGAAGTCTCCCGACGAAGTCCCCGAAGCTGGGGAAGACCGATTATAATTTTGAATGGGATCCCGCGATCTACGACAGCCACGACTGGGCGGAACGGAAGAAGGGTCAGCCCTTTTTCATGCAGGTGCAACTCCATGGCGGGAAGTTACGGGGAGATAGTGCAGTTTCGTATGATAAGATGAGGGCCCGGGCGGTAGCGGAGCTTGGGAGTGCGACGGAGCCTGACAAAGTCAATTTACCTCCCTACTATCCACGGGACCCGGTCCTCCTCGACGATTGGGCCGCGTATCTCGACAGTGTCCGGATGACCGACTGGCATGTGGGCCAGGTTCTGGCGCGCTTGAAGGCGGAGGGGATTCTCGAAGAGACTCTTGTGATTTTCATGACGGATCACGGAATCAGTCATGCCCGGGGAAAACAGTTTCTCTACGACGAAGGGTCTCACATTCCCTTTGTGATTCGGGGGCCCGGTATGAAGTCAGGAACCATTCGGGAGGATTTGGTGGAGCACATTGATATGGGGGCGATCTCCCTGGCCGCAGCGGGACTGAAGGTTCCTGATTGGATGCAGGGTCGCGATGTTTTTGCCAACGACTACAAAGTGAGAGAAGCAGTGTATGCAGCAAGAGACCGCTGCGGGGAGGCTGCTGACCGGATTCGTTCAGTGCGCACTCCGCGTTTCCTATACATTCGGAATTTTTATCCGGAGCGACCGCTCCTGATGCCGAACGATTACAAAGACCACAAAGCGATCATTCAACGTCTCCGGGAACTTGCTGCGACCGATTCTCTCGCGCCGCTTTCTCGTGAGATCCTTTTCGCTCCAGCACGTCCTGCGGAAGAACTGTATGCATGGACGGAAGATCCCTCGCAGATTCATAATTTGGCAATGGATTCCGAACAATCGGAGACACTTTCCCGGCTCTCGACGGAGCTCGACGAGTGGATCGTTCGCACAGGCGATCCGGGCGCGGAATCGCCGGAGATTTACGCTCTCGAGATCGCAGATGAGCTGAGCGTCATTAAACCGGAAACCGATCGATACCGGACTTTCAAAGCGAATGCGGAAGTCTACAAGCAGTGGATGGCAGAGGAACATATCGAACTGTTCGACGTAGGGAGTGCTTCCTCGGAGTCGAAGGAGCATTTTGTGGGAAAAGCGAAATTACAATAATCACTTCGGAAGGAACCCCGCACCATGCAGAGAGAAATGAGTGCAAAAAAAATCGAGCCCCAACCCGAATTTCGGCACTTCGAAACCGGACGCTTGGGCCGCGAAGCGTAAATGAAAATCATGATGAAAAGACAACTGATCCTATTGTTTGTATCCCTGCTCGGCTTTGCCTCCTTATTGAAGGCAGAACAGCCGAATATCCTTTTCCTCTTTGCCGACGATCAGTGTTTTGAGACGATTCGGGAATTCGGTTATACGGACATTGACACGCCAAATCTAGATCGCCTCGTGAAGGGTGGGACAACTTTCACCCATGCCTACAACATGGGTTCGTGGAGCGGTGCCGTCTGTGTTGCGAGTCGCACCATGCTCGTCACCGGACGGTCCGTCTGGCGGGCGAATGCGATCTACAATGAAACGGAGAAGGAGCGGGAGGCCGGTAGACTCTGGCCGCAGATGATGTCTCGGGCTGGGTATGAGACCTATTTCACTGGGAAGTGGCATGTCCGGGCAAAGGCGGAACTGACGTTTGACGTGGTAAAAGATGTCCGTGCCGGGATGCCAAAAGACTCTCCTGCCGGCTACAATCGTCCGCTCGCGGGCCAGCCGGATCCCTGGAGCCCCTTTGACCCCGCTTTTGGCGGATACTGGGAGGGGGGAAAACACTGGAGTGAGGTCGTCGGTGACAATGCCGTCGAATTTCTCGGGGTTGCGGCGAAAAAGGAGAATCCGTTTTTTATGTATATCGCATTTAATTCACCACACGATCCTCGTCAGTCCCCCAAGGAGTATGTCGATAAGTATCCACTCGATCGGATCACCCTTCCGGAGAATTTCCTTCCAGAATATCCCTACAAAGATGACATAGGTTGTGGTGTTGACCTTCGTGACGAAAAACTCGCACCATTCCCCCGCACGGAGGAATCCGTAAAAGTTCATCGGCAGGAATATTATGCGATCATCACTCACATGGATGCCCAGATCGGCCGCATTCTGAAGGCCTTGGATCAGTCTGGCAAGGCAGAAAATACGTGGATCTTTTTCACCGCCGATCACGGACTGGCGGTGGGGCATCATGGTCTGATGGGGAAACAGAATATGTATGATGACAGTGTCAGGGTTCCTTTCCTTGTGAATGGCCCGGGAGTTGCTGCCGGAGCGAAGATCGATTCCCCGATCTATCTGCAAGATGTCATGGCGACTTCTCTGGAGCTCGCGGGAGCGCCGAAGGAGGAGCAGGTCGAGTTTCAGAGTCTCCTTCCTCTCCTCGCCGGGAAGGAATCTCCCGCAGCCCGTGAGACGATTTACGGGGCCTATTTAGCTCTGCAGCGTTCCGTCACCCGTGATGGTTGGAAGCTCATCCTCTACCCGAAGGCGAAAGTAGCGCGCTTGTATGATCTCACGGTAGACCCAGGTGAAATGACGGATCTCGCGAGTGATCCGGCGAATACGGAAAAGAAGAAGATTTTGTTTCAGCAGTTCCTGGAACTTCAGAAAGAGCTCGCTGATCCCCTGGAGATCGCTTCCGTTTTCCCCGACTTGCAATGATCCGTTTTTCTCTCGTAACAATCAGTTTGGTTCTGTCCCTTGCTTCACCTAGCAGTGCGGTTGAAAAACCGAACGTGATTTTAGTCCTTGCAGATGATCAGGGTAGCCTCGATCTCGGCTCTTATGGGTCGACGGATCTGGTCACTCCGCATACCGATGCCCTCGCGGCGCGGGGAGTGAGATTTACCCGATTCTATTCCGCCGCTCCGGTTTGTTCTCCTTCGCGGGCGGGCCTGTTGACGGGACGTTGGCCGATTCGTGCCGGAGTGCCTTCGAACTGTGCGTCGGAAGCAGGTGGCAAAGGTGCCCTGCCGGCGAGTGAAACGACCATGGCGGAGATGTTCCAGAAAGCGGGATACGTCACGAGCCATATCGGGAAGTGGCATCTCGGGTTTACCCCGGAGACACTTCCCCGGGCGCAGGGGTTCGAGCATTCCTTCGGCCACATGGGCGGGTGCATCGACAATTACTCCCATTTCTTCTTCTGGAGCGGACCGAATCGGCACGATCTCTGGAGGGATGGAGTCGAGGTACACCATGACGGCGAGTTCTTTCCTGATCTGATGGTAAAAGAGGCTAGTCAATTCCTGGAGCAAAATCGGGAGAAGCCATTTTTCCTCTACTACGCCCTCAACACGCCGCATTATCCTTATCAGGGAGAGCCGAAGTGGTTGGAGCATTTCAAAGACCTCCCGTATCCGAGGAATCTGTATGCGGCGTTTCTCGCGACGCAGGATGAGCGGCTCGGGCAGCTCTTTTCCAAAATCGAGTCACTCGGTCTCCGCGAGCGCACGATCGTGGTCTATCAGAGTGACAACGGATATTCGACGGAGGACCGGGCGCACCACGGTGGTGGGAATTCCGGTCCCTATCGCGGGGCAAAATTCAGTCTTTTTGAAGGAGGGATTCGGCTCCCCGCGATTATCTCCTGGCCCGGCTCTCTACCCGAGGGACAGGTGCGGGATCAACTGAGCCATTCCTGCGATTGGATGCCGACGCTCGCGGCACTGACGGGAGTGAATCTCCCCGAGGTGCCCTTCGACGGGCGCAGCCTCGTTCCCGTGCTCCATAGTGGGGAAGCGGAGAGTCCCCATTCGCATCATGTCCTTCATTGGCAGGTCGGCGATGGCCCGAAGGCGGACTGGGCGGTGCGCGAGGGAGACTGGAAGCTGATCGGGAAAACGCGGGATACCTCCGAGTCCGGAGAAAACCGCAGCGTGGAGATGTTCCTTGTTCATCTCGGGGATGATCCTGGGGAAAAAATCAATCGAGCGAAAGAACATCCCGAGATCGTCGAGAGATTGCGGCAGCTTCACGCGACCTACCTAGACTGAGATCCGATCAGGAGATCACTTCGCGGACGACGCGACCGTGAACATCAGTGAGGCGAAAATCCCGACCTTGGAA
>JAGPCC010000333.1 GCA_018058245.1 Verrucomicrobiales bacterium
GTCGTTCCTCGATCCATTCCTCGCGACATTCCCCACAGCCACTTCGGTGGACATCGTCATCGCTCCTCCCTTTGTCTCTCTTGCGAAGGCTTCGGAGTTGACTGCCGCCAATCCCGCCGTCGCACTTTCCGCGCAGAATATGTCGCACGAAGCATCCGGCGCCTTCACCGGTGAGACTAGTGCTGCCATGCTCAAAGAAGTTGGCTGTGAATATGTCATTCTCGGTCACAGCGAGCGCCGTTCTCTCTACGGGGAAGATGATGCGATCATCAACAAAAAGGTCCACGCGACCCTTGCTGCCGGACTGAAGCCCATCCTCTGCATCGGAGAATCCCTCGAAGAGCGTGACGGAGGCAAACTTGAGACAGTCCTCTCGGCTCAGCTAGAGGGCAGCCTTGCCGACATCACCGTCGAACAGATGGCAGAGATCGTGATCGCCTACGAACCCGTCTGGGCCATCGGGACCGGGCGCACTGCCTCCCCCGAGCAGGCACAGGAGACCCAGTCGTATGTCCGCAGCGTCCTCGATCGCCTCTTCGGCAGCGATGTCGCCGGAGCGACCCGTATACAGTATGGCGGCAGCGTCAAGCCCGGCAATGCCGCCGAGCTCATCGGCCAGCCCGACATCGACGGATTCCTCGTGGGGGGCGCGAGCCTCGATGCGACCAGCTTCGCCGAGATCGTTCAGGCAGCGCTCTGATCACAACCGTTTCCGGAAAAAGCCCGTCGATCTCGCGGTCGTCGGGCTTTTTTGTGTTTTTTGGGAAATCGCCTCTCAGATCTTCTTCTCAATCACCGCATAGGCGTTGTGATTGTGAATCGACTCGAAGTTCTCCGCTTCGACACGATACCAAGAGATGCCCTGCTGTGCATCAGAAGCAGCTGCGACGTTCCGGACGAGATCTTCGACAAAGACAGGATTATCGTAAGCACGCTCCGTCACGAATTTTTCATCCGGGCGTTTCAGGACACTGTAGAGTTCGCAGCTCGCACATCTTTCCACGAGCCGGACGAGATCCTCGATCCAGATCGGTTCGCGACTGAACTTCACCGCATAAGTCACGATCCCCCGCTGGTTATGGGCACCCCGCGCACTGATCGCTTTTGAACAGGGGCACAGCGTCGTCACCGGTACAAGCACCGTGACGATGAATTCCAGCTCCTCTCGGGAGGCATCGACATCAAAGATGACCTCATAGTCGATCATCCCTACACGCCCGGTCACCGGGGCCGGTTTTTTCAGGAAAAAAGGAAATCGAAACTCCACGTGGGCGCGATGCGCGGTGAGCCGCTCCAGCAACTCCGCCGGGATCCCACAGATCGTGTGTACATCGAGGACAGGCCCATACGAGTTCAGGACCTCCACAAAACGACTCATGTGCGTCCCCTTGTACTCCTTCGGCAGATCCACCGCCATCGAGATCGTCGCGACCGTGCCTTGCTCGGAATCCGCCTTGTCCCGGATTCGCAGAGGGTAGCGCAGGTTTTTCACCCCGACCCGGTCGATCGCGAGATTCCGCGAGTCCTTTTGATTCTGAATATCGGTCAAATTCTCCATAGGAAAAGGTACGCCAATCCCCTGCCCCCCGCTTGGGGAACGCAACAGGGTTGGGTCCGTGACTAAACCCTCTTACCACGCGGGGTTCAAGTGCCACTTGGTGGCAAATGTTTCCAGATCCTTGCGCATCGGCCAGTGATCCGGTTGCGGTTCGATTCCTTCGTGACGCGTGCTCGCGCCCTTCAGTTCCATGCAGCCCTCATTGTTCCCGATTTCTGAGATCATCTCGACTTCCTCCGGAGTCAGTGTGATGTCAGGGAGAGCGGCAAATTCCGAGATTTTGTCCTCGATCGGGCGCGCATCGTCCCCCGCCTCTTGGATAAAAGTCGGACCCACCGACTTCACTGGAGCCTGGCTCAGATCCCAAACGCAGGCGAGCTGTAGCATCGTTAGACCGTATTTATCCGCGATCGGCCGCATCTTCTCCATTTTCTCACAGCCGTGCTCGATCCAGTTGGCAGCCCGATACGAACGGTGATCCCCATCCTTAAAAAAGTGCCCCGGTTTCACGTCGTCGTGAAAGACACCACCATAGTCGACGACCCGAGCGAGGACATCGATCCCGAACTCATTCGCGATCGGCAGAACATAACGTCCCGGCCACGGTTCCAGCGGATTCAAGATGATCATCGCCGCAGAGATATCGTCGTGGAAGTTCTCGATGCAATACGCCATGTCGATCGCAAATCCATTGGCCGGTCCGGGTGCCACCCCCGTTTCCTTCGTGAGACCGTGCTCTCGCAGTGTCGCCATGCCCTCCCAGACATCCGGACTCGAGTAACCGATCGAATCCGGATTGTGCAGCATCACGATGTCGAAATGATCCGTTCCACAGCGATCCGCACATTGCCGGGTCGCGCGCTGCAAGTATTCCGCATACCCGTCCGGCCCACGGAGGTCGGGATTGGTAAATCGAGCGTAGCCCTTTGCGCCGGCGCGCTGACCGTCATAAATATCGTGCCCTATCATCGCAACGAGACAATACGAGTCCCGATCGAACTCCGCGAGAGCCTCCCCGAGGAGCTTGTCACCCTGCCCGATTCCGTAGACATCGGACGTTAAGAAAGTGCGCACCCCCTCATTGTAGGCCTGACGGGCAAGGTTCCGCCAGCGGTCCTCCTCGACACGCTGACCGAAGTGCATGAAGCGACCACCGCTCCAGGAGCCAAAAGCTGTTTTTGTAAGATTCATCCGATACTGTTCGCGACAATTCGCGCCATCGTCAAGAAGCGGAAAGGCGGAAGCAGCTTTGGAGCAAAACCCGTCGTAGGAGAAGACACCAGCGCAGGAAAAAACCAGAGAAGACTACCAGACAACGCATTTTCCCCATTCCCAATCCGCCCCGGAGATGGCACAATCCGGCATGGCGAGACTCTCCAGCAAAGCGAAAAGCCGCATCTACGCGAACCTCGAAAAATATGCCCGCTCCGGCATGGGGATGGAAAAGGCCTGCCTCTCCCTCCTCGATCAACCACGCCTTTCCCGGACCGAGAAACAGATCTACGAAGGCATCCTCACCGGAATCCGGCAGGGAAAGAGCATCGGCGATGCCCTGGGCGAATCGAGCCGCGCCATCTCTCCCCTGGAACACGAAGTCGTCTCCGCCTCTGAAGAGGGTGGGAAGCTCGACAAAGGATTCAGCCACCTTTCCTCCTACTTCACCCGCATCGACCGCACCCGGAGGAAAATCCTCAAAGGACTCGCCTATCCACTCATCCTCATCCACCTCGCAGTCCCCGTCTCCACCCTCGCCGTCACCGTTTTCAGCGGATTCCGCATGGACGGGTCCGCCGCCCCGGTCAACCTCCGCGACGCCTTCCTGCAAAGCGGCCAGACCATGTTGCTTGTCTATCTCCTCCTCGCCCTTTTCCTCGTCGGTTTCGTCTTCCTCCTGAAAGCCGCCCGCACCTCCGCCGGCATCGACGGGATACTCAGTCTCCTCCCCCTTCTCGGCAAAGCCCGCCGCTCCGTGGCGATGGAACGCTTTTCCCAGGTCTTCGAGATCTTTCTGCTCTCCGGCAAAAAAATGAGCGATTCCCTCCACGGTGCCGCCCGCGCCTCCGGCAGTGGTCTCCTCCTCCAGGCGGGCACAAAAGGAGCCGCCATCGTCGCCGCAGGCGACTCCCTCGCCACCGCGATCTATGCCTCGCCCCGGGCCTTCCCCCGCGACTTTTCCCGCGGCCTCGCCGCCGCCGAAGAATCCGGCCAGCTCGACCACGAACTCGCCGAATGGGGACGCTTTTACTCCGACTCCGCCGCCGAAGCGATGGAACAGCTCGCCGAGTGGACCCCGAAACTCTTCTACTGGGCCATCCTCCTCCTCGTCGCCGGACTCATCATCCGCGCCGCCCTCGCCTACACCGGCATGATCCAGAATCTGATCGATTCGTGAAACCTGCCTTAGCCTCCCCTCCGCCGACGATTCCTCTGTTCGCCGATCGACGAAACTGCTAGGCTCACGGTTGGGTGAAGGCAATGAAGGATGAATCGATAGTCAGTCAGGGCGACTGCGGCGACGCCACGCCGGTGGCACCGCTCCCTTGTGGGTTTGTTTGCTTTCTCCTCGTGTTTCTTGCTTACCTAGGTTCCGCCGCGCTCAGTTTGTCGCTTTCGCATCCCTACGGCACTTGGCCCGTTATCTCGCTCTCGGCGGGGGTGGCACTCGCGATGTTTCTGGTTTGGGGGTGGAAAGGTCTGCCGGGGATCGGTGCGGGTGCTCTTGCGATGGCGATCTGGGACCTTTCCGGAGCGGGGGGCGAGTCGGGCGGCGTTGCCACAGCGCTGATCGTACTGGGAACTGCAGCCAGTGCGATTGCGGGTCCGGCTGCAGGAGCCTGCCTGACACGGTTCTTCGGAGGTTCCCTCGGGAGCAGATCGTTGCGGTCGGGAGGAATCCGGCTCTTCGGTCTCGGCGCGGTCGGTGGTGGACTCGTGGGCGCGAGCCTGGCCACGGTCATCGCACGAACGAGCGGGGCGATTTCCCCGGAGATCACGGGCGCTTTCTGGCTCTCCCAAGTGATGGCGCTGTCGCTCGGAATGGTGACGATGACACCGATTCTTCTCGCGTCGGTCCTCGAGCGACGACCGGGACGATCCCGGATCAGTCATCGGCTCATCCTGCCCCATACGGTGGCGCTGATCTCGACGTTGGCGATTCTCACGTATGTCGCAGAAGTCGGAATCCGGCAATCTCGCATGGATGTCGAGAAGGAAGTCGAAGAACGATTCATGGTCTTGGAGCGCGAAGCGACCGCACACCTCGAATCGGTGATGTCGATCGGAAACCTCTGGGAAAGCAGCCGGGTGATGGATGCGGAAAAGTTTCAAACGATTTCCGAACGCCCTCTCCTCAAAAATCAGGCCCTCGACCTCTTGCTCTGGGCACCACAAATCTCGGCGGAGGAGTGGCCTACCTTTCGGACAAAGAGGGAGAACCTTCCGG
>JAGPCC010000088.1 GCA_018058245.1 Verrucomicrobiales bacterium
CGCGTATGAACGTCTTTCCCCTTTCGACCCGGTTTCTCCGGGTAGGGCGAGGCGTCCCCGTCGAGCCGGTTCGATCCTCTGCCATCTTCCGTCCACGCGGCCCCTCCGGGTCGGCCCCTCCGGGTCGACCCCACCGGGTCGACCCCACCGGGTCGGCCCCACCGGGTCGGTATCAACGAACCGACAACTAACCTTTCCCTGCCAGACCGAGAGTCCCCTGATACCCTCTCCGAAGAATTCCCAGGTCCGAATCCACTGCGAGATACGCAAAGCCGAGCTCACGATAGTGGGGAAGCGCTTCCGGGTCGCGAAGGAGAGTCCCAGCCAGTTTTCCAGAATCTTTGGCGGCACGAAGGATGATCTCCAAACAGTAATCGTAATCGCCGGGAGCATCCGAGGCGGGGTGCGTCAGTTCGTGCTGCAAATCAGCGGGGCCGACAAAAAGCACATCAATGCCGTCAACCCGGGCGATCGCCCCGGCATGGTTCACGCCTTCGATCGTTTCGATTTGTGCCATTATGAGAGGTGGCCTTACTTGCTCGATCGGGCGCAGACCGTAGTCGTTGACGCGGACCGTGCGGGAGTACCCCCGAGTCCCTTCCGGAGAGTAGCGTGTCGCGGCGACAATGCGTGCCGCCTCCGCGGCAGAGTTCACATGGGGAATCATGATCCCGTGAGCGCCCCAATCGAGAACGCGGGCAATAAGATCGGGATACGGTGCCCCGACTCGCACGATTGCTTGAGTTTTCGTGCCCCGGATTGCCTGAAGCTGCGGAAGGATTGATGCTTCGCTACTGCATCCATGTTCCAGATCAAGCAACACCCAGTCGTATCCGGCTTGGGCAGCTAATTCTGCGATGACGGGCGAACCGATAGAGAGCCAGGTGCCGAGTTTCATTCGAGAAGATGGTCGATCGTGAGATCCTCGCGCAATCCCCGCAGAGAGGAAGTGATTTTCGCGCGAGTCGATGCTTTCAGATCGGCTCCGGTGCCTCCGGTTCCGATCAGGAAGAATTGGTCATCCCGATCAAAATACCCGGAACCGACGCGGATGACTGCTTTGATGATCATATTCCTCAAAAGATGGAGCCAGAATCGGCGACGAAAATCGGGTGCGAGGGGGCGCACGGTCGCATATCCTTCGATGGCGCGGAAAAGAAACGGGGCACCATGAAAGCACCCGAGGAGGGAGAGGTCATCCGTCAAGTCACCGGAGATCGCATCGTCAAAATCGATGAAGGCAGTAATACTCTCCGGACTTCCTAAGATGTTCCAAAGAGCGAGATCTTTGTGGACCAGACAGCCCTGTGGTAGTTCGAGAAGCGTTCCATGCGCCATGATCGTGGAGATGATCTCTTTGCTTTCCCCGCTGCGGAGAAACTGCTTCTCTACAAGGAAAGCGAGATGCCTCTCCAGATGGAGATGGAAGTAGTCGCGGTAGGTTTCCTGATGTCCTCGTAGATTTTCGTCCGGCACGCCGAATCCGGGGAGGAGGATATTCTGCCACGTGGCGACGGCAACACCAATCGCAAAGGCAATTTGAGTTTCGTCGAGACGGTCTTGTTTTCGCCAGTGGTTTACGTCTGGTGAGGTGATCAGTTCCAGAGCCTGCCAGGCAAAGGGAACTCGTTCCCGGGATACGTCACATCCATGTACCAGCGGGGTGCGAACGCCGGATTCCCGCACCCGGTCCAAGATTTCCGATTCGACGGCGAGATGACGATCCTGTTCCGGACCGTTCTCCACGCGGAGGAACATGGGAATATCATCCACCTTCGCGAGCCAGGTGAGATGGTTCCCCTGACCGCTTCCGGGGATCAACTCGACCGAGTCGGCGTCAAAATGAATCTTCAGAGCTCGGCCCAGCTCCTCTTCGATCTCTTTCTCCGGAACGAGTCGGGTCTGGGTGCCATGAAAGGCGGACGGACGGTCGCATTTCCAATAATGGATTTCCTTCCTGCTCATGGATCCGACGGTCTCCGTTTCCACCAGGCGGCGAATATCGCTCCGACGATATTTTGAATGACTCCACTGAATACGGCTGCGGCGGCAGCAAGAGGCATCGCTGCAAAATGCTGGCGTGCCAGTGCGGCAGCGAGCCCGCCGTTCTGCATTCCCACTTCGATACTGACCGTGCGGGAAATGGATTCGGGATAACGGAGGACCTTGGCAACTGCGTATCCAACGGCAAATCCTATCAAATGTAACAGCGTCGCGGCTAGAGCAAGCCGACCGAAATGTTCCCCGATTTGATCGGCACTGGCGGCCACAATTCCTCCGGTCACGAGAGTAAAAGCAAGAACCGCTACGGTCGGACCACACGTTCCCATTTGATCAGCGATCCGCGGAAGTTTCCAACGAATGAGAACGCCGATGAGCACGGGAGCAACGGTGAGTTGCAGCGCGGAAAGACACATTGCCGGGGCATCGACGGGCACATCCTTACCGGCGAGGACACTGGTCCACAAGGGGGTGAAAAAGAAGGCTGCCATCGTCGAGACAAGGGTCAGCGCCACGGAAAGAGCCACGTTGGCCCGAGCGAGATACGCAATCATATTGGAGGCCATTCCCCCCGGACAACTCGCCACGAGAATGATTCCGACGGCGAGTCCGGTCTCCAGTCTTAGGCCTCTGGCAATCGACCACCCGATCAGGGGCATGAGAGTATATTGGCAGAGAAAACCAAGCGCGACACTCCCGGGCATCTTGCCAATTCGGCGAAAATCGTCCAAGCTCAGGGTGAGGCCCATTCCGAGCATCGAGGCTGCGAGCGCCCAGAAAATCCAGGATTTATCGAACCAAAGCATCGTCTCGGGCCGGAAATAGGCGATGACGGCAAGTCCGATGAGCCAGACAGGATAGAGGTTGTTGAACCAGCTAAAAAAACGAAGCATTTGAACTCAGGGGGTTGGGAGAGAGTCACGCACACCGGAAAACTCGGGCCCTCCGGCACCGACATACCCGTTACTCGCCCCGCTCTTGTCCTTGGTCACCCAAAAGGAGTAGAGGGAGCCCTTCTCCTGATGGAAACGAAAACGCACCGCCCGACCGGAAAGCTCTGCGAGATCCTCCCGTCCGATCCATTCCAGGCGAAGTTTCGTGTGATCCCCTTCTGCGGGCTTCGATGTGGCAATCACGGTGTCTTTTTCATCTAGGATCTCTACCCGGAGAGCACCGTTGAGATTCACAAAAAGGTGACTCCCTTCAAAGCGCACCGGTCGCGTCGTAAGCTCCCCCTCCCCGTCCATCGAGGCAAAACCGTCCCGACGTAGCGTCGCGAGACCGATACTGCCTCCGGTGTACATTCCCCGATCACCATTCGGAGCGATCCCCGAGGTGCCCATGTAGGGAAAGATCAGTTGATCATCCAACACAACAAAAACGCCGGCAGTTCCGTGCAGATAGGCACGATCCCAGGAGCCCTCCGTGCGCGAACCGGTGATGAATCCGCTCCGGTCGGGGCGATCCCAGTGAAATCCATCCCGGCTGAACCCGAGTTCGAGATCGATCAGTTTCGGAAATTCCCCTTTGTCACATACCCCGTTGTTCGGTCCCCGGTGAATGTAGTGCATTCCCACCATGAGACTCTCATAGGCAACCGCATTGAGACTGTACAACTGGGGAGTCTCTCCTGCACCGGGATAGCGCCCGGCAGGTTCGGGCGCATCGAGTCGATCCGCGTTGGTCCAGTAAACCGATTTATCCCAATCCGCCCCTTTCAAAAACTCATCGCTCTCCAGGTAGTAGCGGCAACGTCCACGCTGTTCGGTGTGCTTGATGCTGAAGCACCACTTCTGCCGAAAGGGATTAAAAAAGAAAGAGCAGTAGTCATCTGCCGCCATCGTCGTGGGCACAGCATCCGACCAGGTCTTACCGTCGCTCACGTGAAGCGAATGATGGAAGCCCTTCGGGCGCATCGAGGCGGGCACGTGCAGCCAACAGGTGAGGTATTTTATGCGCTCAATGGGATCTGTAGCATTCAAATCGAGCCAGACGCAGTTATCGGAACCTCCGGTTACTAACTTCGGCCCCGTCCATTGAAGCCCTTCCTTCAGCAACTCCCCCTGACGGGACCAATTTTTCATATCCGGGCTCGTCGCAAGAGATAAGGCTCCACGCCAACCGGCGACATAGAACATTTTGAAAAGTTTTTCCGCCGGATCATAGAACACTCCACCCTGGCCCGTGAACACGGTGGCTTGCTCTCCCCTCTCTCCTTGCGTGGAAGCCCCTAGCTCCCGGTCTGTTTCGGCGCGAAAGACCGGGTTGCCCGCAAATTTCACGGCCTGATGGAACGAACGCTTTAGCGTGGTGCTATCGACCAGAAAGTCATCCACAAAAAGCTGACGTCCGATATCGATCGGAATGGTGCGAGGGAGCTGTTTCAAATAAGGCACCGGCATTGGTTCCGTCGACGACGGATCGATGCGACGGGGAGGCCATTCGGAGGGAAGCTCAATTCCGTTGTAGAGAATCGGCTTGGGTCCGGTTGCCTTGGAGACAGGCATTCGCACGGCCGCCTCGGCGGAGACTGGTTTTCCGGCGAGAATATCCTCCTCACGGAATTTCGCCATCAGGATCTCCGCATCCGTGTGGCGGTTCCAATCATAAAGAATATGGATCATTCCATCGGGTGACTCGAAACCATCGGGATAGGAGACCTCAGCGCGTTCATCCAGCATGAGTCCTCCCTGCCAGGTTTTTCCGTCGTCCTCCGAGAGATACGCGGATAGATGAGAGCGCTTTTTCAGTCGCTCGGTCGGTTTCCCATTCTTCACGAGCAGGATGTGTCCGGAAGCAAGCCGCCGGAGAAAAAATCGTGCACTGAGATTCTGAACCGTCGCGGCCGGTTTCGGTTCGCTCCAGGTGACTCCCTGATCACTGGAGAAACATTCGTGGGGTTGCCCGGAAGTTCTCGCGAGCATCCAGAGCCGACCGTCACGTAGCTCGATCATCATGTGTTCATCAAACTGCCAATTCGGGAACCGCACACTACCGCGAGGTTTCCAGGTTTGCCCTTGATCCGTCGAAACATAGACCCAGGCAGTTTTCTCCTCCCAATGGGATACGGGGAGAAGCCAATCCCCATTGCTGAGCACCGTCGGTTTGTTGAGTGTGCAACCGGGAGCGAAGGAGACCGGTTCTGACCAAACGGGAGTCGCGGCATCGGGATCGTCGCAGCGGATATACCAATTCGCGGTCGGTCCGGGAACGCCGATTACGGTTTGATCAAAAAAGAGCCACAATCGCCCCAGCGGATCCGTCCAGAGATTCCCTACGAGAGCGCCACGCTGTCGCTTTCCAGAAGGGTCGGGCGCTCCCACGACGAGGCGGGGTTTTGACCATGTCGTTCCGCCATCATCGCTCGTAGCGAGGACAAAATAACCGTCCTTCTTGTCACCGGTTCCAGTCCAGCATCCCCAGATGCGCCCTTTCGGAGTACGATCCATTCCGATGATCATCGCGCCAGGACGAGCCTCATCCTGAAACTCCGCTCCCGGATGAGTGAGAATCACGGGCGGCTCCGAGCGAGCGTCAACTGGAGCCATCGGATCGAATGATTGCACGGCTGTTCCTTCTCCGGAAATCAAGAGCACCATTTTCCGGAAGGTCATGCGCTCGCCTGGTTGAACCGCTTTTTGATACAGACTCACCCGATTGATTTCACCAGGAAAGAGCTGCACCTCGGGAACATCCACTTTTTGGAATCCGGCCCCTTGCAGCGCAGTCTCCTGACTCGCCGCCTTTTCTCGAATCGTCGGAGTGAGTGCAAACAGGGTGCCCGGTTTTGTCACTACCATGTCGGTCTTTTCAATGCTGGTGCGCAGGAACGGCAGGTCACGGACGGATTCGGGCATTTCATCGATGACATAGTCCCGATCTGTAAAAAGTTTCACACCGTGCTTCATCACTGCGGTCTCTACCGGCGGGGCGGGCCATTCGATGCGCTTTTTGCCGGCCTGCGCTTCGAACTGCCCTACGTCCTCCAACTTGCCAAACATGATGCGTTCCTTGCGACTGGGTGACGAATCCCCCTGAGTCACATTCAGCCAGATACTGCCGCCATGTTCATGAAAGGTCGGATACTGGAATGACTTCGGTGTCTCAAAGCGGTACTTTCGCTCCCAGTTTTTCCCGTCCCGGGAGATGTCGATGTTAAAGACACTGCGGCCCACGCCCTGAATTTTCGTTCCCTCCTGCCATCCCAGGTAGTAGAGGTCACCGAATTTATCGAAGGTCGGCTTCGAGTTCGCACCGTTCGAAACGACGGGCAGCTCTTTTCCGACGGACCATTTCCGTCCGTCCGCGCTGGTGGTGAAATGGTAATTGCCTTTGTCATTGCGGCAGATCGCCATCCAGGTGCCATCGGGAAGCCGATTCACGGCGGACTCGCTGAGTTGCTCGGTCAACGGTTCATTGTAGTGCCCCAGGATCTCAAAAGTCGCGAGATCGTCATGCACGAGAGCGAGAGCATTCTGCTTACTGGAGAAATTGTTGATCGCTACATAGGTCTTTCCATCGAATTGCTTGAAAGAATCAAAAAGAAAGAAGGCGGAATCCACCGTCGGTTTTGTAAATCCCTGCGCCGCTGCATCGGCATGAAAATACTGCGGTTGAAAATCAAATGTGCCTGCCGCTGTTTTGAGCTTCGCCCGGTGAATCGTCTGTGCAAACTCCCCCGAAGCAGGATCAAAATCGCGATACCACAGTTGCGACTGCCGTTTCCCGGGATCCTCGCTCGTGAAATAGCAGCGAATCGTGCCATCCTCTTTCTGGAGGATACGGGGCACAAAGCAGGCACCCACGGGAAGTGTCTCATTTTCAAACCGCTGTCCGCTCTTTGCAAAATCGATGATCTTCTCCAGCGAAAGCGTTTTGAGATTCACGATCGACATGGTGGCATAAATGAAGGGCCATCCAGCGCTCTCTCCCGCCTTTTCATCATTCGCTTCCGCCACTACATAAGCGTAGTCTCCCAGGCAAAGGAACTCGGCATCGTGTGCGCCTTTCACGCGGGGAGCAGAAGTATTCACGAGTCTCGGCATGACCTGATCGCCCGCCAACGCGGCATCCCAGCCCGCAGGAACGAGTCCGGGGGTATCCAGTTTGTCGATCGTCTGCCGGAGCAACACCGTGCCTGAGACATCCTTTCCGGCAGCCACATCCGCTTCGCGGAATTTGGCGAGGAGAATCTCGCCTGCGCCGCCGCGATCCCGATCATAGGTCATCCAGATCTGGCCGTCTTTGTCCTCCACTCCATCGGGATAGGAAACACCGGCGCGTTCATCGAGGAGGAGGCCATCGTTCCAGGTCGCACCGTCATCCGTGGAAAGCTGCGCCGTGAGATGACTGCGACCTTTGAACCGGAAATGATTCACCAGTAGCAAATTGCCCGAGGCAAGCCGGCGGATGAACGTGTCCCAGAGGCGCCCCTTTGGATCGATCCACAACGTGGGATCAAAACAGCGCGTGCCATCCGGCATCGGCAGTCCCATTGCTTTCGGGGAGACAAATGTCTTTCCCTGATCGTCGCTCCAGGAGACGAGCACGGTGTTTTCCAGAGCGGGCTCTTTTGATCCACCCGTAAACCAGGAAACAAATACCCGGCCTGCAGGGGATCGCTCCAACCCCGGAATTCCCTGCCAGGTTCGGTCCGGAATTTCCCCTTCCGCTGATTGCCCGACGGACGGGAGAGAATGCAGGAGCACGGCAAGGACCGGGATCAGAAAAGTAGGGGAAGTAATTCTTCTCATTTCGGGTGCAGTGGAACCGATATCACGCAGGGTGACAACCGCGACTACAATGTTATTGTAACATTGTGATTCCCAAATCCACTTCCCTTCAGGATATTGCCCGCAATGCCGGCGTCTCCGCAATGACTGTCTCGAGAGTCTTGCGGGGAGATCCAAAAGTGGCTCCCGCGACCCGGCAGCTCGTTCGCGATTGTGCTCAGTCCATGGGATATGAACCCGATCCACACCTTGCGCGGCTCATGCAGACGGTGCGGAGTCGAAAAAAGCTGGGACTCCGGGCCGTGATTGCGGTGATTCGGGAGGATATTCCGGAGGACGGTCTTCTTGGTACCTCCTATCAGTATGTGCCCGTTGATGCGATACGGAGTCGGGCCCACGCTCACGGGTATGCGGTTGAAGAGTTTTTTCTCGGAAGGGACGGACTCTCGTCGAAACGACTTCAAGAGGTCCTCTACGCTCGCGGGATCGAAGCAGTGATCGTTTCTCCTCAAAGCCTCCAGCTCCCCTGTAGCAAACTGGACTACACTCCTTTTGCCGCCGTCACTTTCGGGAATGCGATGCAGAAACCGGCCCTTCACATGTGTGCCGGAAACATGACATTGGGAATTCAAACCGCTGCCGAAAAACTCCAGGCAAGGGGATATCGGCGCATCGGGGTCGCGGTCACAGAGTGGATTGTGAATCGTTCTCAATTCGGGTATTCCGGCGGTCTTTTTCACTGGCAACAGAGCCTGCACCCAGAAGAACGCGTTCCGCTGCTGCTCTTTCCGAACAATGATATCCGTCTTGGCTTCGACGCATTTGCCCGCTGGATGCAAGATCACCGCCCGGATGCCATCATTTCCTTTGATACCTATGTTCCGGATTGGTTGAAACAGCTCGGATTGCAAGTGCCGGAAGACATTGGTTTCGTGATTCACGACTGGACACCCGGAATGCAAGGATTCGCCGGCATCTACCAGCGCCGTGACCACCTCGCCGCCGCTGCAGTCGATTTAATTGTAACACAGCTCTCCCAGCATGAACGCGGAGCCCCAGCGGTCCCGCGACAAATCATGATCACTCCGGAATGGATCGACGGAGCAAGCATCCGGTCGGTAGAGGCACCCGTGTAGGCTCCCGCACGGCGATCGGTCTGAGGATTCAGAAATCCGGACAATCCTCAAAGCGCCAATGAAAATGTTTGATAAATATTAATAATTATGGTATTTATAAATAATGCAACCGAAAGAAGGTCAAATGCACCATCCCAATCCCCTTTCCTCCGCCATTGCCGCATTCGTGCTCTTCGCCGCGTTTGCTACCGCAACTCCTGTCCACGCCGAGCTTTTTCGGCGGAAAAGTGATACTCCATTGCCTTCGCCACCACCGCAGAATCAGATTTCCCAGTTGCCAGAAACCGTCGCGTTCCAACAACCCGTCTACTCTCCGCCCTCCTATTCCTTGCCCTACGAAGGGTATCGATTTCAAAGAAAAGAAGGTCGTTCCAAAGTTTCCTTTTTCAGTTCGGGCAAACCATCAGAAGAAATGCTGGAGCTGCTCAAAGTGATCCGCGCTCGGGCAGAGCAGATCTCCCGGTTCGGTCTTCCCTACGTATTCGGCGGGGATCACCCGAGTGAGGGAGGGCTCGATTGTTCCGGAACGATGCAGTACATGCTCTCCGACATCGGGTTCAAAGACATCCCGCGGACTAGTTTTGATCAATATGCCTGGCTCAAGAAAAACCGGACTCTGCAACATGCCAAATCGATCCCCTCCCAGGTCGGCGGACGAAAGGGAATCAAACCTGGAGATCTCATCTTCTGGGGCGGCACATATAACTCCGGCCATAAGGTTTCTCATGTCATGATCTACCTCGGTCAAGGGAACGACGGAACCCACTACATGTTCGGGGCACGCGGAAAGAGTAAAAAGGGACTCCACGGCAGCGGAGTCGACGTTTTTAAGCTGGATGCAGGATTTCAAAAAGGCCTCATCGGATACGGTTCCCTCCCTGGAGTCTCCTAATTCCTCATCCCAACGTTTTCAGCGCTTCTCCAGCCGCCCAGTACCCGCACATTCCGTGGACACCACCTCCCGGAGGGGTGGACGCGGAACAAAGGTAGATTGCAGGGTTCGGCGTGGTGTGCGGTTTCATGCGGAAGGCCGGTCGTGTCATCAGTTGTCGCCAGTCGGTGGCACCGCCGACGATATCGCCCCCGACCAGATTGGGATTGTAGCGTTCGTAGACCGCGCAATTCATCCGATGACGAGCCAATACCAACTCGCGAAACCCGGGGGCAAATCGTTCGATCTGACCCTCGATCCCATCGGTCATGTCGATTTCAGATCCCGCCGGGACATGGCAGTAGGCCCAGAAGGTGTGCTTCCCTGCGGGTGCCCTTGAATCATCAAAGAGACTCTGCTGAGCGGTCAGCACAAAAGGCCGCTCTGGATGGATTCCCCGATTGACCTCCCGTTCCGATTGCACCATTTCATCGAGAGATCCCCCGAGATGCACGGTACCGGCTCGCAGACAGGCATCATTTTTCCAGGGAACTGCCTCACTCAGGGCGTAATCGATTTTGAAAATACCGGGAGCGTGACGGTAGCGAGAGAGCGTTTCCCGGTAGGAACCCGGTAGCTGATTCCCGGCAATGTCCGCGAGAGCGCGTGGACTGGTGTCAAAGAGATACACCTTCGCCTTCGGGAGATCGGCCATGACCCGAACGGAACGGCCCGTTTCGAGTTCCCCGCCCAACGATTTTAGTAATCCGACGAGCGCCTCTGTGATCCGGCACGAACCTCCCTTTGCCAAGGGCCATCCTGCGGCATGTCCGGCGAGCATGAGCATCAGACCGATCGCGTTGGTTGACAACATTCGGTCGAGCGGGAGTAACGAATGGGCGGCGTTTCCGACGAGAAGCGCTCTCATCTTTTCATCACGAAACCAGAGTCGCGCCGCTTCCAGCGCGGAGGGTATCGCCCGGCAACCAAACGACATCGTTGCGATGGGATGGGAGGGAATTTTCGGCGGAGCAAGGAGATCGGCGAGCAGGTCGTCAAAATGCGGGAGCAGCGGTCCGAACAATCGGCGATAGTTGCGGGCGGAATCGGAGTCAAATTGAAGCGCCGTCTCCTCCATCGATCGATGGAGCACTGCGGCAGAACAATCCTCGAAGGGATGAGCCAGCGGAATCTCGGGATGAATCCATTCCAGTCCGAAAGTCCCCAGCGGAAGGGTCCGAAAAAAGGGAGACGCGACTCCCATGGGGTGAATCGCGGAACAGACGTCGTGCTTGAATCCCGGCAGAGTCAGTTCAGCGGTGCGGGTGCCTCCCCCTGGAAGAGCATGCCCCTCGATCACGAGAACTGATTTTCCCTCCTGCGCGATCCTGACTGCGGCAGACAATCCGTTCGGGCCGGAACCGATGATCACGGCATCATACTGATTTCCCATACGGAAACGCTACGCATGGAAATGAAAAGTCGCCCCCGGAAATTTTTCCGGAGACGACAGAAACAGTTTTGATTCGAAAGATCTGACGGCTCAGAGCTGCCCGCAGTCTTCGACGACGATGGCTTTTGAAGTCTTCCCGGAACGGGCTCCAAATCCTTCGATGGTCTTCACCACGTCCATGCCTTCGACAACCTTGCCGAACACCACGTGGGCGTTATCGAGCCAGTCAGTCACAACGGTAGTGATGAAAAACTGGGAACCGTTGGTGTTTTTTCCGGCATTTGCCATGCTCAACATACCGGGCTCGGTATGCTTGAGAATGAAGTTTTCATCATCAAAACGACGTCCGTAGATGGACTGGCCACCGGTTCCATCGCCTCGGGTGATGTCCCCGCCCTGGCACATGAAATCCGGAATGACACGGTGGAAAGGACTGCCCTTATAGCTGATCCCTTTTTCCCCGGTGCACAAAGCCCGAAAATTCTCCGCCGTCTTCGGCACTACATCTGAACGCAGTTCGATAACGATGCGTCCCAGCTTTTCTCCGCCTGCGGCCATGTCAAAAAAGACACGTGGCAGGGCTTCGGTATTTTCACTCATAAATTTGATCCGTTTTTCGCGAAGGAATTACTCCTTTACAATTTGTGCCGATTCGATCACCACGGTGGTCTCTGGAACATCGTCCATCGAGACTTCACTGGTTTTTCCACCGGACCCAGCCTTCAGTTTTTTGGAACCGGTCGGTAGGTCAGCGATTTTATCGACGACATCCATGCCGCTCACGACTTTCCCAAAGACTGCGTACCCCCAGCCATCAAACGAAGGGTAGTCGAGGTTCCCATTGTCAGCATGATTGATGAAAAACTGTGCCGTGGCACTGTGCGGGTCTCCCGTTCTCGCCATCGCGACTGTGCCTCGCTCGTTCTTGAGGCCGTTTTTCGCTTCATTCTGGATCGCTGCCTTGGTTTCTTTCTGCTCGATGGAACCGTCTTCCTTGAGGGCAAACCCCCCACCCTGCACCATGAAACCGGAAATCACGCGATGGAATACAGTTTTATCAAAAAAGCCGTCCTTCACGTAGGAAAGGAAATTCTTCACCGTTTCGGGAGCCTTCTCGTCATTGAGTTCCAGCGTGATGTCGCCCTGATTGGTTTTCAGGAGAACTTTGGTTCCCGCCTGCATCAGACTGGCGCTGAGAACGAGAACCGAAGCGATGAGGAAAGAGGCTTTCATGACGAGAATACGAAGAAGTAGGAGGTTAAAGTTCGCACTTGAGGAGGCGCACCCTCCCTGCGATGGAAGGTGGATCATCCGCGATTGAATGCCGAAGTCAATTCTTTCCCTACTCCTGTAGGTCGCATCATGACGCACCTCCGGGAATCCCGTCCATCCAAATTCCTTGCTCACTAGTCCACTTTTCGCTACAGAGAGTTCCGCCCCTCACTCCATGGTCTCCCTACACATTCGCCAACTCGTGAAACGCTTCGGAGATCTCGTCGCACTGAAGCACCTAGACCTCGAGATCGGTGCCGGAGAGTTGTTTTTCCTCCTCGGTCCCTCGGGATGCGGCAAGACGACCCTGCTCCGGACCATCGCCGGATTCAATGAACCAGACAGCGGCAGCATTCATTTCGGCGAAGAGGACGTCACCTCTCTCCCGGCTCACAAACGCGAAACGGGAATGATGTTCCAGAGCTACGCCCTCTGGCCGCACCTCAACGTCTTTCGCAATGTTGCTTTTGGACTGGAGGAGAGAAAGATCCCCAAGAGCGAGATCAAATCCCGCGTGGAGGAGGCTCTCGCGATGGTGAAAATGGAGGGGCTCGGTAGCAGGAAAGTCAATGAACTCTCCGGTGGCCAGCAGCAACGGGTGGCTCTCGCCCGCGCCCTCGTGATCCGCCCGCGCTGCCTCCTCCTCGACGAACCGCTCTCGAATCTCGATTCAAAACTTCGCATCGAAATGAGAAGTGAAATCCGTCGCATTTGCAAAGAGTTCGGACTCACCACGATCTATGTGACCCATGACCAGAAGGAGGCTCTCTCCATGGCTGATCGTTTGGCGATTCTCGAGTCCGGCAATCTCGCCCAGATCGGCTCACCCGAGGAGCTTTACCGACGACCGAATTCCGCCTTTGTGGCGGGTTTTATCGGCGAGACCAATCTGATCCCAGGGCAGCTCGATGGTATCAATGGTGAAACCTACCGCGTCCGTACTCCCTTGGGCATTCTGACCGGGCACGTTACCCTGTCGGGCTGGAAACCGGCTCCAGACGAAAACGTGATCCTCTCGATCCGACCGGAATGTCTCTCGATTGAACATTCTCGCCCGGAGCAGAACGCGATCGCCGGGAAGTTGACAGAGTCCATCTATCTCGGAGAGATCGCCCAATATTCCCTCCGCTGCGAGGGCTGTGTCGCTCCCGTTCGCATTTCCGAACTCAATCCCCGGCGTGTCATCCGCGATACCGGATCGACTTTCTACAGCTCTGCGAAGTCAGCGGATATCGTCATCCTCCCCGCTCTCTGACCTTTCACTCCCCTTTTTCCTGTGGTCCTCCGCCTCTCCATCGTCCTCGCTGTGCTGGCCACCGTCCTTGCGGCACCCTTCCTCTTCCGACCGGACGGTCCGAAGAATCGTGTCAGCGCTCACGACGCCGAGAGACTCGTGATCATCACACCGCATAACGAGTCCATCCAGGCGGAATTCGCACGTGCCTTCACACGGCACATGAAGGAAAAATACGGTCGCTCTGTCTTCGTCGACTGGCGACAGCCGGGCGGCACTTCGGAGATCGCCCGCTTTCTCCGTTCCGAATTCGCTCTTCGTTTTGAAAACGAATGGGGCGAAAAAACAAATCTCCCCTTTGATTCCGCCATCCGGGAAGCGTTTTCCAATCCCCGTCAGACCCCGACCCCAACGCAGCAAAACCAAGAGGGTCATAACCAAGAGGGTCAGGTCAACGACCCAACCCTCTTCAATACGGAGACATTGGAGGCCCGCGCTGCGCTAGCTCGTCGATTATTTCTCGACTCAACCGCAGGTGTCGGCATCGATCTCTTTTTCGGAGGTGGTGCCTACGATTTTGAAAGACAGGCCGGTGCCGGAGTCCTCGTTTCCACTGATCACAGCGGGAGATACGGACTGGGTGCCCTCGCGAGAGAACACCCCGACTGGTTCAGCGATGCCGTCATGCCCGAGTCCGTCAGCGGCGAACCCTTTCGCGATCCAGAGTTCCGCTGGGCCGGGACCGTGCTGTCCGCCTTCGGGATCTGCTACAACAGCGATTCCTTCGCACGCCTCGGGATTCCCGGAATCCCCGACACCTGGTCAGCTCTCGAGGACCCGCGCCTCTTTGGTCAAATCGCTCTCGCGGATCCCACAAAATCCGGTTCAACGACCAAAGCCTTCGAGATGCTCGTTCAAGAAAGGATCCAGACTCTCCAGCGCGAGCGCCATCTCCCCGAAGCGGCTGCGCTACGCGCCGGATGGGACGACGCGATGCGTCTCATCGTTCGAATCAGTGCAAACAGTCGCTATTTCACCGACGCCGCCGCAAAGGTGCCCCGCGATGTGGCCATGGGAGACGCCGCAGCAGGAATGTGCATCGATTTTTACGGACGCACCTTCAACGAAATCTATCGCTCGCCGGAAACCGGAAAATCACGGATTCATTTTGTAATGCCACGCAACGGTACATCCATCGGGGCCGATCCGATCGGAATGTTGCGCGGAGCGCCAAACCCGGAACTGGCGCACCGCTTTCTGGAGTTTATCCTGTCAACGGAAGGTCAGAAACTCTGGAATTACCGGGTGGGAGCCGAAGGTGGTCCGAAGCGCTTTGCCCTGCGTCGCCCGCCGATTCGCCGGGATTTTTACACCGCTGCGAACCAACCGTTCATGACCGATCCCGAAGTCGATCCCTACAAACTCAGCGCCGACTTCACCTACCACCCCGAATGGACTGGCCCCCTCTTCGGTGCCCTGCGATTCGTAATTCGGGCCGCCTGCATGGACGCGCATGAGGAGCAAGTCGCCGCCTGGCGCGCCCTGAGAGAAGCAGGTCTGCCGCCGGAGGGGCTCGCCCGCTTCGAGGACATCAGCGAGATCTCCTTCGACACCGTGACGGCGGAGATCGTGCCGGGCCTGAAGGACGGAGACAAAGTCAAACAAGTCGCGATGGGGAGGATTCTATCGGAATCTTTTCGGGAAAAATATCGGGAAATCGCTGAGGCATACGGTGGAAATCGCTGAAAAAAGGAGGTCACCTTGAACAAAAAACTCTCCCTCTCCATCTACGCCTTTACGACGCTCTTTTTCGTATTTTTTTTCCTGCTTCCTATCTGGCAGACCGTGCAGGAGGCATTTCTCGCGCCCGATGGTTCTCTGACCACCGCCTATTTTTTGGAAGTCTTCCGGAATCCCCTCTACGTCGAGGGGCTCGTGAATTCCTTTTATATGGGGCTTTTCACCACGATTGTCTGCCTCCTCATTGCGTTGCCTCTCGCGCTAGTGAGCAATACCTGGCAGTTCCGCGGGAAGGAGATCCTGAATTCGCTCCTCCTCATTCCCCTGATCCTCCCCCCTTTTGTCGGTGCGCTCGGGGTCCGGCAATTCCTCGGTCAGGCAGGAGTGCTGAATTCCCTTCTCATCGACCTCGGGATCATGGATGCCTCGAATCCCTTCGACTGGCTCGGTGAAGGTCGCCTCGCCGGGATCGTTCTCATGAACGCACTCCATCTGTATCCCATCGCCTATCTGAACATCACTGCCGCACTGGCAAATCTCGACCCGGCGATGGAAGAGGCCGCTGAGAATCTCGGATGCACCGGGCTGCGACGGCTCTTCCGCATCACCTTCCCCCTTATCATGCCCGGACTTTTTGCGGGGGCCACGATCATCTTTATCTGGTCTTTCACGGAACTGGGGGTTCCGCTCATCTTCGACTTTGACCGCGTCACCTCGGTGCAGATTTTCGACGGGATCAAAGACCTTAGCGAGAATCCTTTCCCCTACGCGCTCGTGGTCGTCATGCTCGTCGCGACGGTGATTTTTTACCTGATTGGAAAATGGCTTTTCGGAAGGGACAACTTCGCCACTTCGGGCCGCGCCTCGACCGGTCGGACTCTTCGTGTCGCTTCGCCGCTCGTCTCGGCACTCTGTGTCGGTCTATTCGGTCTCGTCACTTTCGTGGCCGTGCTGCCTCACCTCGGTGTCATTCTGCTCTCTCTCTCCAATGACTGGTATGGCACGATCCTGCCGACCTCTCTGACCGGTCAGCACTACGAAGACGCGCTCGGACATCCTCTCACGATCCACTCGATCGCCAATTCGCTGAAATACGCGTCGCTCGCGACCGGTCTCGATATCGTCCTCGGCATTGGGATTGCTTATGTCGTGGTGCGCACCCGCCTCCCCGGACGACAATTTCTCGATGCCATGGCAATGCTCCCGCTCGCCGTTCCTGGTCTCGTCCTCGCCTTCGGGTACCTCGCGATGACGCGCGAAGGTAAGCCCTTCCATTTTCTGATCCTCAACGAGGATCCGGTCATCATCCTCGTGATCGCCTATGCCGTCCGTCGATTGCCCTATGTCGTGAGGTCCGCTGCCGCAGGATTTCAGCAAACCAGCATCAGTCTCGAAGAGGCCGCCCGCAACCTCGGGTGTCCACCCCTCCGAGCGATGATCAAGGTCACCCTCCCTCTCATCACCGCCAATCTCATCGCAGGGGCTCTCCTCGCGTTCTCTTTCGCAATGCTGGAGGTCTCCGACTCCCTCATTCTCGCGGAGCAGCAGCAGCACTATCCGATTACGAAGGCCATTTACGCGCTCATTTCCTCTCTCGGAACCGGGCCGAACCTCGCTTCCGCCCTCGGGGTCTGGGCGATGGCATTCCTCGCCGTCACGATCCTAGGGGCAGGCGTCATTCTCGGTCGTAAACTGGGCACTCTCTTCCGAGTATAAAAAGAGGGGCAATTTCCAGGTCTATACATTATTATAATTTTGACATTTTCAATAATTACAATAATTTAGACAAGCCGACTACTTGCAGGTCAGGTGT
>JAGPCC010000334.1 GCA_018058245.1 Verrucomicrobiales bacterium
TCATGCCACTCTGCGACGCACCTCGCGAACGGAAAAGGTCAGCGATATTTCCGAAAGATCACTTGTCTTTGAGGCGGTAAATTGATCTATAGTTGTCTCCGTAGCGCTTTGGCGGGGAACGCCTTTCAGCAGAGAACATCCCTCGACGATGAACAAAGGACACGGATCAGAACAGGACGCGAGCGACTTCTCGGCTGCCGTACCCCTCGATATCAGCGCAGAGGTCGCAGATCGTGCAGATGACCTTTTGCGGCGGTTTGCGGAGGATGCCGGGCTGGAGACTGCGCTCATTGTCGATCGCAGCGGGGCACTCGTCGCCGGTATTTCCGCCGAAGGCGAAGTGACAATCGAAGTGATCTCTGCTCTCGTCGCCGGTGCCAGCGGGGCGATGAAAGCGCTCGTCGCCCATCTCGGCGAAACGGGCGCGGTCGAGAGTCTCCACCTCGGGGGACAGCGGCTCATCTATCTGCGAGAGATCGTGAATCACTTTATCCTCGTCGGGGTATCGCACGGGGAGAGGCCTGCCGGCCTGGTTCGAAAAAGGGCGCAGGAAATCAATCAGGAACTGACGGACCTTCTAGAGGAAGTGGCTCCAGGGCGTTTTCCGGAGGTCGAGATCGCTGCGGTATCTGCGGTAAAATCCCTCCGGGAACTGGCGCGAGAAAGGGCGGAAATGCGCCGGGTTTCGGCAGAGGAGAAGAGTGATCCCATGGAAGAGGAACTACTTCTTGGAGATTTGCCAGAAGTGGAGCCAGAAGTGGAGCCAGAAGTGGAGCCAGAAGTGGAGCCAGAAGTGGAGGCCGAGCCAGAGCCAGAGCCAGAGCCAGAGCCAGAGCCAGAGCCAGAGCCAGAGCCAGAGCCAGAGCCAGAGCCACGGGAAATACTCGAACCGCTCGAAACAGCTGAAACGGAGTTTGTAATCGAAGAATCCTTTCCGGAAAGGCTCCCGCGTCGGGCCGTGATGGGGGTTCCGGTAGATTCTCCTTTTGAAGCGGTCGATCCCAACGAGAGTGAGGAAGCGAGAGACGACTCCGAGGAAAAAATCTCCGATTCTAGATCCGTTTTTGAAATCGAGGATTCGTTCGAGAGGGACGCAGAGGAGGAGTTGAATCGTGAAGAGGGTGATTTTTTCTCTGAAATCTCTTTAGACCAAGCCGAGTTGCCGGATCAGGGGCCATCCGGTGTTGTGACAAAGGCGGCCGCGAGGCGGGAAGCCTTTGAGTTTGAGTTCGACTTCGACCCAACCTCTTCTGCCGACGACTCGGGAGAGCTCCTAAACGTCTTTGAATTTGATGAAGACGATACCGATGGGGGCGAAGACGAAGACGATGAAGGCGAAGACGACTCCGATCTCGAAGATCTGGTAATTTCAGAAGAGAGCACTCCAGAAGAGGACTTGTCGAAAGATTTTGCCGCGGAGATTGACGATATGATCGCTGAAGAAGACGAGGAATCCGATGTCCGGAGTTCCGGTCCGTTCTATTTTTGAAAAGTGTTGAATGACACGCTACGATTTTTTCAGAGATCGTTGAAAACGTGTTCTTTGGTGCCCTTTCATTGTTCCTTTGAATCTCCTGCCACATGACGGTAAAACCTAAAACCCATCACAACGGTTCGCCGGGGATCGGATGGGTAGTGGTGCAGATGGTACTGATCGTAGGGATTCTGTTCACTGGAATCCGATACGCGGAGGAGTGGGGATGGGGCGCGGTAGTGACGGGGATCGTCCTCTGGATGTATGCCGCCTGGATCGGGTTGGCGGGGGTGCGGGACTTGGGGAGAAACTTGACTCCACTACCGAAACCGCGATCTCAGAGTGAACTCGTGACCACAGGGATCTACGCTCGTATGCGCCACCCTCTTTATTCTGCAATGATGGCGATGGGATTCGGCTGGGGTATTGGTTGGGGCAGTATTCCCGCTCTGGGGACATCAATCCTGTTGCAGGGGTTCCTTATTGCGAAGGCGAGGCACGAGGAAAATTGGTTAAAAGCTCGATACTCGAATTACAAAGAATACGCCGAAAAAGTGCCAAGATTCTTTCCTCGATAGCAAGCAACCAAGATGGCAAGATTCTGTGTAACCTATTATAAGCCACCACCACTTATCCTACGCTGCGAGTTTCAATGTCACTTCCTCTGCCGCAACGATGGGGACGGCTTCTCTGCGGGATCGATTGCAAAGGAGGAGATTGCCTCCGCTTTGATCCATCTCGACGGTATCACCGGGGTACCACCAAGTGACGTCGTGGATCCGATCCGGATCTGCGAGGTGCCATTGGCTGCCGTCTTCGAGGTGGATCAAACCATCCCAAATGAAACTGAAAATCCTGCGTTTTGGTTTTTTTCTGTTCATGGGAACAATATCGGATTCTTTTCCGAGCATGTCAACACTTGAACAGTATTTTTTCTGCTGAAACAGAATCTATTGGAGATTCCCAGATTCGGGATGGCTTATCATGGACTCAGTCGTGCAAGGGTCCAGCTCTGTTCATGGTCTTTCCGATAAAGGAATCGGTCGTGTTTACGGCCAGGTTGGCCTTGCCAGAACTCTACGGTTTCGGGAACGATGCGGAACCCACCCCAGAAGTCGGGTAGAGGGACGCAATCGGCAGCGCCAGTGTCGGGGTAGCGGGTTTCGTATTTGGTGGAGCGTTCCTCTAGCCAGGTGCGATTCGGGATGACTTGGCTCTGTTTGGACACCCACGCTCCGATCCGGCTGCCATAGGGCCGAGAGAAAAAATACGCTGCCGATTCTTCACGCGTGGTCTTTTCGACGCGACCGCGGACATGGACCTGACGTTCGAGTTCTTTCCAGAGGAAGGTGAGCGAGGCTGCGGGATTGGCGTCTAGTTCGGCCGCTTTGCGGCTGGTATAGTTGGTGTAAATGGTGACTCCGGTCTCGTCGAAGTCTTTCATGAGGAGCGTGCGGGAATTGGGCCATCCATCGAGGCCGATGGTCGCGAGGGTGAGGGCGTTGGGCTCGAGGATTCCGGCGTCGAGGGCTTCTTGAAACCAGGTCGCAAATTGCTGGATGGGAGACGCAGCGAGATCGTCGCGGGCTAGCGTCCTGGCGTGGTATTCGCAGCGGAGTTCGCTAATGGTGCGGGTCGTTGAGTTTGGCATGGCCAAGAAGGGGAGAGTTGGGGATTTAGCAGGGTAAGGAAAGCGATTTCGTGTCGGGTGTCAATTTTCTGGTTGCCCGCCCTTCTGGAGCGTAGTCTGATGAGAGGGTACGGCGTGATAGGAGAACGATGGACGACAGACTGGAGCGTATTCTTTTTGATCAGACAATGATACGGAACTGCATCGCGGAGATGGGGGCTCGGATCACGGAAGATTACCGCGGCGGATCTCTCACGATCGTGGCGGTCTTGCAAGGTGGCGTGCTATTTCTCGCGGATTTGATGAGGGAAATTCGGCTTCCGTTGCAGATGGACTCGATCTCCGTTGCGAGTTATCACGGCGAAACATCCAGTTCAGGCACGGTGACGTTTCAGCAAAGTCATTTACCTCGGGTCGAGGGACGCGACGTTCTTGTGCTGGACGATATTCTAGATTCGGGGCGCACCCTTGCGGCGATCATGGGGCGGATTCGGGAGGAATGCAATCCTCGCAGTGTCCGCTCGGCGGTGTTGCTTTCCAAAAAAATACCGAGGGCGCTGTCGATCGAGGCCGACTATCACGGGTTCGAGATCGAGGACGAGTTTGTCGTGGGATACGGTCTCGACTACCGTGGGGAATATCGGAATCTTCCCGTGATCGGAGTTCTGAAGCAGGAGTGGATCGACGCAGAAGTATGAAAATTCGAGTGCTATTTTTTTCTGTTCTGAAGGATCTTTCGGGATCGGAGGAGAGGACCGTCGTATTGAGCCTTGGCGCTGAGGGCGATGCTACGATGGGGGATCTCCTGGAACAGATCTACCGAGAGATCCCGGGAATGGAAGTGTGGGACGAGCGGCTTCTCCTCGCGGTGAATGCGGAATTCGCGAATCGTGATTCGGTCCTTCGGGAAGGCGATGAGGTCGCGTTGATGCCTCCGGTTCAGGGCGGGTGAAAGTCGCTCGAAAAAGCACGACCGAGTGGAAATAAGGTTTACTTCCGTTCCTTCTGGTCCAACACTCGCTACTCTTTCAGCATGGCGAAATGGTTCTACACGGATATACTGGCAGCTCAACAGGGTCCAGTCGATGACTCTACCCTGTTGGGTTTGAATCGCAGTGGTGAGGTGCGAGCGAGATCGTTGGTCTGGCAAGAGGGCATGGCGTCTTGGGCACCGTTCCGTGAGATCGCGGGGAACCTTTTTTCAACCGACAATGGGGATGATCCGGTCGAAATCGGTGTCTGTGCGCAGTCGGGGCGGGTTTATCCGATCGGCGAGATGATCCCGTACGGGAAGGCTCTCATCGGTGCCGACAAGAAGGAGGCGTTTCTCCAACAGATGATGGAGGGAGCCGCCGTAAAGATCGAAGATGCGACTTTGGTGCGCGAAGAGTATGTGGGCTTTTGGTGGAGAAGTCTTGCCTCGCTCTTGGACTACATGATCAAGATGATTCCGTCGTGGATCTTCATGGTCCCTTATTACATCGCAGCGGTCTACAGCGGCACGCAGGGTGCGAATCCAGACGCGACGAGTGTCGAGGGACTCACCGGGATGACGATGATGATGGGAATCACGTACGGATTGGGGATGCTCGGGGTGCTCTTGTTTAGCATTTTTTATGATACTTGGATGGTGGGGAAATATCAGGCGACTCTCGGGAAGAAAATCATCGGCGCGAAAGTCGTGAATCCCGATGGTTCGCGGCTCACTTACAAACGGGCCTTTGTGCGATGGCTTGCGAAAAAGCCGTTGAATTATCTGCTGGTGTGGATCCCGTCGGCGGTGGGATTAGGCGGAGTGATCGCGGTGATCTCTGCAATGAACCGTGGCGATGGAAATCCGGAAG
>JAGPCC010000335.1 GCA_018058245.1 Verrucomicrobiales bacterium
TCCGTTGAAGCGATCACTATCAACTTCAATGCCACTTCTGGCTGCATTGACTGTTCCCGAGTTGGTGAAGGTGCCGGTAAAGCCGTCATCGAAGAGAATTCCCTCTCCTCCTGCGGTAATGCTTCCGGATTGAATAAACGTTACGTCGAAGCTATCATTATCAACTTCAATGCCATTGTCGACTGCATTGACTGTTCCCGAGTTGGTGAAAGTGCCGGTAAAGCCTGCATCGAAGAGAATACCCTCCCCCAATCCTGCCGTAATGGTTCCCGATTGAATAAACGTTCCGGTAAAGCGCTCATCATCGACCTGAATGCCATCGCCGGCTGCATTGACTGTTCCTGAGTTGGTGAAGGTGCCAGTGAAGCCCTCATCGAAGAGGATGGCAATACTACTATCAGAGCTCACCGTCCCCGCGTTGTTGAACGAGCCTGAAAACGGGTCATTCGTAAAGAATGCTTCGTTCGAATCGGAAGATGTCGTGGTTCCTGCACCAAACGAGAGGGTGACACCGGGAGGGGTGCCAGCAAATTCTACGGCTCTGGCCCCGGAAACAATCACGTCACCCGCAAAAGAGATCGTTCCTCCTGGTCCGATTCCGGGCGGCAAGTTGACGGTTGTGTTGGAATCGTTGATGACGATTGTCTGGGCGAAGGACGTTGTTCCAGACAGAACAAAGAGTAGTGCGAAGTAGAGAACCGGCTTGGAAGTGGTCATGGTGCGCGAAAAGAACTGTCTGAATCGTAGAACTCCGATTTGGTTTGGCAATAAGAAATATTAATTATTATTGATTATCACTTTTACTAGAAATTTCCTTTTTTCATCCATTCGGCTTTGACGCTGCGCTCCTGCTCTTGGGGGGAGGCCCGAGGTCGGCGGGGGGGGGCATCCAGCAGGGCCTCCGGTGAGAGAATTGAAAATCGGCTCCAACCGCTGTCAGGTCCTCGTGGAACGGCCCACGAATTTCCTAGGGCCCGAATTTCCTAGGGCCTGTCCCTAATTTAAGGGCCCGAATTTCCTAGGGCCTGTCCCTAATTTACTTGTCCCTAATTTACTTGTCCCTAATTTACTCTCGATGCGCATCGCTCGCGGGTAGTTGAGAAACCCCTGTCCGCTACTGCGGAAAAGAGCGGGATGAGAATTGATCGGCTCTCTCATGATTATAATTATGATCGTAATTGTAATCGTAATTTCACCATCGGTCCTCGATTAAGGATTAAGGATTAAGGCCTAGAGCGACCGTCACTATGGCTTCGGGGAATTGGGAAATACCGAAAAATTGACACTTCAAACGGGGACATGACACATCAAACGGGGACAGGCTATCAATTTCCTCCAGCAGATTCGAGGAGGCCAGCAGATGGAGTCCAATTCGAAATCTGCTGGCCTCCTCGAATCTGCTGGAAATCAAAACCATCTGCGGGAGACATCTGCGGGGACAGGTTATCTATTTCCCGGGACCCATCTGCGGGGACAGGTTATCTATTTCCCGGGACCAGGTTATCTGTTTCCTCTTTTGCGGGGACCGGACAGGTTTCTTATTTCCCGGCAACGTTTCGGGAGAAAGCAGCCTATCAGGCGTACTTCAACCCGGCTGCGGAAACCGGAGATTTGACCCAAATCTTCCCGCTTCCCTCGCGCGATCGTTATCAGTTTCACAGCCTGTTTGATTACGGGAGAAGGAGTCGTTTCAAAATCGTTGGGGACGGAGAATGTCCATGATCCTCAGGATCGAGGAACCTCGGGCCTGTCTCGCCCTGGATCGGAGTGAGTTTTTCCCGTCCTCGAGTTCGGCGGCTTCCTCCATGCGGCCCTCTCCATTCCGCAAGTGCGGGAGTGGTTCTCTATTGCTGAAAGCGGGCACCTTTTGTATCCTACAGACACTATGACAAACATTCCTGAATCACTTCCCTCTCTCGATCGTCGCCAAGTTCTCAAATATGGAGCTGGTTTTGGCCTTGCTCTCGCTTGGCCGAACTCCCGTGTTCTCGGGGCCAATGACGATATCCGAGTCGGGATTGTGGGCGTGAACGGACGCGGGCAGGCGCATATGGGAGCGTTTTCGACGATGAAAGGAGTCCGAATCACGGCGCTCTGTGACACCGATCCCACGGTGCTCGATGCCCGGGTCAATAAGATCGCTGACACACAGAAGATCGAAGTGAACGGTTTTGGCGATATGCGGGATATGTTCGAAAAGGGCAATATCGATGCGGTCTCGACCGCGACTCCGAATCACTGGCACACCCTCACTGGGATCTGGGCGATTCAGGCTGGCAAGGATGTCTATGTGGAGAAGCCGATTTCCCACAATGTCTGGGAGGGTCGCCAACTTGTAAAACTCGCCCGGAAAGAAGGGAAAATCTGTCAGGGAGGGACGCAGAGCCGCTCTCTGGGATCCATCCAAGCGGCCGTGAAATATGTAAAGGATGGCAATCTCGGGAAAATCAAATACGTCAAAGGGATGTGCTACAAACCCCGTCCCTCGATCGGAAAAGGAGGCGGCGGTGAGATCCCCGCAGGTGTCAATTATGATCTCTGGTGTGGTCCGGCGGAGATGGAGTCACCTCTTGGACGGAAGAAGTTCCACTACGATTGGCATTGGTTCTACGCCTATGGAAATGGAGATATGGGAAATCAGGGGATTCACCAGATGGATGTGGCTCGCTGGTTCCTTGGGGAAGACAAAATCGCACCCCGTTCCCTGTCCATCGGCGGTCGTCTTGGCTACGACGACGACGGCCAGACACCGAATACGCAGATCGTGTATCACGACTACGATGCAGCTCCTTTGATTTTTGAAACCCGCGGCCTGCCGAAAGCAAAAGAGTTCCAGGAAAACGACTGGGGCAAAAATATGAATGATCCCGACGAGTTTCCTGGAATGAGTGGGATCTCCGTTGTGGTCGCCTGTGAAAACGGATTCCTCTTCACGGATGCGGGTGGAAAAGTGAAAGTCAAAGACCTCGCTGGAAAAGACCTCCCGACTCCAGAACCATTCAAATCAGACGACATTTTCGAGAACTTCATTCACGCAGTGAAGAGCCGGAAAGTCGAAGAGCAGTATGCCGATTGTGAGGAAACCCATATCTCCAGTGCTCTTTGTCACACGGGACTCATCTCTCACCGTCTCGGCGCGAAGTTGAAGAAAGACGAAGTCCTTGAGCGCATCAAGGACGATGCCTTGCTCACCGAGCGCTTTGGATCGATGGCTGACCATCTCGCGGCAAACGGAGTCGATTTGGCTGCTGACGGTATCACGACAGGTCCGATGGTGAAGTTCAATCCGGAGACGGAATGGGCCGAAGGAAATGGGGATCTCGATGCGGCGGCGAATGCTCTCGCGACACGCGAATACCGCAAGCCTTATACGGTGCCAGAGGTTTTGTAGACCTCACATTCTAGAGAATCCCTGCCGCGCGGAAAATCAAGATTTCCTGCGTGGTGGGGTGCTTCCTTTGGTCGTTTCCTGCCGATTGCAAAGCTGACTCAGAACGGCATTTTTCCGCCGCCGAACTGCTTCATCATCTGGCTCATTTTTCCTTTGCTGCGCATCATCTTGCGCATCTGGCCAAATTGTTTGAGCAACTGGTTCACTTGGGTGACACTGACGCCGCTGCCGAGAGCGATGCGACGACGACGCGAGGCTTTGATGATCTCGGGTCGCGTGCGCTCTTTTGCGGTCATGGAAAGGACGATTGCCTCGGTGCGTTTCATCCGTTTTTCATCGAGATCGACGCCTTTGAGTTTGTCACCGATGCCGGGCAGCATCCCGAGGATACTCTGCATGCCACCCATGCGGTTCATCATACGGATCTGACTGAGGAAGTCATTGAAGTCGAAGTTCGACTGCTGCATCCGCTTTGCCATTTGCATCGCTTCGTCCTCATCGATCGCTTCGGCGGCGCGCTCGACGAGACCAACGATGTCTCCCATGCCGAGGATACGGCCTGCCATCCGGTCGGGGACAAAGGCTTCGAGGTCCGCGAGTTTTTCGCCGACTCCGACAAACTTGATCGGTTTACCGGTCACACTGCGCATCGAGAGAGCCGCGCCACCGCGGGCGTCACCGTCGAGTTTTGTCAGGATGAGTCCGGTCAGTCCGATCTCGTCGTCAAAGCGTTTTGCGACACTGACCGCCTGCTGCCCGGTCGCAGAGTCGGCGACGAGGAGGGTTTCCTTTGGTTGAAGAAACTGGTGGAGTCCTTTGAGCTCGGCGACGAGAGCGTTGTCGACTTCCTGGCGTCCTGCGGTATCAAAAATGATCACGGTGCCATTTTGGTCTTCGGCCCATTTGAGGGCTGCTTTGGCGACCTTGAGAACGTCTTTTTCTCCCGGCTCCGGGCGGAACACCGGGATGTCGATTTGTTTCCCGAGAGTGACCAGCTGTTCTATCGCGGCGGGGCGATAGAGGTCACAGGCGACGAGGAGAGGACGACGCCCCTCCTTTCGCAAATGGAGAGCGAGTTTGGCAGAAGTCGTCGTTTTCCCCGCTCCGTTCAGTCCGACGATGAGGAGTCGGGCTGGTGGATTCAGATCGAGCGGGGCCGCATTTCCCCCGAGTAACTCCGTGATTTCATCGTTGAAAATTTTGACGATCTGCTGACCCGGTTGGATGCTGCGCAGCACCGTTTCACCGAGTGCTTTCTCTTTGACTCTCGCAATGAAGTCTTTTGCGACGGAGAACTCGACATCGGCCTCGAGGAGAGCCAGGCGCACTTCCCGGAGGGCATCGGAGATGTTTTTTTCGCTGATCTTTCCGTGGCCACGGAGCTTCTTGAACGTTTCCTGGAGGTTGCTGGACAGATTGGTAAACATGAAACGAGGGGCGGGAGTAGAAGGGACAGGATAAGTGAAAACGGCGAGTGGGCGGGATTCCGAACCTCTAGGGATCAGAGCGAACCGCGTGAGGCGTTTTTGGTGACAGGTGTGGAC
>JAGPCC010000089.1 GCA_018058245.1 Verrucomicrobiales bacterium
GAGTCAAAATGCCGGGAAGTCGGGATAGAATCCTTCCGCTTTTCGTAGGTTTTGGGAGAATCGGCTCGATAGGGCGGACTTTCAGCCCTTTCGGCAGGGTGGACGATGTATCCCAGGGCGTTGCCCCGGTCTGATATGGGTTCGGGCCTTCGGCCCTCGCTGGTGGGGTGAATCTTTTTTCTGAAGGGCCGAAGGCCCGCCGCTATACCAGCCTGGGGCAACGCCCCAGGAAAACGATCCGAAAAAATTTGGTGAAGGGCCAACAGTCCGCGCCATCTTTGATGAGGAATACCGCAGTCCCCTCAGAGTCCCGGTCTTGCCTACCGACTCCGTTACCTTTGCGGCCCCACTTTTCCCCCCTCACGGAATGATGTGATGGGCCGTGAGAATGCGGTGTACCGCAGCGCGTAGCTCCGTAGGTGCGTAAGGTTTCGGCAGCACTCCCTTGAATCCGAATGCTGCGGGACTCGACATCGCCGGGGCATCCGAGTAGCCGCTGGAGACAATCGAGAGCACATCTGGATCGATCTGGAGGAGACGGCGCATCGTTTCCACTCCGCCGACGCCATTCTCGATCGTGAGGTCGCAGATGAGAAGATGGAAGCGTTCACCACGCTCCATCGCGTCGGTGTAAACGGCGATGGTCTCGCGACCCTCTTTGGTCTCGACCACTTCGTGACCGGCGCGCCGCAGCGTCGCCGCCATGAGCCTGCGGATGGGAGCGTCGTCTTCGAGGATCAGAATTCTGGTGCCTACCAGCAGTGCATCGTCGCGGGATGCCTGGGGCGGTTCTGCAGTGAGATTCGGAATGTCAAAGTTCGGATAGGCGGGGAATCCCTCCAGCACCGTGGTATCATCTGGACGCCGCCCGATTGGCGCACAGAATGTCGCGATGGTTCCTTTGCCTTCCTTGGACTGGAGTTGGATAAATCCACCGTGAGCTTTGGCGATCGATTCACAGACCGTGAGTCCGATCCCGGTCGCGTTGTTCGCCTTTTTGGTGGTGAAATAGGGTTCGAAGACCCGCTCGAGATCGTGATCGCTCATCCCGTGGCCGGTATCGATGATCTCAATGAGGAGATGATCTTCGTCCGAAGGGGTATGGGTGCTCCGTATCCTGAGAACATCCTCCGGCTGAATGCGCGAGCTTCGTAGGATGAGGACTCCGCCGCCTTGCATCGCTGCGGCCGAATTTGAAATGAGATTTTCGATGAGCCGCCCGATCTGAGCGGGATCGATGTTGGCAATTACCTCGGTATCGCTTCCTTGAAACTGATAACGGATCTCGGGATGTTGGATGCGGTGTTCGGTGAGGATGCGCCGAATCAAATCCGCGACGCGGGTGCGCTCGCGAATAGGACGCCCGCCCCGAGCGAAGGTCATGAGTTGCTGCACGAGGCCTGTGGCACGCGAGGCGGCTGTCTGGGCCTCTTCCAGCATGGACTGCATCTCCGAATCATCGGGATGCTTCTCGCGAGCGAGACTGATGTTCCCGGTTAATGTCGTGAGATAGTTATTGAAATCGTGCGCAAATCCCCGAGCGAGTAGTCCGAGGCCTTCGAGGCGTTGTTGGCGCACCTGTTCGGCCGCTTCGAGTCGGGTCGCGGTGATGTCGGTAAAAAGCGCGAGGACACCCTCGTCGGTCGGGTAGGCTCGCACTTCGAACCACATGCCCCGGTTGGAGTCGTGAAAATCGAAACGGTGCCGCCGTCCATCGACGAGAGGACGGTTGAAGTGGTCTTCGTAGCGGTCCGCGTCGTCCAAGTTGAAATGATGGCGAAACGCCGTTCCGATGAGCCGCTGGCCGGGGGCAAAGACTTGTAGAGCCTCCTGGTTGGCATATTGGATCATCCCGTCTTCATCGATTTTGAGAAGTGGATCACCCACTTCCTCGATCTGAGCGAAAGAGGAAGGCGGCAGGACAGATTGTGCGGCCGGCCCTGCCGCCGTGATGACCGCTGCGGGTAACACGGCTGGATTCGTGGCAGATTCCGTGGCAGGTATCAGGGTAGGTTCCGCAGTCGGACCCTGTTTCTTTTTCGCAAGTAGGTCCCTGAAAGCAGGGTCGCTCGCGAGCGAGGCGATTTTTCTAAGTGCTTCGCTGCGGGCGGGGGGGAGGGTTGTTGTAGGGGCTTCCGGATCCGGTGGGATCACAGGAGCGGGCACGGCGGCAGGTTCCGTCTCCGGGAGACTCGGAGTTGCTACGGGAGCGAGCACAGAGACCAGACCGACGGCTTCACCATCTGCCGTTCGGATCGGCACCGAGCGCTCCTCGACGGCGACGCGGTGCCCCGATTTTGTTCGCAGCGTTACCTCGCGAACCAAGTTCGCATCGCCTGCGGCATCCGATGGGATTCCACCCTCTTCTAGGGGAATGACAGTTGCCAAGGTGCTTCCCACCGCCTCAGATGCTGCCCATCCCGATAGGGAAACGGCGGAGGGGTTCAGGTAGACGACTCTGCCGCTGAGATCTGATGCGATGACCGCCTGGGGTAACTGATGCGAAACCGCTCGGAGCCCGGGCAGCCGAAGTGAGAGCCGCTCGCCGGCGGTGTGGCGTTCGACGACAGCCTCAAGGCAAGCGACTAATTCGGCATCACTAAACGGTTTCCGAAGAAAAGCGACGGGATCTGCGCGTTTTGCCTGTTCCAGAATGCTCTCTTCCGAATATCCCGTGATGAACAGAGAGGGGATTCCATGTAATTCTCGTAATTGGCAAGCGAGTTCGATCCCGTCACCTTCGTCGAGTTGGATGTCGAGGAGTACCAGATCCGGTTTCTCCCCCTGCAACAGGGCGAGAGCCTCTGAGGCGGAGGAGGCGACTCCAGAAACAAAAAATCCACGTCGACGGAGGATTCCCTCCAGATCGCGGGCCGTTACGCGATCGTTTTCCACGATCATGATACGTAGTCGGTTTGCGGGGAGTTCGTCCATTCTGTGTCTTCGCTGGCGTCGCCACGCTACAGTTAAATCAGCCTGATTAACAAATGAAATTCCCCAACTGATCGCTTTTGAAAGCGAATCGAGGCGGGTGGGGCGATCAGCGTGGAATCGGCGGGAGGATGAGCACCCATTCGTTGGCCGGATTCTGTTGATCGGTAGCCTCGAGGCGACCTTGAATTTGTTCCGTGAGTAATTCGAGGATTTCGACTTCGCTGTCGCGATCGGTGAAAATAAATTTCCGGTTGGTGCCCGGCCTCACCGTGATTTGGAATCCACCGCCCCCGTGTGGGCGGAGATTTACGTAGAGTTCAGGCCCTGGCCCGGTTTGGCGGGTGGCAAGCACGAGTCGCATCAGTTCGCCGATGAGGAGACTGAAGGGGGCTGCGGTTTGCAAATCGAGGGTGATTTCTTCGTTTCCGGTGATGATGACCTCTTTCCGGCCCGGACCGCGCCCGATGAGAGAGCAGACGTCATCTGCCAGATTTCGCAGCAGAGGGAATACCCAAACGTCGTCGGACTGATCGAAGGGAGAGGCCTGCGCCATAGAGCGGAGACGGATCTGCCATCTCAAAAAAGCGTCCCGTGCGGCCTTGCCTTGCGGTTCGAGGCTGAAGAGGCTGGTGATCAACTGCAACTGGTTACGGATGCCGTGAGACCGTCTTTCGCTCCGACTGATGGGGTGACTGGTCTTGGTCGGGGCGGAGAGGACCGCCACAGATTTCTTTTCCTCCACAAACACAAGGGTTCCGTGTGGTTTCCCTCCTTCTTCGAGGGCCAGAAATTCAGCGGTGGCCTTGAGATCCCTTCCGCTGCTGGAGACCATGGGGGAGTGGCTCGTCCAGTTTCCGATCCCCGAGCGGGCGCAATGGAGTGCCTCGTCCAGCGCGCTCTCTCCAGCCGTAAAAAACTGGCAAAACTCGATGCCCGTGAGACTTTCGGCAGACCCGCCGAAAAGTTGATTTGCGGCGGCATTTGCCTTCGTGATGACTCCTTGTGGGTCGAGTCGCAAGATGGGCTGCGGACTGTTTTGAAAAACGCCTTGTTGCCAGAAGTCACGCTCTCTGAGGGAGCGGATCTCGGACTGATTGCGGATGACCGCAAGGACTTGATCGTCTCCGCAGGGTGAGAGGCTCACAGCGAACTCAAAACCGTCGTTTTCTGGTCCCCGGATGTCCGCATGGATTGTGCGGCCTTCCTCACAGACCTGACGCCGGCACTGTTGGAAGAGGTTGCCGAACACCGGCCAGACTGTCTCCGCCGGCTGACGACACCAAGAATCACTCGGTTTTAGTTCTTTCCACGGGGAAGAGGGCGGCGCAAAGTCGGCGATGATGCCATCGTGATCCACCAGCAGGATGAGATCGGGTGTTGCTTGGAGAAGGGCCTGGGCTTTGATCGAAACGTTGCGAAGGCGGGCCGTAAGTTTTTCGGTCTCAGTGGCAGACTCGACCGGGGAAAAGAGATAAATCCCCATGGACGTCTGGCCGTCGGCCTCCCCGATGGGGCAATAGGTGACACGGGAGCGTTTCTCCTTTTGCCGAGTTCGCAACCAGACATCGAGCGTGGCCGACCGGTCGCTGCCGCGATCAGTGGTGGCTGTGAAGGTGTCTACGAGTCCGGCCAGTTCGGCGGCTTCCTTTGGGTGGAGGAGTTCGGAGAGAGAGGAGAGTCTCAGATCCTTTACGCTGATCCCTGATAGGGAAACAAACGCGGCATTGGCATCAATGATCCGACCGGTGCGGTCGACCAACACGGTTCCGGTCTCCGAGTGCAAGAAAAGCGCGCGAAACTTCAATTTGCCATGCCGAGAATTTTCTTCGGTCCGCCTCTTCTCCGTGACATCCTCTAAGGTGAGCGTGATACCGCCATCCGGAAGGAGTGAAGACCGGAACTCGATCTCTTTCACCTTCTGGGCAGCCGTTTTCAGCGTAAACGTTCGGGTAAGTTGATTTCTCCATATGTGTTCGCGCCAAGAATTGATCACTCTCTCCCGGTGGCGGGAGTCGGGACAGGCTGCAGAGAGCCACTCCTCGATACCTCCGCGCTCCTTCACGCCGTAACCCAGCATGCGGTGGCAGGTCGCATTTTCATGCAGTAGCTCCTGTCCGGGTCCTAAAAGAATGAATCCATACGGTAGATGATCGGTCGCGGTCGTCCAATCAAAAAGGGGGGGGATGGACTCTGGTGCAGCATGGTGCGACGCTACTTTGACAGGGCCTTTCAAACCCGGTCCAAAAATGGAGCCTCCGGGCATGCCAAAGACATTCGGCGGATGACTCGAGGAGACATCCGGTCCGGAAACAGGCTTCATTGAGGGTGGCGGCGGGTCAGTCAAGGGACTGGGGAAGACGAAGGTGAGGAACGAGTTCTTATTTAAGGAATATTAACTATCTACTGCAAGTGATTTGTTCGCTCAAATGCCCCTTTTGAGAACCTTTTTCGCGAAAAAGATCACGAATCCTTCTGATTTGCCTCTACTCCTCTTCGAGCGAAGAGTAAATAGACCACGGCACCGACCGCAAGGGTGGCGAGGCCGTAGCAAAATTCACGGGGCATTTCCAGGATCTGGAAACGCAACACATAGAGACTGACTCCCGCAAAAATCAGAGGGGTGATCGGATACCCCCAGGCTCGATAGGGACGTGGCATTTCGGGGTGTCGGATCCGGAGTAGGATCAAGCCGATCACGACCATGAGCGAAGAAATCGTGAGGAGTGCCTGCACATAGTGGATCAGCTGGGAAAAAGTAGCGCGGTAGACGAGGAAGATGACGATGATGGCTTGGATGATCACTGCGAGCGCTGGAACTCCGTTTTGATTTCTCCGACTGAGGAAACGAAAATGCCGGTGATCGCGTCCGATCGCCGCCGTCACGCGCGGGCCTGCCCAGGTCATCGAACTGATCGTGGAAATGAGCCCGAAGCTGATGAGGATGCCCATGATTATGCCGCCCCGAGGCCCGAGGATGGACTGGGCGGCGACGAGACCGACCTCTGGTTTCCCGGCCATGTCCGGGATCGGGGTCGAGTAGAGGAAAGCTGCGTTGATGAAAAGATAGAGCACCGTCACGATCAGTGTTCCGATGAGCAGCGCGAGAGGCACTGTTTTTTCCGGGTGTTTCACCTCATCCATCATGTAGGTGGCGGCGTTCCAACCGGTGTAGGCATAGAGAACGTAAACAAGTGAAATTGCAAAACTGCTCGAAGCGATGAGGTCTCCGTCCCCCTCGACCGGGAGAAACGAGATCGGTTGCGCGGTTCCGATGAGAAATCCCAGCCCCCCGAGCACGAGGATGAGGGCGACTTTGGCATAGGTGAATCCAGACTGGAACAGGCCGATATTGCTCAATTTTCCGAGGTGGATGAGTGTGATGAGGAGAACGACCGGGATGGAAAACCAAGCAGGGGCTTTGCCGGTGATCTCCCCGAGATAACCACCGAGGAGCGAGGCATTCGCTGCGACAGGGGCGGCAAATCCAACGGTGACGGAAAGCCAGCCCGCGAGAAATCCGATGAAGGGGTTCCAAGAGCGGCTGAGGAGATGATACTCCCCGCCAGACTTGGGAAACATCGAGGCAAGTTCCGCATAACAAACCGCACCACAAAACGAAACGAGCCCACCGATGAGCCAGAGCAACATGATCGGAAACCCAGACGGAATCCCCGCCACCTGGAAACCGAGGCTGCCAAAGACCCCGACACCGATCATGTTCGCTACCACGATTGCGATGGCCGTGGCAAGGCCAACTTTGGCGATACCGGGAACTACCGTCTTGGAAGAATCGTTCATTTTGTCAGAGTCAACAGGGTCTGGTCCGAGAGTCAACAGGGTTTCTTTTCAGAAGGGGACTTCGTGATAGTCCAGCGCCCACTCGCGCATAAAACGAACGGTTTCCGGGACGATTCGGTAGAGGATCAATTCGGGATTTTCCGGGGTTCCGAGATATTGGCGGAGGAGTGGGTTCTTCTCCCAGATGTCTTGGATCGTGGCGCTATCGGTGACGACTTCAGCCTTGCCGGAAATGCGGATCTGGTCGTGATCTGGCGCGAGGTAGGCTAATTCGACTTTTGGGTTGGCGGCGATTTCCGTGGTTTTGTGATACGAAGCCAGATTTGCTACATAGATGGTGAAGTCGTCATCCACTCGCACCGGCGAGACCGGGCGGACTCTGGGATGCTGGGTTTCATCGACGGTGGCCAGCATGGGGAATTTCGCCGCCGCGATGACCGCGTGAGCGAGTTCGTGGAGGCGGGAGGGATCAACAGGTTCGGGGCGGGGTTTCATAAAATAACGAGTGCAAGTCTTCGGGGGCGTTCTTAGGTAACACGATTCTGGGCGCAAATGAAACGTCTCCTCCTTCTATTTCTCCTCCTCGCCCTCCTCGTGATCGCGCCGTTTCTGCTCTGGGGGGAGGCGATTGAAAAATCGATGTCGTTTGATGAGACTGTCGCGGCGATGCGTGCAACCGGCGCTTGGGCTTGGCTCGTAGGAATCGGGTTGCTCGTCATCGACCTGTTTTTGCCCATTCTCGGTACGATCGTGATGTCGGCATTGGGACTCATCTATGGTTGGTTTCTGGGTGGTTTTTTCTCCGCACTTGGATCGATCACTTCGGGAGTGCTCGCGTATGCTCTCTCGCGGCGACTCGGTCGAAAGGCGGCGCTCTGGATGACAGGGGCGGAAGGGTTGGAAGAGGGGGAGCGAATCTTTGGTGGGGAGCTGGGAGGGTGGATCGTCGCCCTTTCCCGCTGGATGCCGGTGCTGCCGGAAGTGATTGCGGTGATGGCGGGAATGTCCCGAATGCCGTTTCGACGTTTTTTTCTGGCGCTCTGTGCCGGGAGTCTCCCGATGTCTTTTGTCTTCGCTTGGATCGGAGATACGGGAGTGGATCGTCCCGGCCTTGCGATCGGTCTTAGTGCTGGCCTTCCTGTCCTGATGTGGTTGATTTTCCGGATTTTTTACCGTCGTTCCCGTTAGTGAAGTTTTGCCTCAAGTTTTTGGGTCGGCAGGTCATTGTCTCGGACTTCGAAAAGACGGTCCGCCATTTTTTGGCGAAAGGCGGCGACTCGCTCCTGCTGCTCGGGTGCGGACGCGAGGTTGGTAAATTGTCCGGGATCGTTCTTCATGTCAAAAAGTTCGATTCCTCCGAAGGCATCCTCTCCGTATTGGATAAAGGCGTAGTCGTTCGTTCGCAGGAGAAATCCCTTCCGCATCGGAGCTACGCTGAAGGCTGCATCGCGGACTTCGAGCGAGGGATCGTCGAAGAGGGGTGATAGATCGCGGCCCTGAATGTTTTCCGGAACGGGGAGTCCTGAGAGGGCCGAAGTCGTCGGATACAGATCGATCAATTCAACGAGCGAATGACAGACGGCAGGTTTTTTCCCCGGAACACAAACGATCAACGGGACTCCGGCGGATTCGTCGCGGAGACTGACTTTGGCCCAGAAGTCATGTTCGCCGAGGTGATAACCATGGTCGCTCGTAAAAATGACGATGGTCTCGTCTCTCACGCCGGACTTTTCGAGGGCATCCAGGACGACGCCGACCTGGGCGTCCATGTAGGCGACCGAGGCATAATAACCGCCGAGTGCTTTCTTTTGCCGGCGGAGGTCCATCTTCATGTTCTCGCTGGTTTTATAGTTGATCCCCGGTGTCGGGATGTCGTCCCAATCACCGGGCAGTTTCGGCGGAAGGGTCAATTTTTCATAGGGCTGGAAATCTTCATGATATTTGCGCGGCGAGACAAACGGCACATGCGGTCGGACAAAACCGACGCCGATCCAGAAGCGTTCGCTCTTGTGTTTTTCGATCAGTTTCGCAGCGGTCTGTGCGGTCTTTCCGTCGGAATGAACAAGATCATCCCCGTCGGCTTCGACGACGACGAAGGTATTTCCTCCCATGACTGGTTTTTTCCCGTCCGGATTGTTTTCCAGGGTTTCCCCGTCGCCCGGGGCACGCCATTCCGGTCCGGGACTGTTGAAGCGCTCGTTCCAGGAGAGAACGTCATCGGCACCGTTGTAAAAGTCGGGCTCGTGCTCTTCTCCTCCCGTTTCAACTCCTCCGGGAACACCCATGTGAAAGAGTTTGCTGACGCGGGCGGAGTAAGCACCGTGGTTTTTGAAATGCTGCGGCCAGGTGGCCCGATCCCCGATTTTTGGTCGTGGATTGTCGTAACCGAGAGTGCCGGTGGCGTGGGGATAATAGCCGGAGAGAAACGAGGCCCGGGAAGGCCCGCAGTAGGTGGCGTTGCAATACGATCTCGTAAAGCGGGTCCCGGCAGCGGCGAGGCGGTCGATGTTCGGTGTTTTGCAGATTTCGTTTCCGTAGCAGGAAAGGGCCGTGTAGGTCAGATCGTCAGAAATGAGGAAGAGGACGTTGTAGCGGGGGGCGGTTTTCTCTGCGTGGGCGTTGTGGCAGAGCAGAAAGCCTGCGAGGAATAGGTAGGGTAGCGATTTGCTCATGGGATACCGGTAGTTCTACAAGAGAGGATCACCAAAACCAAGGCGATCGTTGCCGTAGATGCGCCCGGAGTTGACGAATCATGAGGACGAGGTTCTTAGTAAGTGGACGGAATCAAAGCGATGAAAGCAGAATGGTGGAATGGACTGACCGGCGGTGTGCTGATTGGACTCGGGAGTGTCCTCGCCTACGCGGTGACGCAGAAGATCCCGGGCATCTCGGGAGTATTCGGACGGCTACTTCGATCTTCTACTCCGGATAAAGGGTGGCGGATCCTGTTTTTGCTCGGATTGATCGCCGGTGCTGGGATCTGTTTTGCCATGGTCGCATCGGCAGATGTTTTTCGGATTCCAGAGGGTCGGTCTCTCGTCGTGTACGCCGTCGCGGGTCTGCTTGTCGGTTTCGGGACGCGACTCGGGGGTGGTTGCACGAGCGGCCACGGGGTCTGCGGCATCGGAATGGGGGCGCGAGACTCGATTCTCGCGACTCTCCTTTTTATGGTCTCTGGAATCGCTACGGTGGCGGTTTGGAACGCTCTTTCAGGACAATAGGATGAAAAAGCGCATCCTTATATTTCTGGCCGGAATGCTTTTTGGCGCAGGACTCGCTCTCTCGGGAATGACCGATCCCGAGCGTGTCATCGGATTTCTGGATATCGGCGGTGACTGGGACCCGACGCTCGCTTTTGTCATGGGTGGAGCACTTCTCACTTTTGCCGTGGGATCTTTTCTCGTCCGGAAAAAGGCCAATCTGAAGTGTGCCAGTTGCGAACCCGTCTCGCGGAACCTCGTCATCGGTTCGGTCATCTTTGGCATCGGATGGGGGCTGGGCGGGTTTTGTCCGGGGCCTGCGATCGCCAACCTTGCCGAATTGAGGACCGAAGCTCTCGTTTTTGTCCCGATGATGGCTCTCGGCATGTTTCTGGTGCAACGAACCTTCGGTGTCGACCGTTGAAAGCCCGTGGATTGCGCATTTTTTGCGGAAAACGGTTTGCGGATGCCTGTCGCAAATTTCATGGTAAGGGTTCTTTCGCATAGTTGCCTCTCAAATGGTCGGTCTCGACATAGTTTCCTCCTCGATGTTCTCTTTTCTCAAGAATCGCCTGATTGGTGTCGTTCTTGTCGTCTGGAGTGCCTCGCTGCTGCATTCCCGTGCCGATATCCTCGTGTGGGATGCAAACAACGCCACGGCTGGTGCGCAGGATGGGTCCGGCACCTGGACTGTCGGCCTGCCGAACTGGTTCAATCAGACGGGCGGACTAAACAATCAGAGCTGGATCGATGGCAGTGATGCGATTTTTGGTTCGGGAACCGGAACTGCCGGAACGGTGACTCTGGGAGGTTCCATCACAATCGCGAATCTGACTTTTAATACGACCGGCAGCGGATCTTATACGATTGGCGGGAGCAATGTCCTCACCTTGTCGAATTCGCTCCTCACGACCAATGTTTCCGCAACGATCTCTGCCATCATCGGCGGAACCACGAATTGGACCAAGGCAGGAGCGGGTCAGCTCACTCTCAGCGGGGCGTCCACCAATACCAATTCGGGAAAAGCAACCGTCAGCGGTGGGCGATTGCATCTTGCCAAAACCGGAGGAGCGGAAGCTCTCTCAGGCGATCTGCTCATTGATGGCGGGTTTGTGACGTTTGAGAACCTCACTACGAATCAAATCGCTTCCACCTCCGCGGTGACGATGAATCAATCGACCAGTGCATTCAATGGGACCGGCCCGAATGCAGATATCGCTACCGTGACACAGACCCTCGCGTCTCTCACGATCAACGGCGGAACGTTTAACTCTGGAAGCGGCTCGAACTGGAACATTGGTTCGGTCACGTTTTCCGGGGCAAGTAATGCTCTTTTTGTGGGGAACAGCGCTTCCGTCCAGACGTTTGGCAGTCTGAGCCTCACGGGAATGAACGGGATCAGCTCATCGAGTGCTACCACCAACGGATTTACGATTTTCGGGAATGGAGGACCCGTCCGCACCAGTCTCACGATTGGATCCGGCGGGCTCTTTCTGGATGGAAGTAAAATCTATCTCGGCAGTGGTAGCAGCGGGAGTCAGCTCGTTCTCAACGGGAACGTTTCGACAGGTGGGACCAGTGTCTCCACGATCGAGCGAGTCTCCGGAGGGGTCGTCGAACCGTTTGTGAGCCTGAGTGGTGTGGCTGGAACGGTGAGTCGTACCTTTGATATCGCAGGCAACGGAGCGAATCTGAACATTCTCGCGACCATCAACAACGGAGCCGCGACTTCGGCCTCGCTCGTCAAGACCGGAGAGGGAACCCTGACCCTGGGTGGGATCGAGTCCAACACTTACACGGGGGAAACCATTGTGAATGGCGGAACTCTTGCTTTGAGCAAGTCGGCCGGAATCATCGCAGTGGCGGGTGATCTCCGAATCAACACGGGAGGCACCTTGACTTTCAGTCAGACAGGCCAGACTGCCGCCACGACCAACATCATCGTCGACGGAGGAACCATCTCCGGCCTCACGAGAGATCAGACTTTTGCGAGGTACACTCAACTCAGTGGCGGACTCACGGCGAGCGGAAACAGCGGTGACATCACGATCGGTACGATGACGCTTTCCGGCGGGAATCAAGTGGTCATCAATAGCGGGAGCGCCGCCAATGCTGCGGACTGGAACATCAATACTCTGGTGATGACCGGGGCGGATATCCTGGTGGGAGGAAACAGCGGCGTCGGCAGCCCGGTCACCAACGTGGTCATTGGAAGCGGCGGTTTGACGATCTCCGGTCGGACAATCACGGTCAATCACGGTTCCTCGGGGGCCGTTCTCACCCTGAACGGTGATGTCACAGGGACGGGCAGCAGTAATATCCTCGCGGCCAGCAGTGGCGGAGTCACCCCATACTTGGAGATCGGCGGTGCCACGCGTACCTTTACGATCAACAATGGCACCACTCAGGTGGGTCTCGGAATTCGCGGGGTGGGCGGAAGCCTTATGAAAAAAGGAGCGGGACGGCTCTATCTCTTCGGAGCGAACACCTACAGCGGGACGACCACAGTCAGGGAAGGGGAATTGTCGGTCAATGGAGCAGCGGGAACTTTATCCGCGACGACAGCACTTGTCGTGAGCGGGGGTGGCAGTCTCGTTGATGGCAGTTTGACTGCGGCGAACAATAATGGAGTCAGCAATCGAATCAATACCGCAGCGACGCTCACCCTGGGGGATTCCAATGGCGGTGGTTCCTTTTCCCTGCTGACTCCGGCGAGTGGTTTCTCCCACATGCAGACCCTGGAGAGCCTCACGATTTCAGGAGGCAGCAATACGGTGAGTTCCATCGCAGGTGCCGGTGCCGTCACCACTCTTACTTTTGGCGGGGCAAATCCTTACAGCCATACGGCGGGGATCGTGAACTTCCTTCAAAACCCCGCGTCGGGAGGTAGTATCCTTTTCACCAATGCTCCCAGTGGGGCAGGAAATGTGAGCGGAGGAATTCTCGTGGGGGCGACGCTCAACGGTACCGACCTGATCACCGCGCAGTCCGGAGTGCTCACGGCTTTTACTGGCTGGATTCCGACGGGAACCGCAACATGGACAAATGGCGGAAACATGGATGTTACCGGGTCCAATCCTGTAGCCTTCAGTTCGACGGCGATCAATGCTCTGCGTTTTAATACTCTCGGCGCTTATACGATGTTGCTCAGCGGAGTTCACACGATCGATTCGGGGATGCTTCTAGTCACCTCCGCCGTCGGAGCAAATCGTTCCACCATCAGTGGCGGGGAGTTGCAGGGGGCGGTTAGTGATGGGCTGCGTATCGCCCAGAACAACACCAGCGAGGCCCTCGCCATTTCTTCGGTGATTCGGGACAACACGACCGCGTCTGACTTGTGGAAAACGGGAGCGGGAACTGTCCTTCTATCGGGCACGAATACTTACAGCGGCCTCACAGGTTTGAGTGCAGGGATCCTTGCGGCAGGGATTGATGCGGCCTTCGGGACGAGTACCGTGGATCTGGCCGGGGGAACGCTCCAAGCTGTTGGAGGAACTCGCACGCTGGGGAATGACTTTTTCCTTTCGCAGAGCTCGACCGTCAGCGGCGATGAATCGATCGCAGTAAACGGTTCCTTCGTGAACCGGGGTTCGCTTTCCGGAGTCACGAACAATCTCCTGAGTGGAAAGGCTCTGACCTTGGGCGGCGGCGTTTTTCTCTCGAACGACGACACCACGCAGGGCCGGGAACTGCAGTTCTTTGGCACAGGAGATACCGTGATTGACGGTGTCATCGCGAACAACGCGTTCGGCAATTCCGTTGCCGCCGGCATTTCTTTCAACGGGGGAGGTCGGCTGATATTGAATGGAATCAACACCTACTCCGGCAGGACTCTCGTCGCCGGTGGAGGATACCTTGGCATCAGCGCGGATCGGAATTTGGGTGCTGTTCCGTTGCCTTCAACAGTCGATTCCATCCTGCTGGCTGCGAGTGGGCGGATTTTGACTACGACAACGTTTGCATTGGATGCGAACCGCTCGATTGGAATTGGAAACAGTACCGGGGGATCGGCGACAGGCCGGATGGAGGTAGGAACGAATGCGACCCTGACCGTTTCCGGCACCATTGCGGATCGCACTGTCAATGTCGATGGCACCGCGACTCCAGTGAACGTGGGTTCTCTTCAAAAACTGGGTCTCGGCACCCTTGCTCTGGGCGGGGAAAATACGTATTCCGGATCGACCTCCGTTTCCTCGGGCATCCTTTTGATCACTTCGAACAATGCCCTCGGATCAACCAGTGGGGGAACCTCCGTTTCCAGTTCCGCCGTCCTGTTGCTGGGCGACGGAGTTACCGTCACAGGGGAATCGCTGAGTCTTTCCGGGGCAGGAACGACTGGGCCGGGAGCGCCCACGTTGAATCGGGGCGCCCTGCAGGTTACGGAGAATGCGACCGCTGAATGGGCGGGGAATGTGACCATGGCGGGAAATCAAGCCAGGATCGGTGTCCAGGAGGGAGGCATCCTGACGGTCAGCGGAACGATCAGCGATGGAGGAAATAACTATGATGTTCGATTCAGCGGGGAACTCAGCGGAACTGGCGGGCTGTATCTGAGCGGATCCGGGAATTCCTGGGGTGGGCAAACAGAAGTTGTGCGGGGAACCGTATTTTTGGGTGCTCATGATGTGCTGCCCACGACGACGGTGCTGGACATTCATTTCACCAGCAGCAATAACGACGAATACGCTGCGGTGGACTTGAACGGGTTCAATCAGACGGTTGGAAGCCTGCGAAACGAAGGGAATTCCGGGACCAAGGCGGAGCTTCGGAACACCAGCGGAACACTTTCTACTCTTACCGTCAATGAAACCGGGACGATCACCTACAATGGAACGATCTCCGGTAATCTGGCTCTGGTAAAAGGAGGTGCCGGGACATTGACACTGGCCATCGAGAATACCTTTACCGGCGGAGCACTTGTGTCTGCGGGGACACTTGCGCTCGGACACGTCAATTCCTTGAAAAACAGTACGCTGGACACCGGCACAACTGGAAGTCAGCAAGTGACCTTTACCGCAGCAGGAACGAACACCTATCTTCTGGGCGGACTCAAAGGATCGGACAATGTGGCTCTCGGAGCAAATTCCATTCAGGTGGGAGCAAATGATGAAAATACTAGTTTCCAGGGTGTGCTTTCCGGCACCGGCGGATTGATCAAGGAAGGAAGTGGGACTCTGACTTTGGCGGGAGACAACCTCTACACCGGCCCGACTGCGGTGAATGAGGGCAGACTCACGATCAATGGGAATCAGACCCTCTCCACCGGCGCAATTACTGTCGCGAGCGGTGCCACCCTCGGGGGAACGGGAACGATGGGAGGGGACACCTCGATCGCCGGTTTTCTGGACGGGGGAGCAGCTCCCGCAACGGTCGGAACCCTTACCTTTGCCGGAGCAACAACGGATCTGACCTTGCAATCTGGCAGCACCTGGCTCGTGGATGTCGTGCAGGGTGCGATCGATAATTCCGACACCGTCAATGTCGGTGGTGCTCTTTCTATCGATGCAAATGCGATGCTGAGTGTTGCTTTCGCGGGGACTTTTACTCCTCATGCTGTCTACACAATCGCAAACTACGGGTCACTTTCAGGAACTTTTAATGGATTGGCCGAAGGAGCGTTTGTAGATGCTGGAATGAAATACTTCATCAATTATGGCGGCGGCACGAATGGATCGATTACCCTCACGGCCGTTCCCGAACCGGGCACTCTGGGCTTTCTAGGACTGGCAGTAGGAGGGTTTTTCCTGCGCCGTCACCGAAAAAAGAAGGGCGCTCGCGCTTAGTCGCAGAATGCCCCGTCCGTGAGGGGTCTCTCTTCCTTCTCGCCTGCGGAGGGCTACGCGAATCCGTTGCTGGATTTTGAGAGATTGGCGTTTAGAATTTGCCAGATGAAAATGATCCAGCTCTCCCTCGCCGTGGCAGCTCTTGCTGCTTTCACTTTTCCTCTTCACGCGGAATCTTCTGTCACTCTTACCGGGGTGCATAACTGCTGCAAAAGCTGTGTCAAAGGGATTGAAAAAGCGATCACAGGGGCCGGTGCCACTGCTGCAGTAGACGGGGAAGAGGTTGTTATCACTGCCTCCAACGAAGCCAATGTGAAAAAAGCGACAGAGGCACTTCTTGCCGCTGGCTATTATGGAGAAGGTGCAGAGCTCGCCCCCGTCAAGGATGCGAAAGTCAAGTCCGCTACCGTCGGGACAGTTCACCTCTGCTGTGGCAAATGTGTGACCGCCGTCGAAAAGGCGGTCAAGAGCGTTGCCGGAGTGACCTCCCATACGGCCGAGAAGAACGTCGAGACATTCACCGTCGAGGGAGACTTCAGCACCAAAGAACTCGCCGAAGCTCTGAACAAGGCGGGTTTCAACGGAACGATCAAGTGATCGCCCTGTCATCGATGGGATGATCAAGTGATCGCCCTATAGGACTCCGATTGAACCGATCGTTTCCCGTATCAAGTCGCACTCGGTTTGATACGGGATTTTTCTTGGAAAATATGACCTTCCGCCTGTCACTGATCTGTGTCCTTCTTAGCTCCGTTCTTCATGGAGAAGATCCCTATTTCCCGGTCCCGGATCGGGATGGTGGCTGGCGGGAGGCAAAAAGCGAAACCGAGGCGCGGGAACTCGCCGGACTGGACCTTTCCAAACTCGATCCGGCCTGGCAGGTGACGATGAATTCGACTCCGAACGGCGGTCTTCTTGTCGTTCGAAACGGTTATCTCGTTTTTGAACGGTACTTCGGGAGGGCGAGCCGCAATGCCAATCCGGATATGGCCTCCACCGGAAAGGCGTTTTGCAGCATCGCGTGTGGGATCATGCTGGCCGAGTTCAACGAAAAGATCCCGGAGGGACTCGATACCAAAGTTTTTCAGGAGTCATTTTTGCCGCAGGCCCTCCCGCTCAATGATCCTCGAAAGGCAGAAATATCGCTCGGGCAATTGCTGTGCATGACCGCTGGATACTGGGGAGAGGGCAAGGGGCCGACTGGGTATCAGAAAGGGGTCGCAAAACCGCAGGCACTGAAACCCGTTCCGGGTCAGAATATCCGTGATCTCGATCGCTCCTCCCTCGACGTGCCGCTTTGGTGTGATCCTGGGGCAGGGTATTCCTATTCCTCCCCTTCGCCTCATATCGCCAGCATCGTTCTCCGCAATGTCAGTGGCATGGAGTTGAAAGACTACATTCAGAAACGCCTCGCGATTCCGCAGGGATGGGGAGATTGGGACTATTGCCTTCATCGCGGTGATTTTGTAATGCCTCACGCGAATGGA
>JAGPCC010000336.1 GCA_018058245.1 Verrucomicrobiales bacterium
GCCTAGAGAAGCCATTGTCGCGGGTCTGAAACCTCTCATCGACCGTTTTTCGATGAAGTGGGAGCTTCACTTCTCGGACATTACCCCGCGCATCGCCCTTTTTGTAACGAAGGACAATCACTGCTTCTATGATCTCCTTTCCCGCCACGAAAGTGGGGAATTGGATATGGAGATTCCGCTCATCGCGAGCAATCGGGAGGATCTCCGAGGGGTTGCGGAACGTTTCGGGATTCCATTTCACCATTTTCCGATCACAAAGGACACCAAAGAAGACCAGGAAATTGCCGAGATCGAGTTGCTTCGGGAGCATCGCATCGATCTCGTGGTGCTCGCTCGCTACATGCAAATTCTTAGTTCGAGAATGACGGATGCCTTCCCGAATCGGATCATCAATATTCATCATTCGTTCCTTCCTGCGTTTCCGGGTGCAAAACCCTACCATTCCGCGCATCGACGGGGCGTGAAGTTGGTCGGGGCGACGAGTCACTACGTGACCGAAGATCTCGACGAGGGTCCAATCATCGTGCAGGGCGTTACCTCCGTCTCGCACAGCGATGCGGTTCAAGATTTTATCCGCAAGGGACGCGCCCTCGAGCAGAGTGTGCTGAGCCGGGCCGTTTGGCTCCATCTCAATCGCCGCACTCTCGTGCATGCGAATCGAACGATCGTTTTCGGATAAGCCGCGTTTGGGGTAGCGTGCGCGGCCCGTGCTCGCGATCTGCCAATTTTGCTCTACAATCTTCCCTATGGCGCAACGATTCCAGACTCTCCCCGGATTCCGTGATTTCTACCCCGACGAATGTGCGGCGAGAAATCATGTCTTTGACATCTGGAGGCGGATCGCAAGACGCTATGGTTTTGTCGAATACGAAGGCCCCATCCTCGAACCGACCGATCTCTACAAACGAAAGAGCGGCGCGGAAATCGTAAATCAACTCTTCTGTTTTGAAGACAAGGGGGAGCGGGATGTTTCGATGCGCCCCGAACTCACTCCGACATTGGCGCGCATGGCAGCGGCACGACAGCGTGATTTTCGGAAGCCCTTGCGTTGGTTTTCGATTGGACAGTTTTTTCGCTACGAAAAACATCAAAAGGGACGAGGACGCGAGTTCTACCAATTCAATTGTGATATTCTGGGAGAAGATTCCGTGCTCGCCGATGCAGAATTGATCGCCCTAGCGATTGACCTGATGCGGGAGCTCGGGTTCTCGGAAGACGATTTTCGGATCCGTGTGAGCGACCGAAGCGCCTGGGTCGATTTTGCTTCCCGAAACGGAGTGGAAGGCGAGGACGTGACCACCTTTCTCCAAGCGATTGACAAGATGGAGCGAACCCCTGTCGAGAAAGTTGAGGAACAACTCGCCGCCTTTGGCCTTACGATTGTAAAAATCCGTGAATTTATCGCCGCGGGTGCCGAGGTTTCGCCTGCGATTCAGAGCATTCTCGAAAATCTTTCGGCACGAGGAATGGACAAATTTGTCGAGGTTGATCTTGGCATCGTGCGAGGTCTCGCCTACTACACAGGTCCAGTTTTCGAAGTGTTTGATCTGGGCAAGGGGATGCGGGCCGTCGCCGGCGGCGGGCGATACGATCAGTTGATCCAACTCATTGGCGGGGTGGAGATGACCGCTTGTGGGTTTGCGATGGGCGATATGGTCATCACGGACCTCATCCGGGAGACACCGGCGGCGAATGCCTTGCTCGAAAAAGGAATCGCGAGCCATCAGGAGGTCGATGGATATATCATCCTCGCCGATCCAGAAAGACAAAACGAGGCCGTCGCCATCGCCCAGCAGCTCCGGACGGCCGGGTATCGCATCCTTTCGTCGCTCGCTCCGGCAAAAATCGCAAAGCAGTTCCAGGCGGCCGAGCAATCCGGAGCGCGTTTTGGCATCGTCGTCGGGGCGGAATATCCGACCCTTTCGATCCGGGATTTGAAAGAACGATCCGAAATCGTCAGTTGTTCCGACTCACTTTTGATCGATCTGAAAAAGAATACCGGTATCGAATCAGTTCTCTAAAATTGTCTCTTACGCATTGCTTAGTTTTTGGTTTCGAATGCGGGGCATTCTGCTAAATTGTTCCTTGTCCGATCCCGGGCAGTATTTTCCCTGCTATGAACAAGACCACCGCACTCATCTTTTTCGGAATCATTCTTGTCGGTACGGGCATTTCCATCTTTACGCTAAACACTTGCGGGAAAAAAACCGAGGTAGTAGAGAAGACTTCGGGGCAGGAGACCACGGTCATCCCGCCGGAACCCGATGATATGCCGAAAGATCAACCGGCCCTGGCGAAACCGAAATCAGATCCAAAACCGGAATCTAAGCCAGAACCGGTGAAACCTGTAGTCGTGGATGCCCCTGCGGTGGCGAAACCTGGTATTTTCAAATCCCCTGAGGCGGCCCTAACCGCGCTTGCGGAAAAGATTGGCGCAAAGGACTTTCAGGGATTCTTGCAGGTGACCGGCCCTGAGGCGATCGCGGAACCGATCAGGCCCCACGTTCAGAAGCTAGTCGAGAATCCAGGACTAAAGCTCGATACCGCAAAACCCTATACCGAAATCTCGAAATCGGCCGATGGACTCCGCTGGGCTCTCAACTTTGTGCCGACGAACGGGACTGCAACGGCGCAGCAACTCTACGCGGATCTCACCACGGTGGAGGGGGAATCCCTCGATATCACGAAAATCAGCTTTCCGCTCGATCTGACCCTTACCCGCAGTGCGGACATGCCGGTGGATGGGTCGCCTGCGACCAGTGTAGCGGTGCCGAACGCAGGCGCAGAGGCAACACCCGACCAGAACGCGGATGCCCTGACCGTAGCGCACGCCTTTTCCAAAGCCGTAATTCAACGTGATTTTAACCTCGCGCGGAAGTTGTCGGACCCGTCCACCGTGACCGACGAGCGGGTCGCGGCTCTCATGATCGCGATCGAGGAGGGCAAATTTGTGCTGAAAGAAGACCGGCCTCTCGTGGTGACCTTGTCGCGTGATGATATCACTTGGGTCCTCACCCGAGTGCAGTCCGATGGCGGAACCTCGGAGTTTGCCTTGGAGCTCGGTCAGATCGACAAGGGCTGGAAAGTAAACGGTTTGACCTTTTCGAAGGTCCTTTCCGCGCTTTCCGAAAAAGCGGGCGGCGGTGATGTCGCCTACAGCCCCATCGTCGATGATCCATCCGGGGGAGACTCCCTCGTGCTCTATTTTGAATTTGACGAGTCTGGTCTGACTCCGAGGACGAGTCGTCAGCTCGCAATTGTGGCCGATATCCTTGCCCAGGGAGAGGAAAGAGTCATCCGGATCAATGGTCACGCCGATGCTCTCGGAACGGACGATTACAACATCGCTTTGAGTAACAAGCGGGCCGAAGCGATCCGACAGATCTTGATTTCCATGGGGGTGAAACCAAAACAGGTCGTAACGGAAGCCTTTGGTGCGGCAAAACCACGGAAGCCAAATTTCCTGCCTGATGGATCGGACAACCCGAGTGGTCGTTCTCAGAACCGCCGTGCCGAGGTTCTCCTCGATTTTTGAGCCGTCGTCCGTTTTCCACGAACAGGGTTGGATGCCCCATGATACCCTGTCAGGCGGTACCTGTGATTGTCAGGGAGTATTCGTCGAAATTGGTACGGCTATCAGTTCAGTTACACCTTGACCATACAGGGCGACTTTGTAAGTTGCCGCGCTCTGCGCAGAGCATCGCTTCGCTCCATGAATATCCACGAATACCAGGCCAAAGAACTTTTTGAAAAATTCGGTGTCGCTACCCCCCGGGGGAAGGTCGCTGACAACGAGGCGGAGGCAAAAGCTGCTGCCATCGAAATCGGTTCCAACATCGTCGTCAAAGCTCAGGTCCATGCCGGTGGACGGGGAAAAGGAACCTTTAAGAACGGCTTCCAGGGAGGCGTCCATCTCGTCCAGACTCCCGACGAAGCTGCGGAGATTGCCGGAAAAATGATCGGACAAGTTCTGGTCACGCACCAGACCGGTGAAGAAGGCAAGCTCGTGAGCAAAATTATGATCGCCGACGCGGTCGATATCGAGAAAGAATACTATCTCGCCATTCTCATGGACCGGGAGAGCCGGTCCCCTGTCATTGTTGCCAGCACTGAAGGCGGCGTGAATATCGAGGAGGTCGCGGAGCATACCCCCGAAAAGATTTTCCACGAAGTGATCCATCCGCTCCTCGGCCTCCAGCCCTACGAAGTTCGCAATCTGTGCTCGAAGCTCGGACTCAGCGGAGATATCGCAAAGCAGTTCGGAAAGCTACTTCAAGGTTTGTTCCGTCTCTTCATGGAGTGTGACTGCTCCATGGTCGAGGTAAATCCTCTCGTGACGACTCCAGACGGTCGTGTTCTCGCGCTCGATGCGAAGTTCGATTTCGATGACAATGCGCTCTATCGTCACCCCGATATCGCCGCGCTGCACGATCCGACTGAGGAAGATCCCCGCGAGGTCGAGGCTGCGAAATTTAATCTCAACTACATCGGACTCGACGGCAACATCGCCTGTCTCGTCAATGGCGCCGGACTCGCAATGGCGACGATGGACATCATCAAGCATTGCGGCGGCGAACCCGCGAACTTCCTCGACGTCGGGGGCGGTGCTACCCAGGAGCAAGTGCGCAATGCGTTCAAAATCATCCTGAGCGATCCCAAAGTAAAAGCGATCCTCGTGAATATCTTCGGAGGAATTATGGACTGTGATGTGATCGCCAAAGGCATCGTTGCTGCCTGCCAGGAAGTGGATTTGAATATCCCGCTCGTGGTTCGCCTGGAAGGAAACAACGTTGCCGCCGGAAAAGAAACTCTCGCCAACTCATCGGTCGCTCTCATTTCGGCTGATACCCTCGCTGACGCTGCCGCAAAAGCGGTCGCGGCCATCGCCTGAACCGTCCCTAACCTACCCAACCGAATCTTCTC
>JAGPCC010000337.1 GCA_018058245.1 Verrucomicrobiales bacterium
TCCCCGAGGGCGCTGAGGATGGGGGCGGCATCGGGGCCGGTGACACGCCAGACGGTGTGCTGAACTTTGACATCGTCGATGAAGTCAATCGTGGGTTCGTGTGCGGTGACCCACTGGTCCACGAAGGTGTCGATGACGGCGACGTCTTTGTAGGTTAAGAAGACGGGACCGGTGTTGGCGCTGAGGGTCGCGGTGAGGCGGGTGCGGTCGTCCTCTTTGACTTTGCGGGTCTTTTCGTGTTTGCGGATGATGTCGTTCTCGTAGTCCTCGATGTGGCAGCAGAGGGTGATCCCGATCTGTGCGTGTCCGTTCATGATCTGGCGGTAGAGGTAGACGCAGGCTTCGGGTTCGCGGACAAAAAGGCCTTCGCTCTGGAGACGCTCGAAATTGCGTTTTGAGTTTTCGTAGACGGCGTCGCTGTAGGGATTGGTCTCGACGGGCAGTTCGATCTCGGCGCGAACGACACGGAGGAAGCTGTTGGGACGGCCTTCGGCAAGGGCGCGGGCTTCTTCGGTATTGACAACGTCGTAGGGAACCGAAGCGATGTCTTCGGCTTTACCGGGGGCGGGAACGAGGGCGGGGAATGCTTTGACTCTCATGGCAGATCTGGGAACGGGATGATTCGATGATGCGGGGAAACTCCTACACGGAAGAGGATCGATCTCAACTGCTAATCGAAGTAGCCGAGAGCAGGGTGACGACGAGATCAGCGTCGACTTCGGTGAGGCTCGCCACAATACGGCTGACGCCGGTATTGGCAAAACTCTCCTGCGGGTGGGTCGTGGTCACGGCAAGGACTTTCATGCCGGCGGCGAGTCCGGCCTCAACTCCGACGTGGGCGTCTTCGACGACGAGGCAGCGGGCGGGGGCTCGCGAGATTTTCACAGCGGCTTCGAGAAAGACGTCGGGATGGGGTTTTCCCCGCGAGACGTCCTCGGCACCGGTGAAGCGGCGACCGAAAAAGCGGTCGAGTCCGGTCGTGGCAAAGCAGACCTCGATGTTTTTCCGCGAGGTCGAGGACCCGAGGGAAAAGGGGATTCCTGCGGCGGAAAGAGATTCGAGCAGAGCGACGACTCCGGGGAGCGGTGCGATCCCATCGGCGGCAAGGAGGTCGCGATAAAGTTCTTCTTTGCGGTCCCCGAGCGCGGCGATGGTGGCGTGGTCGTCGGGAGCGGCCCACTGAAAGACATCGGGGATCGCCATGACATTCCGCATGCCGAAGGATTCTGTAAATTGATCTTTCGTGAGTGATTTGCCGATCTCGTCGGCAAGCTGGAACCAGCTGCGTTCGTGCTGATCGTGCGAGTCGATGAGGACGCCGTCGAGATCAAAAATCACGCCGTAGTCAGTAGGGGAGAGCAATGCCGTCATGGCGGGAAGGTTGCCGAGAAGCCAGGAAAGGCAAGAGGAGGAAACGCCCGTTTGGATCGACCCGTTCCGCTCTTGCCGTGCCGCGATCATGCCCCCCCGAAAGTGGTAGAAGGAAGGGCGTTCCCTCCGCTAGACTTTTCGCGTAGACTAAGACCGTGAAAATGATTGCCAAATTCCCCCTCCTGCTTCTTTTTGCCTTCGTATGGCCCGCTGTCGCGGCGGAAAAAACGCCGGTCCTACAATGGAAATTCGACGGTGCCACCGAGACGGGCGAATGGCAGGGAAAAAAGGGAAGGGCTACGGATGATCAGGAAGGGCCGAGGCCTCCCCGATACCCGGAATTTTCTGTAGAGAACAAAGCGGGGCTCTTCCAGGGAGCGGATGGCTTTCTCGTGGTAAAGGATCAGGAGCGCGGCGGGGCGACGAATATTCGCTTTGGTCTCGGGGATTCCATTACCTTTGAGGCCTGGGTGAGGATTCAAGATCTCAAATCCGGGGAGATGGACTATCTCATCGGCAAGGGACGTCACGGGAAACTCGGGGCGAATCTGCCGGAGATGAATCAAAACTACGCGATCCGCCTGAAAGGAACCGGAAGCGGAGGGGAACTTGGATTCCTTTTCACGAGTGTGGATCCCGCGAACGGAAACAAGCGCAACTGGCACCGCTGGTGGAGCAAAACCTCGGTGCCGACGCAGGGATGGCACCACATCGCGGTGGTCTATACTTTTGGGAAAAAGGACAGCCTGCGGGCCTACATCGACGGAAAAGCAACGACTGGTGTCTGGGACATGGGCGGCGCGACAGACCTCGGACCGGTCACGGATGCGGATGATCTGGTCATCGGGACAGGAAGCAAGCGCTCGACCGGCGAGTCGTTTTCCGGTTGGTTCGACAACCTCGCGATTTACCGGGAGGCACTCTCTGCAGAGGAATTGACGGCTCGTTACGTACACGTACCACCTCCGCCAGCGGTGACCAAGGCAATGCTGAAACCCGGCAAGGTTTTTGTCCAGATCAGCGAGGAAGGTGTTCCGGAAGTAAACAGCTGGCCCGATGAACCGGTCGCGACGGAAACCTACGGGGAGGAGGTCTTCGGGTTTTTTGAGTGGCCGCAAAAGTATATCTCAACGGGGGTCCGCGCGGACCGTGCGATGCCTTCCCATTTTCGGGCGAGTGCGATGGTGACGTTCCCCAAGGGAAAACATCGCCTCCTGCTCCGCAGCCGGGGTGCCTCGCGCCTCTATCTGGACGGAGTCAAACTCCTCGAGAATCCCTTCCCGAGTGAGGACACCGGCGGTCACGGACACGTCTCCGAGCAGGATACCTACCTCGATCTCGGTCCGGATTTCCGCTTTGCCCCTCCGGGAAACCGCGAGGCTTGGTGCGAGTTCGAATCGGAAGGAGGGGAACATTTTGTCATCCTCGAAACGATGGTGGGCGGAGTCGCTGGAAAGAGCAAACGCCGTCCCGAGTTTGGGGAAACGGTCGTTGCGATTTCGCCAGAAGGAAGCGAGCATTGGTCTCTCCTCTCCCCAGGCACCCGGAAAGTCGCCTACACCGATTCCGGATGGGCGGCTTACGAAACGGAACGTCGCGCATGGCTCGCCTCGGTCGATGCGGAGGCACGAGCCGCAAAGCGTGCCGAAACGGCCCCGTATTGGAACAACCGGCGCGAAGTTGCTGCAAAATGGCTTCGCTCACAAACACCCGTGGTCGTTCCGGAACTACCAGCGGGATTCCCCGCGAGGAATGAGATCGACCATTTTATCGGGGACAGGATCGTGAAGGTCGAGAGTGCCTCGAAGGCCGTAAAAGACGGAGGAGTTCAGTATTTCTCCGAGATTCAACCCCTCCTGGAAGCAAAATGCTACAGCTGCCACCGGGGTGGGAAGGCGAAAGGGAAATTGCGTCTCGATCAGTTCGATTATGCGCTCAAAGGCGGTGAATCCGATGGCCCGGCCGTCGTGCCGGGGGATGTGGACGGCAGCTCGATCCTCTACCGTGTGAGTCATGAAGCCGGAGACGACATCATGCCACCGAAGGAAACACCTCTCAATGATGCAGAAATCGCCCTCCTGACCCGCTGGATCAAAGAGGGTGCCGTCTGGCCGCAATTCAATGTGGAGCGCTTTACCCTGACGGGTCTTTCGGACGATCTGCCTTTCCTCCGGCGCATCGCCCTCGATACTGTGGGGGTCCCGCCTACCGAAAAAGAGATCGCCACATTCCTCGCAGATCCGCCGGCAAACCGGCGTGACCTCGTCATTGATCGATATCTCGCTGATCCGCGATGGGCGGACAACTGGATGGGCTACTGGCAGGATGTCCTCGCGGAAAATCCGAACGTCATCAACCCGACCTTAAACAATACTGGACCCTTCCGATGGTGGCTGCATGAGTCGCTCCTCGATAACAAACCGGCGGACCTTTTTGCTACGGAGCTGATCCGTATGGAGGGCAGTGAGCGCTTCGGTGGACCTGCCGGATTCGGCACCGCTTCCCAAAATGACGTCCCCATGGCGGCGAAGGGGATGATCGTGAGTTCTGCTTTCCTCGGGGTCGAAATGAAGTGCGCCCGCTGTCATGACGCCCCCTCTCACGTCTCGATGCAGGAGGATCTCTTTCAACTCGCCGCCTTGTTGCAAAAGGGGTCGATCAAACTTCCAGAAACGAGCAGTGTCCCGATGGACCGATTTAAGAACATCGGGCGGAAACCGCTCATCGAAGTGACCCTCGCCCCCGGCACCGTCGTGGAACCTGCCTGGCCTTTTGATGAATTCGCCAACGAGGAATCGGCCTCGGCCCTCGCGGAGAATCCGGAAGATCCTCGTGATCGGCTTGCGGCCATGATCACGGCTCCGGAGAATCAGCGATTTGCGCAAGTCATGGTGAACCGCCTCTGGGCACTGCTGATGGGACGGGGCATCGTGGAAAACGTCTCCGACTGGGAAATGAGTGACCCTTCCCATCCGGAGTTGCTCGAGTGGCTCGGTCAGCGACTCGTTTCCTCGGGATATGACATGAAGGCTGTCAGCCGCCTCATCTTCCAGTCTCATGCCTACCAGCGGGAGGTGGATCCTCTGCTGCTGGCAACGAGCCCGCTCTACATCGCCCCGGCACCCCGGCGCCTCACCGCCGAACAGATTGTAGATTCACTCTTCAGTGCCACGGGCGCCCCGTTCGAGCTGGAAGAAGTCAGTCTCGATATCGACAGCGTCCGCGCACTCAGTAATTCCCTCAGTCTCGGGAAACCCACCCGTGCATGGATGTTGGCCTCTACCTCGAACGAGCGCGACCGGCCCAGTCTCTCTCTGCCCCGCATCCAGGCAGTCGCGAGCATCATGGAAACGTTCGGATGGCGCGGAGCACGTCAAGATCCGATCAGTATCCGCTCGGTCGATCCGAATGTGCTGCAACCGGCGATCCTCGCAAACGGAGTCATGGGCACCTGGCTGACCCGACTCAGTGACCGACACGCGCTCACTGCGATCGTGATGGAGGACCAGACTCCCGAGGAACTCGTGAAC
>JAGPCC010000338.1 GCA_018058245.1 Verrucomicrobiales bacterium
TTCGATGACCTTGCTTCCGGGGAATGGACTTGCGATGATTTTGAGCGGGGTCGTTCCCTGTGAGGATGTGAAGAGTGGGTGGTTTGAAGCCGTCCGGCGGTCTGCCCCAGAATTGTTGAAGGTGGAAAACCAGATCATCGTGAAACCCGGCGTGACGAGGGAACCGTGGGTCGATCTCGTCCCCGATTTTCTCGAGCGCGTCTTCGCGGGGGTGCAGCGTCCGGAGATCCGCGTGGAAGCGTCGATCGCAATGATCGGTGGTGTGACGGATGACAAGGCCGTTCTCAAATCCTTGCGGAACGAATTCAGTGCCCTTTTGCCGGATGGTCATGAGATCCACGATGAACTGGAACTGGATGAGGCCATGCCCTCTCCTCAGATCCGGCTCCCGCTGGTGCTCTATGTGGGACAAAACGAGGGGAAATTTTATCTCGAAGGGTCGCTCCCCGTCTACCTTCGCCGTCTCGCTCTTGTAGATGCCGTCGTCGCTGCTCGGGGGTCGGAATCCGTCGTGGATCGGCTCGTCGTTTCGACACATACGGTGGAGGAGGCATGGATGGATCTCCTCCCTGGCCTCACTTCGGCGCTCTTCGACCCGACGACGGTGGATCCCGAACTCACCGTGGTGGACCGCACGGTCACAGTCTCTGGGGTCGTTCCTGACAAAGAGTTAAGAAATGCAATCGTGGATCCCCTCGCTGCTGCGGAAGCGGCCGGATACACGGTGATCGACCAGCTCACCGTAAAACCCTAACAAACCTTTCATGTATCTTCTTTCCACCAGCAGCGAATGGGGCAACCGTTTTGATTTTTTGCTTTTTCAGGATTTCCTCTACTTCACTGTTTTTTTACTCAGTGGCCTCACTGGGATGTTGCTAGCCCGATTCCTATTCCCTCCGAATGAGGAGAAGATCCGCGAGGTAGAATGGGAAAATTCGCGCCTTGAGAAAGAATGGGCAGGGCTCGACGAAGTCTGATCGCAGTGGAAATGATGGCACGATGACAAGACTCTGGACAGACTGGTGGGAGATTTTTGCGGCATGGCCGGAACTCGTCTGGGTGATTGCGGGTCTGGGGTTGCTCTTCGGGATCTTCCTGCGATGGCGCATCTACGCTCAAGATACGAGTCGCCTCGCGGTCGCAAAATCTCGACAGAAAGATCTGCGGAGGAGGCTCGCAGCGAACCGGGAGGCAACAGAACTCGAAGAATCGAAGGATCGCTTTGGCAGGAGGATCGCCACTCGCGGGATGGAGATCACTGGCCTCTTTTCGGCAGCGGGATCGAGCGTCTCGCGAGTCGTCTTTGTCGTCGATGTCTCTCGTTCGCTGACTCCAGATCAATTCGCGATCAGTAAGTCCGAGTTGAGCGATGCCCTGAAGTCACTTGAGCGCGAGACTCAGTATCAGGTCCTTTTTTTCTCCGGACCCGTCTGGTTTGCTCATCAGAGACTCGTAGAGGGGGGCGAAAGAGACCAGGATGTCCTCATTCGGGATGGAGCGACGGATCATCGCTGGTTGTGTGAGTTCGGTGCGCACCGTTATGAAAAAGGAAATGAAAGCCTCCCGACCTCGGAGTGGCGTACCGCTAGTGAGGAGAATCTCGCTGCGACATTTCTCGATATCGAAGAAGTCGGAAAATCCCACGGTACTACTTGGCATCTTCCGATGATAATGGCACTACAGCTTGAGCCACCGCCTCAGCGAATCTTTTTCATAACCGATGGAGAGGTTCCCCGCCAGAGTGAGATCGCCCGTGATCTTGCTGAGATGAGCCAGGAGCGCGGTGCCCCGGAGATTCACACGATTTCCCTGATGGTTCCCGGAGCATCGCCCGCGCTCTATCATCTCGCTAAAAAAAGTGGTGGAAGTCACGCCCTCGTCATAGCGGGCGGTCACGTCCTGCGAGATCGGGAGATGTTGCATTATCTCGAAGAAAAGGGTATCACGCTCCTTGAAGAGTGATGGGTTTCGCCAGGTTCGAGGGGCTGTGGAATGCGCTAATTTTACGGTTTGATAACTTGCCGCTACTCGCAAGATGGGTCAGGGAGGCCGGATTTATCGGATTCCGTAGAGGAAGGTGTCGGTACGGAAGAAAATGGTTCCGTTCGCAAAAGCGGGCGATGCATTGGTGTGCTGGTTTTCATCTAGTGAATTGGTCGCGATCACTTTCATGCCGGTCGGGTCCGGGTCGAGGAGATAGGTCGTGCCTCTCGTATCATTTACATAGAGTCGGTTTCCGATCAGATTTACGGAACTCCAGCTGTTCGCACTGAGACGTTCCCGCCAGAGGAGTTCTCCCGTAGCAACGAGACTGCACTGCATCACCCCAGGTTCATTCAGGAGATAGCAGTGATCCCCGATGATCTGCCCCGATCCGATTCGTTGGGGATTTTGACTTCTCCCTTTTGGGGGATCGGCCCAGAGGCGGTGTGTCCCAGTCATGTCACCTGTTTCTGTCGGGCCAGGGAGAGTCGCACCGAGGCCGGGACCTCCGTATCCGCAGTAGTAGAGTGCCCGCCCACTTCCGGTGAGCACGTTCGTGTAGCAGAGGTCACCCAACCCGGCGATGCGCCAGAACTCATTCCCGGTTTCCGGGTCATAGGAGGTGAGAAATCCCGGCAAACCGAGGAGCATTTCTGTACGATTTTTGTTCTCGAGAAGGAACGGAGTTGCCCATGAACCCTTGAACTGTTTTGCGTCTCTGCTTTCAAACTCATCGAGATCCCGATCCCAGATCGTTTCTCCGGTGTCTTTACGTAGAGCAAACAGTTTCATCTTCGGGCCGGGTCCGGCTTGCAGGAGGAGGCTGTCTCCCCACAGCACCGGACTGGCGGCATGGGTTCCCCAAATATGTTCGTAGTCCGAGCCGAGATCACGGTGCCATTTTTCATTCCCCTCAAAGTCGTATGCGTAGAGCCCGGCATTTCCATGCCAGGCATAGACGAGGGTACCATCGGTGATCGGGGACGCAGAACCATGGGGATTGGTTTTGTGCGTTTCTTCGGTCTTTCCATATTCGACAGTTTTCTTCCAGAGGGTGCGGCCATTTTCCGCGTCGAAGCAAAACAAAGATCGGAGTCTCCCTTCGCTTTCGGACTGGGTGAGAAAAACTCGTTTTCCAAAGGCGATGGGTGAGGAATTACTCCGGTCGGGTAGATCGATTCTCCAAGCGATGTTTTTCGTAGCGCTCCATTCGGTCGGATAGTCACCCGCCTTTAGGAGTTTCCCGTCACTGTCCGGTCCTCGCCACGAGGGCCAGTCATTTGCCTGAACAGGTGGAATCAGCAACAGAGCCGCAGCGAATAGGAATTTCATGAGAATGGCAGAGTAAAGAGGGTGCCGTGTGTGGAATCACTCTGTTGGATTCGGCTGATTCTGGCAATACCGGAATGCAATCTTCCTCTTCTACGTGTCTTGACGGAGAGCCCAGATTCTAGGAACCTGTCGGCTGTGATGGAAAAGCGTTCCGCCAGTCTTCTCATTTTTTCTGTGCTCACTGGATGGGCCGTGGGGGACGCGTTTTCCGCCGAAGTCGATTTCGAGAAAGACATCCGACCCATCCTCTCGGAGAAATGCACCCTCTGCCACGGCCCGAATGAATCAAAGGCGGGGCTGCGTCTCACCGGTATCGAGCATGCCGCGATTGTGCTGGAGTCCGGGGCGCGTGCCGTAGTTCCCGGAGAACCGGATACTTCCGAGTTGCTCGCCCGGGTGCGCTCCCAGGACGAGGAAGAAAGGATGCCGCCGCGCGGCAAGGGGGAGGCCCTCACCGAAGCGGAAATCGCGAAGGTCGAGCAGTGGATCGCATCCGGTGCCGACTGGCCAAAGCACTGGGCCTATCAGCCACTGGTGCGGGTCGTCCCCCCGCGCACAAGGGGATCGGATGAAGTGGTCAATCCGATCGATGCTTTTGTTTTTGCTCGCCTGGAAAACGAGGGTCTCACTGCGTCTCCGCAGGCGGATGACTCTGCCCTGATCCGTCGCCTCTACCTCGATCTTGCCGGTGTCCTGCCCACGCCGGAATCGGCGGAGTCCTATCGTGTCGCGATGGCTTCGAACCGTGCGGCGGCGGTATCCCGACTCGTCGATGATCTGCTTGCGAGCCCTTCTTTCGGAGAGCGATGGGGACGGCACTGGCTCGACCGCGCTCGATACGCCGACAGCGATGGATACGAAAAAGACAATGACCGACCCGATGCCTGGCGCTATCGGGATTGGGTCATCGCTGCGATCAATGCCGACATGCCTTTTGATCAATTTACGATCGAACAATTTGCCGGGGATCTTCTCGAAAAACCTTCTCCTGAACAGATCCTCGCGACGGCTTTCAACCGCCAGACTCTCACGAATACGGAGGGCGGGGCCGATAAGGAGCAGTGGCGAGTCGAAGCGGTCATGGATCGTGTCGAGACGATGGGTGCCGTCTGGATGGGACTCACTCTCACGTGTGCTCGCTGCCACACCCACAAATACGACGAGATCACCCACGCGGAATACTATCAGCTCTTTTCCTATTTCAATAATAGCGATGAGACAGAAACGAAGGTGAAAGAATCTGAGGCGGCTTGGAAAAAATACGAGGCAAATCTTGCGGTCCACCTTCAGGAGTCGGCGCACCTCAAAGTCGGTGGCGAGACGGCGCGAGCCGAGCTCAGGACTCGCCTCGGAGCGTGGGAGCAGCGCCTCACGGACGCCCTTGTCGAGGCAAAATCAGTCGCGGAACCCACGACGATTCTAATCCCGGTAGAAGGATTTGCCGCGCCCAAAGGAGTGAAGTTTCTGATCGAAACGGATCAATCGATCCTCGTCGGAGGAACGAATCCCGCCGAAGCGGCCTACACCGTGACGGCGAAATTTCCGACGGGGAAGATGACAGGTCTGCGACTGGAGGTGCTTC
>JAGPCC010000339.1 GCA_018058245.1 Verrucomicrobiales bacterium
ACACGGAAACGGTGTCGCCAAAAATCGATCCGTGCTGGAACTCGCCTGCGGCGGCGGACGCCTCCTCGCGGAACTCGCGCACCGACATTGGTAGGTCGCTGGCTTCGATATTAGTCGTCCCATGCTCGACTTTGCGAGGGACCGACTCGCGCGGAAAAATCTCTCCGCGCTGGTCTGGGAGGACCGCATGGAAACGTTTTCGGTGCCCCGTCAGCGGCGCTTTGATCTCGTGCACTGTCTCGTCAGCACGTTTAAATACTTGCTCACCGAGAAGGATGCCCTCGCCTGTCTCTCGCGGGTGAGTGCCGTGTTGAAACCCGGCGGCCTCTTTGTCCTCGGCATTCATCTGACCGATTACTTTCGGGAAAAACCTTCGCACGAAAGATGGGTCGTACAGCGGGACGGGATCAAGATCATCTGCAATACCCGAACCTGGCCTCCGGTCCAACGAATCGAACCGATGCGGACGCGCCTTCAGATCACCGCCGGTGGCGGAAAAACGCGATTGCAGGAAACTCGCTGGGACGTCCGCTCCTATTCCGCGCCCCAGCTTCGCCGCCTCTTACGCAAGGTGAAGGACCTCTCCCTCGTCGCCTGCCACGATTTCCGACACGATGCCGAAGAGCACCGCTCGTTTGATGACGAATATTCCGATCTTGTCCTCGTTCTGAAAAAACGGTAATACATCAATCTCCCATTCCCATGAACTCACGAATCCGATTTCTCCTCCCGCTTTTCCCGGTTCTGGCAGTTTTTGCACTGACTGCTACCTCCGCTCCCGATGCTCCGGCGCCCCCGAATTGGAAAGCCGGGGCGGCCTCCGCAAAGATCACCCCGAAAGAACCCATGTGGATGGCGGGATATGCCTCGAGGACAAAACCATCGGAAGGCGTCGAACTCGATCTCTTCGCAAAGGCGCTCGTTCTCACCGATGAGACCGGCTCCTCATTCGCTCTCGTCACCCTCGATCTGATCGGCGTACCCCGCGAATTGCGCCTCGCTGTCGCAACACGGGCGAAAGAAGAGCACGGGATCGCCCCGGAGAATCTCACGCTCAACGCCTCGCACACCCACTCGGGGCCGGAACTGCGTGCATCGAAATCCAACGGAACCGATGATGCCGCAAAACGTGGTGCCGAGGCAACGGCCTACACCACTGCGCTGGAGAATACGATCGTAACACTCATCGGCGAGGCGATGCAGCAGGCCCAACCCGCTCATCTCGACTACAGCTCGGCCCGTTGTGGATTTTCCATGAACCGCCGCACCCCGGACGGTAAAGGAGGATGGAGCAATTTCCCCAATCCCGATGGTCCCGTCGATCAGGCCGTGCCAGTGCTACAGGCGCAGGATGCCACCGGGAAACCGATCGCGATCGTGTTTGGTTACGCCTGTCACTGCACCACCCTGGGTCATCAGAAATTCAGCGGCGACTATGCCGGATACGCTCAGGCCGAAGTCGAAGGTGCCCATCCCGGGGCCGTCGCGATGTTTATGAACGGATGCAGCGGTGATCAAAATCCCTATCCCCGCCGCACCTCCGACCTGGCCATGACCCATGGAAAATCGCTCGCCACCGCGGTCGAGGCGGCACTCACGACGCACATGAAGCGTCTTAAAGGGCCGATTCGTTCGGGCTACCGGGAGATTCCACTCCGCTACGAGAAACCTCCGACCGCCGCAGAATTCAAAGAACGGGCCGACTCCAAAGACAAATGGACCGCGATCCATGCCCGGCGCATGCTCGAACGCATCGAGACAGAGGGGGGACTCCCCGAGAGTTATCCCTATCCCGTTCAGGTGATTCGGCTGGGGCCAGACCTGACCTGGATCGCCCTCGGCGGGGAAGTGGTCGTGGACTACTCGCTGAGGCTGAAGCGAGAAATGAAAGATCCCATCCTCTGGGTGAGCGGATACAGCAACGATGTCATGGGCTACATCCCGAGTCGTCGCGTCTGGGACGAAGGTGGCTACGAAGGAGGCGGATCGATGATCTATGGCTCCCATCCCGGTCGGTGGAGCGATCAGACCGAGACCGATATCATCGACACTATCTTTGCGATCCGCGCGACCCTGGAGTAGCCAAGAATGCCTTATCTCACTTCCCACGCCGGCGGGAGAATCGCAGACTCGGGTCCGTAGGTCTGGGAGACAACGAACCCGCTCGCCTGCGAAATGTAGAAGATCCGTCCATTCGAAACCACCGCGCCGAGGCATTCGCGGGAGTCGATTGCGGGGCCGGTCGAGACCAGCTTTCCCCCGTCGGCTAGGTTGATCATGTCCATGTTGGCCCCGAGGACAAAAGGCTCGGACAGGGTAAACCGGCAACAAGCGTAATTTGTGAGGATGCTGTGGACCACTTTCCCGTTCTCCCGGTCAAAGACATTCCCCTTCCCCCGCAGCGCATTGGAGAAAATGAACCGCTCCCCGACCGTCACGACATTCAAGGCCGAGGTCACCGCATCCGACCGCCAGATGAGTTTCCCATCCTTTGCATCAAGGCACCACACATACCGGTCATCCGTCCCCTCTTGCGCCCGGTTGTTCCCTCCGAGATAGATGCGCCCATCCCGCGCACTGAGAGTACACTTCGCGGTCACATAAAATTCATTTGTCTTCCACAAGACCTCCCCCGTCGCAGGATCGAGACACGCCGTGAGACCATTGTTCTCTACCGGTAGACCGCGGCGACGTTTTGCGGACGAGTCGTATCCAAAAAAGACCGAGTAGTAGAGTTTTCCATCGAGCAGACAGATCCCGCAATCATTGCCGCCACGACCTTCCTCGGAAAAGTCCTTTTCCCATACAACACGCCCCGTGTCCAGATCCCAACCCCAGATCTTCGGGTGATGATCCTTTGGATAGTAAGGATTGTCATTCGAGTAAATCCAGCTCATGACCTCGTGTCCATCTTTGCTCGGAACGGGTTCACCGCCGAAAGTAAACGGTTTTTCCGTCCCCTGAACCGCGTAGTCCCCGCTACCCGACGCATAAATGGCGACATTCCCCGATACCACAGGCGGGAACTGGCGACTCCAACTCGGAGACCCCGTGAAAGGAGCCTCCCAGAGGAGACGGCCCGTCTCGGCGTCGAGACAGCGCATCATCGATTGTTTGATCCCCGCCTGCGGGATCAGCAATTTCCCGTCGAGATAGAGCGGCGAAGTGAAGGAGAGATACACGTCCGGCCAGTACCTCCGCCAGAGCAATCGCCCGGTATCCTGCTCCACCGCGATGACCTGTCCCTCGGCCGTGTGGCTGTAGAGACGCCCACCGCCGCAGACCGGAAGATGCTTGACCGTTCCCTCCAGGCGTCGCGCCCAGCGCATTCGCAGCGGAGCCGCCAATTCCTGGTCGTTCGAATTGGTCCCCGAAAAGTTGCCGTAGTTCGTGTACCAATCATACTCCGCACCCGCCTTAGGCCCCTCGAGCGGGCTTCGGATCTTTGTGATCCCCGCATCGACCGTCGGCATCTTGGCCTGCCCTTCCGGAGCATAGACATAGAGATACCCATCCTCACACGGCACAAAAACCCGCCCCTCCGAGACCGCGACCGGGGCACTGATCGCTCCCCCAAAAGCCGTTGCCAGAGTCGTGATCCCACTCCCATCGAGAGGGACGATCTGGATCGTACCATCGAGAGCCCCATAGATCGCATGGTCCCGTGTCAGCACTGGCGGTGCCAGACCGGGAACCTTGCTCAAAATCTGTGACTCCCCGCTCGTCCGATCATGGCGGATCAATCCCCGACCGTTCTCCGGCTTCACACGATAGACCGCCCCTTCCCGGATACTCACCGGAGCAAAACTGAGGAGACCGTCCATCCGGATATTGGTATCCGTCCCCGGAACAAACTCCCCGCTCTTGACGACATCGCCTTCCAGTCGCAGCACATCCACTCGTCCCGCGTTGTCACGACGATGCCATTGCACATACACATTCCCCGCCGCATCTGCACTCTGGCCGAAGGTCGCAGGGAATTCACTGCCCGAAGAATTAGGGATCTCCCCGCTCGCCCGGAGCACCGGGGCGGCACCCGCATCCTCCAAAAAAATCGTGCGCCCGCCCGCCGGGATCACCACTGTCCGATCGATCAGACAGAGGTCCCGCGAACAGACAAAATGATCCTTCCACGTGACCCGATCACCGCGAAATTTCACCCAGTCTTCCCCGCTCCAGCGATCCCCCGTAAACCCGATGATCTCCTTCACAAAATCCCACTCCCACTTCACCTCCCCCTCGAACGTCACCGAAAAGACCCGTGAACCAAGCGTTGCAAAATAGACCCGGTCCACCCCTGCCACCGGAGTGCTAAAGATCGCTTCCCGGCAGTCGATCTCCTTGACCACTGCCCCGGTATCGACCCGCAACACATAATAGAACCCCGAACTCGTTCCAAAATGGAGATACTCCCCCGCGATCACCGGCGAACTGACATTGTTCACGTTCTGTGGTCCGCCCTTGCTCTGAAAACGCCAGCGTAGCTCCAGCGTTTTGGCATCGAGACACCAGGCGACCCCCGAGCCATCCACGACAAAGACATTCCCTCCCTTCACGACCGGAGACGTGTAAATGCCGTCGCTCAAGGCGAGCGAGGCAGAGAGCGCAAGCCGTCCCGTTTCCACCTCGTGTTCCGCCGCATTCCCGGAATGACGGGCATCAAACAAAAACTGCGGCCAGTCACGGGAATCCGCCGCCGGTAGCACCGTGGCAGTGAAAACAAAACAGAATAATACCGCACGGGAGAGTTGCATGACAAGGTTCTAACACAAATCTCACTCAAAAGACAGCCCCCCGAATCGCGCCACGGGAGTCCTTTTGTCTGCCGCTCGATCCGGCCTCCGCAGTCAGAAGCCACGGTAAGCTCTCATTTCTTTTCCGGAAGCATG
>JAGPCC010000340.1 GCA_018058245.1 Verrucomicrobiales bacterium
CGCTGATCTCTACCCTGCGCCGCAAATCCAAGGCCCAGTTGCAAGCCCTCATGGGGATCAGTGAAAACCTCGCCGAGTTGAATCACCAACGCTATCAGGAATGGACCCTCCCCTTCACAGAGGACAATGCCCGAGCTGCGCTCTTTGCTTTCAAAGGTGACGTCTATACCGGGTTCACCCTCGATACCTATAACCCAACCGACCTTCAGTTTACTCAGCGGCACCTGCGTATCCTCTCCGGTCTCTATGGCCTCCTCCGACCTCTTGACTTGATCCAGCCCTATCGGCTCGAGATGGGAACTTCTCTGAAAACCCGTCGAGGAACCAATCTCTATCAGTTCTGGGGCGACAAAATCACACAAGGGATCAATGAATCCCTCACCGAATCGCAAAGTGACATCCTTGTGAATCTCGCTTCACAGGAGTATTTTGGAGCCGTTTCCCCCAAAAAGATCCATGCAGAAGTCATCTCGCCTCAATTCCGGGATTTCAAAGGAGGGCAATACAAAATCATCAGCTTTTTTGCCAAAAGAGCTCGTGGAATGATGTGTGATTTTATCGTAAAGAACCGCATTACCGATCCGGAAGCGCTGAACGCATTTGACAGAGAGGGATATCGTTACAATCCTGAACTCAGCGAAGCTCTCCGCCCCGTCTTCACCCGCAACCCTGCCGTATGATCCGACCGTCTGCATTTTTCTTGCGCTCCTTCGCGGCACTGGTTTTTCCCTCGATGTGGATTTTCAGCGCAAGCAGCCAGGAAGTCCCAGTCACTCCTCCTCCAGTGATTCCGCCAACGATCGTCGTGCAGGCTCCGATGAAGCTGGATATCTCCCGACGGGATTACAAGAACTTCCTCACCGACGAGGAAGTTCTCGCCCCCTACCGAACCTCCAAAGGGGAGAATAAGGAACTGAAGGAAGTCTTTGTGATTGGTGCCCTGAATGGGCCTTTTGCCGTTTTCTGGGATCCGCACGCCTGCCGCCTTCTGGGGGTTCTGAATCTGGCGGCGGCGGTGCCAGCTACACCTGTTCCCTCAATCCCCCCAGCGGAACCTGCGCCCCCAGTCCCCGCAGCCGCGCCCTCTCCTCCCGTGACTCCTCCGTCCCCCTTTCCTCTCATCGCCGCCGGGCCAGCCCCTCTTTCGCCCACGACGGGAGCGGCAGGCGCTCCCAAGTACTTCGGTTTCCGGCTCATTGGCGGCATTCCCGAATTTCTTTACACTCTCGGTTCCATCGCCGTCCAAGAACGACTTTGGCTTGATGACGGAGGTGCCACACTCTATCAACATTTTGCAGTAAAAGACGATCCCAGAGCATTAAAGATCGTCATCCCGCAGGAATGGAAAGATCGGGTCGAAGTCACTGTCGGAACGTGGGAGAAAAATACGCTCTCGGTCCCCAAAGAGAACAGTCATGGAATTGTTCTCAAATATCGACTCTCCGACCCGGTACTCGAACCCGCCACCACCAATTGATCGCCAACGCCCTCATCTCCCGATCCGCGTCCGCCGCCCTTTCTCTGCTCCTGAGCCTCGCCTCCCTCGCTGCTCAGGAAGTCGAAGAAAAAGCGATCGACACCAACCCACCCGACAGCAAAGTCCGGGAGTTTGCGAACATCAATCCGCAGGATCAAGTCCCGACGGTACGAGCGATCGTGCCGATGGATGGTGCGAACGTCTTTTTCCTCAATCACCGAGGACAGATCGGAGTTGCCAAATTCAGCCCCGGACTTAGCCAAATCGGGTGGCAACTCTACTCGGACGTAAAACTAAACGCCTTGCCCTTTATCGCTCTCGGCCCGAAATATTCTGTCGTGACGGCCTCTCAAACCGAAGTCACACAGTCATTTGATACCAATCGCGATGTCTCCCTCGATTTCTTTCAGGCTCTCGTGACGGACTGGCCTGGCCGAAATGAGGGTGTCAACATCACCGCAGGACCCGTAGCAGATGCGAACGGTCGCCTCCTCTTTGCTCTTGCTCCGTTCGCGACGACTGCTGGGGAACCCGCCAAAGCACGAATCGTAGCATGGCATCCCGGCGCAAAAGGGCTCGTCACCGTGACCGAGAGTGAACTCCAGATCGATACCTTCGCGGTAAATCGCACGGGACTCCTCGCGGCCCGACTCCAGATGCCCGATTACCGCGACGGGTATTTCCTCTCCCTCACGGATCTTCCGCCCTTTTCCGCTACTGCACCGGACGAAGCCCCTGCCGTCATGCCCGTGACCCGTCCCTCCCTCGTCATCCCGGCAGATCTCACGGGAAAGTCCCCTCCGACTCAGATCTGTTTCTCCCACGAAGAGGGACGGGAAAAGATCCTCCTCACCTGTCCCGCCTCCAAGCGGCTCATTGAGGTCATCCCCGAACACTCGGGGGCGTTCTGGACCGGATCATTCCTCTTGCGAGCCAAGCTGGATACTTCTGTCGAAACGCTCGTCGAGATGACTCCCGGTGTGATCCTCGGTGGTGGGGACAACGGATTTATCCCTCTCACGGATGGAAAAGAAGTGTTCCGTATCCTCCGAATTGCACTCGCCGCAGACGGGATAGTCCTCGATTTTAATCAACCGGTTGATCGTTCAATGGCCTCGCTGAAGGAAACTTATGCGGTCAAAGCGCTCTCAGGGGCGGGCAACAACTCGATCGATATACAAGAGATCGTGATCGAATCCGACGGACGCACTCTCGTCCTGAAAACGGGGGAAGCACCAGTTGGCTCAGTGATCCGTGTCGCTTGCGAAGCTCTCACCTCTGAAAAGGGTGAAACACTCCTCAGTCCAGAAGCCTTCTACACGGTCTCTCCTGCTCCTGCTCCTGCTCCTGCTGAATAGAAATCCTTCCCGTTTCAAAAAAAAGACCGGCCTCTCAAGAAGCCGGTCTTTTGTAAAAAAAGGTTGGGGACCGAATCAGTCGAGCAGATCCGCAGGAACGGTTCCACCATTTTCCGCGAGGCGCTTCATGACTGCTTTCTGGAGCCACATATTCATCTCCGCAGAGCCTTTGCTGTCGATGTCATCTTGGCTGTAGCCCAGCTCAAGAGCCAGTTCCTTGCGGGAACCGTAGCTGCTATCCATGCCCACCAATTTGAGAAGATCCACGATCGATCTCTTCCAGTCGAGATCTTCGGAGTTGTTCTTCGCCATCTCGGCAAGATTCGCTTCCACGTCAATTACCGTGATCGGTGCCGGAGAAGCAGGAGCCTCCTCCACAACTGCCGCAGAAGCTACCGCAGAAGCATCTGTCGCCGCAGCATCTGTCGCAACGACCTCAGCACCTGGCTCGGGAGCAGGTGTCGGTGCCGCCTCGTCGGCTTTCACTTCTTCCTCTTTTTTGCCGAAAATGCGGCCCATCAAATTAGAAAACATACTCATAGGTTCCTAGAGTAGCGACGGGACACCTCGTGACAAGTTCCATTATCGGAATTCTTCCGTATCCCCCCATCAAGCTCTACCGGCCAACAACTCCCGCTGGAAGATCAATTCCTTCGGCAAATGATCGTAGAGGCGCAGATAAAGTTCTGCATCCGCGAGCAATTCTTGCCGAATCTCCTCACGGCTCACGTGCATCAGTTCCGCAAATTGCGCCTCGGAAAAATCGAGGCCCTCGAAATTCAATTCCTGGTAGCGCGGAACCCAGCCAAAACTGGACTCGTAGCCCCTGCCGCGACCTCTCACGCGGTCGAAGATCCATTCCAGCACTCGCATATTCTCTTGGAATCCTGGCCAGAGAAATTTTCCATCGGTCCCTTTCCGGAACCAGTTCACGTGAAAAATGCGGGGCAATTCCGGAATGTGCTTCCGCATCTCCAGCCAATGAGCAAAGTACTCGCCCATGCTGTATCCGCAGAACGGCAACATCGCAAAGGGATCGTGACGGATCTTTCCGATCGCTCCTTCGGCTGCCGCAGTCATCTCGGAACCAAGATTTGCCCCAAGAAACACTCCGTGGATCCAGTTGAAGGACTGAAAAACAAGAGGCATCGTCGTGGCGCGTCGTCCGCCGAAAATGATGGCATCGATCGGGACACCCTCCGGATTCTCCCAATCGGCGTCAATCGCGGGACACTGCGAAGCAGGACAGGTAAAACGAGAATTCGGATGCGCCGCCGGCGTCGTCGACTCCGGAGTCCAGAGATTCCCCCGCCAGTCGGTCAGCTCGGCAGGTTTCTCGGAGGTGAGTCCCTCCCACCAGACATCGCCATCCGGAGTGAGTGCTACGTTCGTGAAGATCGTATTCCGCGCCATCGCAGCCATCGCGTTCGGATTCGATGTGTCCGATGTTCCCGGAGCTACGCCAAAGTATCCGGCCTCTGGATTGATCGCCCGGAGCCGTCCATCCTTGCCTGGTCGCAGCCATGCGATGTCGTCGCCTACGGTCGTGACCTTCCAGCCTTTGTCCCGATAGGTCGGCGGTGGAATCAGCATCGCTAGATTCGTCTTTCCGCAAGCGCTCGGAAATGCCGCCGCGATATAGTGTTTTTCCCCCGCAGGGTTTTCCACTCCACTGATGAGCATGTGCTCCGCCATCCAACCCTCTTCCCGGGCAATGACAGACGCGATCCGCAAGGCGAGACATTTTTTCCCCAGCAGAGCGTTGCCACCGTACCCGCTCCCATAGCTCCAGATCTCCCGATCACTGGGAAAATGCACGATATACTTTTCCGCATTGCACGGCCACGGCACATCCGTCTCTCCTTGCTTCAGGGGGGCGCCGACCGAATGAACACACGGCACAAAATCTCCGTCCTCTCCTAAGCGCTCAAGAACCGCAGTCCCCATCCGAGTCATGATTTTCATGTTCACCGCGACATAGGCCGAATCGGTCACTTCCACGCCGATGATCGAATAGGGAGAATCGATGGGGCCCATACAAAATGGGATGA
>JAGPCC010000090.1 GCA_018058245.1 Verrucomicrobiales bacterium
TGTCGGAAGCTCCTCGCCCATAGATTTTTCCATTGATAATCTCGCCTCCGAAGGGGGCAACGGTCATCCCCATCACGCTGACGGTGTCGAGATGAGGCGCAAAAAGTAGACCGGGTTTCCCTTCTCCTCCTGGAAAGCGTCCGATGACATTCGGTCGGCCCGGTTCAACCTCGTCAAAGGAGACTGTAGCACCGCAGGCGAGAAGGAGTTCGCCTACCCGCTGCGCGCAGGCGAATTCACCCGTAGCTCCCTGGTCTCTCGCAACATCCGGATTGACGCTCGGGATTCGAATGAGTTCCTGGAGCAATGCAGAAGGGGAATCGGGAAAGGTCATCTATTTTCCACTATGAACGCAAAGTAGCCAAGATTCCAGTGGTCGAGAACGCGAAAAAGACTGAAATAAAGATTCACAAATGATTATGGATTTGACATTAATGCCGTTTCGAGTCCTTAATCAGTTCTCGAACTTTTTAAAAGTTATCTGTTTATGAGCGATCAAGATCCATCAAAGCCTTCCTCCAGTACTTCCACCGTGCCGTTGAAGAAGGAGACTGTCAGAATCAGTTTGCGTGCGCAGTCGGATGAGTCAGGCCCAGTTGCGCCGAAAGGCTCGACTGCGCCGATCCCTTCCGGTGGACCCACCACCGCCTCGATTGCAGGGATTCCTGCAACGGGACCGATCCCTCCAGCCGCGTCGACCGATCCGATCGATGCGACGGCACCACTTCCGACCGGCGGGCCCACTACCGCCCCCATTGGTGGAGTTCCGGTCCCAACGTCTCCGAATGCTGCTCCGCCGAGGCCACCAGCGCCGGCGCCTTCGTTTTCTGGTGCACCCGTCCCGCCACCGGCACCATCTGCCCCGGCACCTCCCCGTGCGCCTTCCGCATCGACCACGACTGGGGCAAAGACGATTCCGCTCTCGAAGGCCCCCGATCCGATGGGACCAACGAAACCAGTAGCAACCGGTCCCGGTGCTCCCGATCCTCTGGGGCCAACTCGACCTGTGCCGACCGCTTCCATTTCCGCTCCGGTTGCCGCGCCACCGTCTCCCGTTGGTGCCAAAACGATCCCTCTTGCGAAAGCTCCTGGAGGTGGTGGCCCCGGTCCAGTGGGACGCGCTACCACCCCACTACAACCGGGCGGAGCAAGGGCGCTGCCGCAGGCGACCGTGAAAATGGGGCAAACCCAACCGATGGGATCTACCGGCACGCCGACAAAATCCATCCCGAAACAATCCAACGTCCAGTCCACTGCCGAGGAGGTAGAGGAAGAATGGGAAGAAGAATACGAAGAATCCGGACTTATGCCATTTGCAATCATTGTTCTGATCCTCTCCATTGCGGTCCTTGCCATCGAGCTTGTGACCATGATGAGTGCAGGCTCTTGAGCTGAATTTTAGTTTTTGATCAATGAGGGTCTGTTCGCGAGGCGAACACTCTTCATTCGAGTGTCCGCTGGCGGTTTGCGTGCCTAGGGTGGGCTGTACTGTTGTGTCACTACGACATTTGGAAATTCGTGTAGTTTCGCCTTGATCCAGTTCCGATTCTGGTGGAAATGTTTTCCTTCCTTTCCTCCTTCTAAGAACAATCCAGATAACTATGGCACACGCATCGATCGTCAATCTCACCACAGATAACTTTGCCGCCGAAGTCGAGCAGGTTTCCGTTCCGGTCATCATTGATTTTTGGTCGGAACATTGTGGTCCGTGTAAAATGCTGTCGCCAGTGTTGGATGAGGTCGCCGAGCAGGTGGGTGACACCGCCAAGGTGACAAAGGTCGATGTGATGGCCCATCGGGACCTCGCGGTGCGTTTCGGAATCCGTGCGGTGCCGACTCTGATTTTCATGAAAGACGGCGAGATCAAAGAAACCAAGACGGGCATTATGATGAAGGATGCCATCGTCCAAAAACTTCAATCCCTCGCCTGACAGTTTTTTGTTTTGAAGAATATTCAACCATCTGGCGGTTCTAAGCTTTCGCTTCGAATCCTTGTTCCGCTCCTGTTGCTCACAGTGGCCTATCGTTTGGTTGCTTCCCACTACGAGATTCTCGGAAACACCGCCCCTCTGATGGCGATCGCCTTTGGCGGTGCCCTTCTTCTTGGTGCCCGTTTTTGGTGGGCACCAGTTGGTCTGTTACTTGTCAGTGATCTCTCCTTGGGGTGGATTCATGGGAGTGGTGGTGTCGGGGGTTACACCCTCCTGTCAGGCTGCTTTTACCTCCTTGTTGCGTTTTTCGGCGCTCGTGCCGGACGCCGTGAGAAAATTTGGCCAATGATGTGGTGTGGCACGCTCCTCTGCGGAGTTCTTTTTTATCTCGTGGCAAACACGTATGCATGGGCAGTCTGGCCGGGATATGAAAAGTCTCTCATCGGTTGGTGGCAGAGCCAGACGGTCGGGGTTCCAGGTGTGACTCCTCCGGCTTGGATGTTCCTCCGTAATTCGCTGATGGCAGACACGCTCTGGTGTGGGCTAGCGGGTCTCCTCTTTTTTGGGGAGAAACGTCGGATTTTGGCGTCGTCAGTTAGATCAACCGAGGCTTCGGTGACTCTTTGAGATCGGCTGGCTGCGGGCTCGGAGGAGTGGAAATAACCGCTTCATTTACTTTACGTTGGGGCACGAGGATTTATCGTCGGGCATGTCTCAAGCTCCCCACCCATTTTTAGCAGACGATTTTCATCTCCGTTGGTCGCAACTCGTTCCTTCAGCGGTAGAAACAGATATCCGCAAGGCGCTCAAGGATGCTCAGGCGAACGTGGATGCTCTCTGCGATTTCGACGAATCCACGGAGCTGACCTTCGAGAACACCCTCCTCGCGTTGGAGGAGGCAACGGAAGTCCTCTCGATGGCCTGGGGGCGCGTCGGGCATCTGGATTCGATTCGGAACAGTGACGATCTACGGGCGGCGCACAACGCCATGTTGCCGAATGTGACGCAGTTCTATTCGAGAATCCCACTCAATGCGGCGCTCTGGAATCGCATCAAGTCCTATTCTGCGACAGCTGAGGCAGTGGCTCTTCCCGGAGTGAGGAAGCGTTTTCTCGACGAAACGGTTCAAGATTTTATAAGCAGCGGTGCCGACCTGCCCGATGCTGGGAAGCAGCGACTCGAAGAAGTGCAGTCGGAGTTGGCTCGGATTACCCAGAAATTTTCGGAAAACGTGCTCGATTCAACCAATGCTTGGGATCTTGTCCTCTCGGATGCTTCGCGTCTCGTCGGGCTTCCCGAAACCTCGCTTGCGGTTTTGCGTGGGGAAGCGACGGCAAAGGGCCTCGGGTCGGAAGAGGCACCAGCCTATCGCATCACTTTGAAGGCACCGGTGTACTTTCCAGTGCTGGAATATGCGGACGATGCGACGCTGCGTGAAGAGGTCTGGCGGGGAAGTATCACCGTGGGGAACACTGGGGATTATGATAATACGGATCTTGTCTGGGAGATTTTAAGACTTCGTCACGAGCGAGCGGAGATCCTCGGGAAGAAAAACTTCGCGGATCAGGTGCTCGCAGAGCGCATGGCAGGGAGTGGCGAGGTCGCACTCCGTTTTGTCGAGGATCTGGCGGAGCGCACCAAAGGATTTTTTGCGAAGGACATTGAAGAGCTGGAAACCTACCGCCGCCAGCATCAGCCAGAATGGAACGGCGCATTTGAACCTTGGGATCTAGCCTATTGGTCGGAGAAACTTCGCAAAGCAAATTACGATTTTGACGAAGAAGAACTGAGACCCTATTTCTCGATCGAGAATGTGATCGAGGGAATGTTCCGTCTCACCGAGCAGATTTTTGGATTCAAAATTGTCGAAGGAAAGTCGATTTTTGTTCCGCTCGGGGAAACGACCGAACACATTGGCGTCGAAGTCTGGCATCCCGAAGTGAAGTTTTACGAACTCCATGATGCAAAAAGCGGGGAGCACCTCGGTTCTTTCTACGCAGATTGGCATCCTCGGGAGGAAAAGCGAGGGGGGGCGTGGATGAATTATCTGCGAACCGGTTCGCCCGTCATTGGGAACCAGGCTCGCGAGCCGCATCTTGGATTGATCTGCGGGAATCTCACCCCTTCTTCCCAAAACAAACCAGCTCTCCTGACCCATCGAGAGGTGGAGACCGTGTTTCATGAGTTCGGTCATCTTCTCCATCATCTTCTTGGGGAGGTGGAAATCAAATCACTGAACGGTGTGAAAGTCGTCTGGGACTTTGTCGAACTGCCGTCGCAGATCATGGAGAATTTCTGCTGGTCGCGGGTCAGTCTCGATTTTTTCGCGAAGCACTATGTGACGGGGAACCCGATCCCCGAAGCATTGTTTCAGAAAATGCTCGGAGCCCGCAATTTCCAGTCTGCTACCGCCCAGATGCGTCAATTGGCATTCGGGAAAATGGATCTCGATCTTCACATCCGGCACTACGCACGTCCAGCGGACAAGTCCCTCGATGAGGTAGTTCAGGAGATTCTGGAAGGGTACACGATGCCGCTCGCAACTCGTCCACCGACGATGGCGCGGCGTTTTACGCACCTATTTGCGAGCGCGACGGGATACGCGGCAGGGTACTATTCCTACAAGTGGGCCGAAGTCCTCGATGCAGATGCGTTCACCCGGTTCGCCTCGGACGGGGTGATCAGTCCGGTAGTCGGTCGGGAATTCCGTGAGAAAATCCTCAGCCGGGGCAATTCCGTCGAAGCCGCGATTCTCTTTCGCGACTTCATGGGTCGCGATCCGGAATTGAATGCGCTCTTGGAACGCAGTGGCTTGGTTGCGGGGTGAGTCATTCCCGTCGGCGGTGACGAGGCACGTTCCTATCACCGCCGATGTGCCAGCGCCGCCGCGACAAATCCTTTGAAAAGAGGATGCGGAGCGGTGGGTTTGCTTTTGAACTCGGGGTGAAATTGCACCGCGATGAAAAATGGATGGTCCGGGATCTCGATGATTTCACCGAGGGTTCCGTCGGGTGACGTTCCGACCAGTTTCAGTCCTTTCGCCTCAAATTGAGACAGGTAATTTTGATTTAATTCATAGCGGTGGCGGTGTCGCTCATTCGCCACCTTGCTGCCATAAAGCTTCGCCGATCGACTGTCCTCTTTCATTCGAGTTTCCCAAGTGCCGAGTCGCATCGAGGCACCCTTGTGATGGATGTCTCGTTGACCTTCCAGTAGGCAAATGACGGGATGGGGAGTGCCGGTATCAAATTCGGTACTGTGGGCTCTCTCGAGTCCGCAGGCATTCCGCGCAAATTCAATCGTCGCGATTTGCATCCCGAGACAGATTCCGAAGTAGGGAATCTGATTCTCGCGGGCGTAGCGGGCGGCGGAGATTTTGCCTTCGATGCCTCGATCTCCGAATCCGCCGGGAATGAGGATCGCGGCCACCCCGGAAAGGAACTTTTCAGGGCCTTCCTCTTCGATATCGCTGGAGTCGATACGCACGACGTCAATGAGAGTATCGTTGGCCGCGCCAGCATGGGTGAGGCTCTCGTAGATCGATTTGTAGGCGTCCTTGAGTTCGATGTATTTGCCGACCACTCCGATTTTTACGGTGTGGCTCGGGTTGACGATGCGATCGACCATGTTTCGCCACTCGATCAGATCCGGTTCAGGAGTGACGAGTCCGAGGCGTTCGCAGATGATGCTGTCGAGGTTGTGCTCGTGAAGATTCAGCGGTGCCCGGTAAATCGTGCCCATGACATCGAGGAACGGGATCACCGCCTCGACTTTGACGTTGCAGAACATGGAGATCTTTTTCCGGACATCATCGTCGAGCGGATATTCGGATCGGCAGACAATTACGTCGGGGGTGATCCCGATTTCGCGGAGCTTTGCGACACTCTGCTGGGTCGGTTTTGTCTTCAGCTCCTCTGCTGCCTTGATATAGGGGATCAGAGTTGCGTGGATAAAGGCAACATTCTCGTGGCCGACCTCGTCTTTGAACTGGCGCAGGGCTTCGAGGAATGGCAATCCCTCGATATCTCCGGTCGTTCCGCCGATTTCTGTGATGATGACATCGACGTCCGTGGACAGTTCCGCGACCTGATAGATGCGGTTTTTGATGACGTCGGTGACATGCGGGATTACTTGAACGGTCGCTCCGAGGTAGAGGCCTTGGCGCTCATTTTTGATGACCGTCTCGTAGACCTGACCGCTTGTGATGTTGTTGAGACGGGAAAGGCGACCGCTCGTGAATCGCTCGTAGTGACCCAGATCGAGGTCCGTTTCGGCCCCGTCGTCGAGCACGTAGACTTCACCGTGCTGGAACGGGCTCATTGTTCCCGGATCCACGTTCAGATAGGGATCGAATTTCTGCATGAGGACGCGCAACCCCCGGCGCTCCAGCAAAGTTCCGAGAGCGGCTGCCGCGAGACCTTTTCCGAGCGAGCTAACCACTCCTCCTGTGACGAAGATGTACTTCATTGGCTCAATAAATTGTGGAGTATCGCCGCCTGCTCGGGTGTGTCAACGCCGGGGGAGGTATCATCCGTCAAAACGACGCGAATTCGTGCTCCGTTTTCTAGGGCGCGGAGCTGCTCCAACCCTTCCGTGCGTTCGAGTAGAGACGGTTCCCACTTTACAAAATCAAAAAGAAAATCGCGCCGAAACCCATAAATTCCTTTGTGCCGATAGTAGAGGAGATCGTCCGGAACCGTGCGCGGATGGGGGATAAGACTGCGGGAAAAGTAGAGAGCGTGTCCGTCTGCGGTGATCGTTACTTTTACGACATTGGGATCGATGAGGAGCGGATCAGTGGCGAAAAGGGGATTCGCCGCAGTGATCATGGGCAGGGCGGGATCGTCGAGGAGGGCACCCGCGAGAGAATCGATGAGGCCGGGATCGATGAGAGGTTCATCACCCTGGATGTTTAGGATATGGGAAGCTTCCGGGAAAGCTGCCGCGACTTCGGCTGCGCGATCCGTTCCGCTTGGATGATCTGGACTCGTCATCGTGACCTGCCCACCGAAATCGCGAACTGCGTTCGCAATCCGCTCGTCGTCCGTTGCGACAGTGACGATCGAGAGGCGAGCGCACTCCTGACATCGTTCCCAGACGTGCTGGATGAGGGGTTTTCCCGCGATGAGATGGAGTGGCTTGCCCGGAAAGCGGGTGGAACCCCAGCGGGCCGGGATAACACCGAGGACTTGATTGGGAGAGGACGACATGGGACAAATTGGCTAGAGATCATCAAGTCGAACTTTGACAATTAATCAAGGGAATCCGATTGAAATCCGTGCGGAACCGGTGAAAACGTGAGCTTGAACCCAAACTGATATCACCGTGGAAATAGCTTGCTTGGATCTTGAAGGTGTCCTTGTTCCGGAAATCTGGATCAATGTGGCGCAAAAAACTGGAATTGACGCACTCCTCGCGACGACGCGTGATATTCCCGATTACGATGTTCTCATGACGCAGCGCCTGCGCATCCTCGACGAACATGGTCTGAAGATTCAGGATGTGCAGGAGGTCATCGACAGCCTCGGCCCGCTCGAGGGCGCACTAGAGTTCCTAGAGTGGCTCAAATCCGAGTTTCAGGTTGTGATTTTGTCCGATACTTTCTACGAATTCGCCCGTCCACTCATGAGGCAGCTCGGTTATCCGACACTCTTCTGTCATCGCCTGGGGATCGGGTGCGACGGTCGGATCAAAGCCTATCATCTCCGCATGCCCGATCAGAAGAGGGAAGCCGTGATGCGTTTTCACGAATTGAATTTCCAAGTGATTGCTGCGGGCGACTCCTACAACGACACGAGCATGCTCGGCGAAGCCGACCGGGGTATCCTCTTCTGTCCTCCCCAAAATGTCATCGACGAGTTCCCGCAATTTCCGGTGACGACCGATTATGGACAGTTGAAAGAAGCGTTTCTCGAAGCGAGAGCAGCATTGTAGCCGGGGAGTGGGCGTTGCCAGCTCATTCCGCGAGTCCCTTGATGATCGCGGTCGCGATAGCCGCCATGCCAGTATCACCGGGATGGTTCGCGACACCCGAGTGCTTGAAGGGCCGCTCGGCACGGGCATAGTTGGCTTCGTCTTTGGCGAGAGCACTGATATCCACGAAGATCCCGCCCACTGCGGCGCAAGCTTGCCTGAGCGCATCGTCCTTTGAGGCGTTCGCCCAAAAGCAACTGCGCACAAGAAGTGTGGGCTGCTTATCACCCTTCAGGGTGGTCAGCAACTTGGTGACGCTGCTTTGGAATTTTGCAACATCCTCCGGTGTCGCCAATCTGGGTACGTTCTCCCCGATTGCGAGAACAATGAGGTCGGCCTGGAAATCGATCGCTTCTTTCATCCCCGTCTCGAGATTGTAGTCCAAGTAGGTGCGTTCGTAGTCGGCGATGTTCTTCACCATCACTTCTGGAGCCTCACCGGATTTTGCCGCGAGCGCAGCGGTCACGAGATGGACGAAGTCCTTCGTCTCCGCACTCGCCGCCATGCCCCAGTTTCCCGTCCAGTCGATGTCAGCCTTGGGACCGTGTTTGGTGATGCTATTGCCGAGGAAGAGGACCTTGCTCCCGGCATCCTGGGCGGAGAGCGAGAGGAGACAACCAAGAACGGCGAAGACGAGGAGGCAGCGGCGAAGGACGGAGGGAGTCATCGGTGAGAATAGGTGAAATGTAGCAATGCGTCAATGATTCGGCCCTGTCTGGATCGCCCACTCGCCCACGATTGCGACCTTCTTCCATGACTAGACCATCGGAGCTGAAATCTCTTGAAGGCAGTGTCACTGAAACACTTGAAAATTGGCGCGAAGGCCCCGAAGGCAAAGAGACGACACATTTCCCAACGCCGCACTCCTTCCCGTTCCCAATGTCAGAAAGATTCGAAACCATCGCAGAGGTTCGCCCGTCTTCCAAAAACGGGTATGTCGTTACGATGGATGGGAAAGAGCTCAAAATTCCCGATACTTGGGAGTTGGTGCCGCCGGGCGATGCCGCTCTCTCCCGTCGGATCAAGAAGGATGGCCCCACCTGGACGGTGAAGGAGAAAAAAGGACGAAAAATGTTCTCTAGGGGCATCTGGGCGCCCGCTGAGAGAACCAAGCTTTTGCAGGCAGCTCTCGAAGGGGAGCGAAAAGACCCGGCGTATCAAAAGAAACTCGATGCCGGACGGTTGCGTCGTGAAAAGGAACAGGTCGCATACGCCGCAGACTTCGAGAACTCCGTCTTTGACTACCTCGCGTTCGATCCGCTATATGAGGACCTCGCGAGACAAATGGCTCACCGGATCGCCGGGCATGCCACCCCGGTGGGGAGCGGGACCGTCGCCCGAACCAAACTGATCCCCATCGAAAGGCGGGCCGAGGCGGCGACGATTGCCTGGATGCGGCATCAGACCACGGCCTACGACGACATGATCATTCCTCGGGAGAAAGGAAAGCGCCGTGAGGTTCGACAGAAACTCGCCAAACGATCCAAACAACTCCTGGACCACTATCGAAAGGGTGGGGGGCAATCGCCCCATTGTCCTCTCGCCAAAGCATTGAAGTCTGAATGAAAAAATACGTATTTCGCAATTTCACCCGATGACCATTTTCCATTTTATCATCGCCGGATTCCTGGTTTCGTCCATTTCCCAGTTATCTGCCGCCGAAGCTCCCGCCCCGCGAAACGGAGAAAAAATCGTGATCATCAACGATGACGGGTTCAGCAATTTTTATAGCGGCAAATACAAAACCGCAGATGATCTGCGAAAACACATCTCCAGTTATGGGGGCACTCAGTTGGGTGTTTTCGAATGGTGCATCGTGAGCGGAAGCCGGGTCAATTTCCCCTCGCCGAACCACAAACTGCCGGGAGAGGGTATGGATGACTTTCCGCGACGGGGCGACAAGCTGGCTGCGGAGACGCTTCAAAAGCTTCGGAAAGATGGAGTCGATACTCTAGCGGTGGTCGCCGAAGCCTGCCGGGAGAATGGTATCGCCTGTTATGCTTCGGTTCGCATGAATGGCGACTATTCGGCAGGAGGAGCGAACGGTGGCCTCGCGACAATCTTTAACAGCGAATTCTGGCACGCTCACCCCGAGTTTCATCAACGCAGCACTGCGGGGAAAACCCTGACCCGCCTTTCCTATGCGTTCCCGGAGGTGAGGGAATTCAAACTCGGAATCATTCGGGAAGCGGCACAGCGCGACATTTCCGGGATCAATCTCGACTTTCAGCGGCATCCGAATTTCTTCGATCACGAAGAACCTATGCTGGAGGATTACAGGAAGAAGTATGACGACAATCCGCTCAAAGTTCCCTCGACCGATCCGCGGTGGGATTCCATTAAAGCAAAACACATGACGGCGTTTGTTTCGGGAACCCGGGCCATTCTTGACGAGGCGGGGAAAGAGAAAGGAAAGCGAATGGGGCTCTCTATTCGGATTGACTGGGAAAAATACAAGACCTGGGGATGCGATATCGAAACGTGGATTAAGAACGGCTGGATTGACTACCTCGTTGTCGGCCAATATGGACTGGGCGGATACGAGTTTGACATCACCCCCTTCGTAGCGATGGCCAAAGGCACCGGCTGCGCCGTTCTTTTTGGTGAGGAATGCATCCTCGACGGTCACGATACCACCGCAGCCGAAGACAAACTGATCGCCGAAGGGAAACTGGAGGGCAAAAAGCGGGGCATCCTCACATCAGAGCAGCATCATGAAAGAGCCGCCCGGTGGTATCAGGCCGGAGCTGACGGAGTTCATCTGTTCAACCTCGGCGATCGAAGTGTTTTGAAGACGATCGGTAGTCACGCGGCGGGAGAGTAATTGCGCGGTGATGGCGGCGATGACCGGGGATCTCGGCAAACTGATGCGCAAACTAGGCATCGAGGAAAACACCATCGTCATCTACACCTCCGAGAATATTGGTCGCACCCGCATTCTCAACGGTGGCAAAGGCGATCTCGGCGAGGGGGACACCTGCGCGTGCCCATGATCGTGCGCGGTCCCGGCATCGCGGCTGGCAGCTATTGCCATGAGCCGGTCATCCGCTACGACCTCACCGCCACTGCGTTCGACTTTGTGGCACCTGGTTTTGCCCTGCCGAAGGGCAACGAAGGCGGCAAGTTGGAAGCCGCTGCTGCTCGGTGGCGGCAAAGGCACCGTGACACGCCCGATCGAACGTATCGTCTGGCATCAGATCGTCCAGGTGGAGCATCCTCAATCCGCGATTCGTCAGGGCGACACCAAACTGATCTACTTCTGGGGCAACAAGGAAGCCCGGCTCTTTGACCTGAAAAACGACATGGGCGAGACAAACGACATCGCCCACGACAGGCCGGAAATCGCGGCTGAGCTGCAGGCAGAATTGAAAGCCCACATTACAGCCAGTCTCGGGGAATTCTCGAACAGGCCCGGGGAAGGGGACGGGAAAGGGCAATGGCCTCCGTCGGCCAAGGCAGTAGCGAAGTGAGATTCTCTTTGGGGTAACGGTTAGAAGGTTGGTCTTTCATTTCTAACTGTCAAGAAATGTCGCCTGCCCCCCGGAATCAACACTCGTGCCAGGAATGATACAGGTCGATAGGCGTAGCATTTTGCCCATCGGGCCATGGGAACAAACGTTGGTGAGTAGTGAGATACAGTCCCTGTGTGTGCATGCTGTTTGCTTCGGTGACGCAGGACAAATCATTTGGCTGGCCGAGTCCGGCTCGGGCTTTTGGTTGGTTCAAAGCGTTGGCAAGATCGCGGGTGATCTGAAATCCGTCCTTCACGTACGCAATCATCATGCCTTGTTCCATCGAGGAAGCGTAGGCTCCGCAGATGAAGCGTTCAATGCCGGAGGTTTTCTTTCCAACGGCGCAGTAGTGCTGATTCAAGCTATGGGCACGCCCCACCGGTTTGCATTCGGCATAAAGGCAGTCCTGCACTCGGTTGTGGGATTGGCACAATTCATGACGATTGAGGTGGAAAACAAAATCCGGTTTCCTTCCGATGCTGGATTGATCGTAGTTCGCAGTAGCCGATTCACGGGTGACATTTACGATGAAACTCAGATCCATCTCGCTATCGCTGCCGCGAATCAGGCGGTTCATGAATTCCTCTTCCAGCTTGAAGGATATCTCATCCTCGCTTGCCGAAGTGAGATCAAACCCGTCGGCTCTTATCAACTCAAAGGCGCGCACGAGTGCCAAATGAACCGTGGCGATCCATCGAGGATCAAGACGGGGATGCGGAACCCGATATGGGCGAGTAAAAAAGCCTGGGCTCATTCGCTTTCGGGGGGTGGAAAACTCCCGAGAAGCTTCTCCGCGATATGCAGGGCGCAGAGACGGGCACGGCTCCGTGTCCAGAATCGTCGTTTGTTGAGCAAGCCGACGACGACTCCTCCTTCCGGTAGCGGCATCACAAGCCGGGTAGCGGCGCTGGCGCTGGCTTCTGCAATAAGACTGGCAATGAGTGTTCCGGAGGGTTCCCAGGTATCGCCATCGGGCAGCAAAGTCACGAAAGCCCAGGGCTGCCGCCAATCGCCTTCCAGTCGGGGAATCAGCGAGGCTTTTACTTTTTGCCCCACCGCTTTGAAAAACGGCTGAATCGCACGTTCCAATGTCCGGACAAAGGCTGATGCCTCGTCCTGCGGAACGGAACGCATGGCCTGCTCACGGACGACTGCGTAGGGTCCATTGAAGTTCACTGTGTCTGCCACCACCTGCTGTTCCGCCTTTGTAAGGCCGAACAGGCTGCCTACGAACTCGTCCAACGTCGTCCAGTCTCGTGCGCCCGTGGGAGCATCGAGCATGTCTGCAAGACGCAGGGCTTCGGTGCGCTGCTTTTTTGTTAGTTTGTCTGGATCGGGAAAGGGGAAAGAATCGATGTCGAGTTTATCGAGAATACGCTTTCGGGCACCCATTTGCGCGCTGCGCATGTAACTGAAATGCTGAAAGAGCTGGCTATGGGCGAGAATGTGGAGGAGTGAGCAAAGGAGACGCGAATCTTCGTGCCAGTGAGCGGTATAACCGAAGTAATTTTTCGAGAACGCCATTTTTCGATCAGGCAAACGATAGGATTTGGAGGTGTTTCGGCTTTCACCCGGTCCGCGACGAATACAAATGAGGGGACTCAAGAAGTTTGGCTCCGATTTTGTATGTTTGGGTTCGCGATCTCCGTAACGTTCCCGGTAGGTAGGATGAATCCCTTCGCTCAATAGATCCGGTTCCTCCCCGTCGAAGACCTCCAAATCAACCAGCCAATCAGGACATTTCGAAGACTTGAATGGTCTGATGTCCAATCCTCGACAGCTAGCTTTCGAACCTGATGGCCAAAAACTCTGAACGGACTGCTTTTCAGCTAATCCACACATTTTCTCCATCACTTGGACGTCAAGCGTGCTGCCGATTGCCAGAGCCTTGCACAGCCAAGGCAAATCGATCACCGACTGCATCGTCACTTGATAGGCTGATTTGTAATCCAAGCGGAACTCTCCGTGTTTCTGAGCCAACTCGTCTTCGCGAATCGGCGTGGCAAGATGAAATGCATCCGAATCGAGATCGGGTTTCTCATTCCGGCTCCACAGAAGAATCCACGGCTCATCGTGGCAACTCCAGACCTTTGTCTTTTCAAGATCCGAGCCATTTAGGATGCCTGTGACCCGCATGGCTTGGAACCAGGCATTCCGCACCCTAACATCGGCAGGTTGCTGCTTAAGAATGACTCTGGCGTGTAACGCAAAACCAAGGATGCCGCCGGGCTTGGCCCATTCGGCCGAGCGCCACAGGAAGGGAAGGTCGGGAACGCCTCCGGGGTTTTTGTAGCCAGAAGCCAATGCGTCGAGCCCGCGCGATTTCAACACTCGCTGCCCCGCTTCGGTTCCGATTTTATCTAGTTCGACACCACGTCCATTGCCAATCACCGCACTCCAGGGCGGATTCCCGACCACGACATCAAAAGCCCCGTCGAACTTTTTGGTATCCACGGCCGCTCCCAGGCTGCCAAGTACGAAGCCCGTCTGATTCCGTTCTTCCTCCGTGCGCTGATCAAACAAAACCAGCCCCTGCAGTGCCTTTGTCGCATGGTGAGCTGAAGGCGGTGTCGTGATTTCGTTCAGCTCGATGACGGTAATGTAGAGTCCTAAAGCGGCGAGCCGCAGTGCGGACTCGCTCACGTCGAATCCGCGTATCTGATTGTGCAGAATGCCTTCGATGACTCGCTTGCTAGGTCGCCGTGCGCTTGCCCCAAGTCGCGCTTTGTCGGCTTCCCAGCGTCGTTGCACCAACTCCCTCAGGGCTAAAACAAGGAACACGCCCGCACCACAGGCCGGATCCAAAATCTTTGCCTCATGGGCAGGTGTTTCCAGTCCGGCCAAGGATTCCTCCACGAGGAGCTTGGCGAGGTTTCGCGGAGTGTAGTGAACGGATCGGTCCTTGGAATCCTCGCTGTTTACCCGATGACTGAAGTTCTCATAGACCTGACTGAGCACACCGATGGGGATGTGGCGGAATTTGAGATCGTCCCAGTCGATGCCGGGTAAGCGCAGTCCTTTTGTCTGCACCCAACCGCGCAAAATGGCTTCGAGATGCTCAAAGATGCTGTCCCCGGAATCTCCTCCGGCATCGGAGTAAACCTTTGCGTAGGCTTTCGTGCGTTTTGATTCCGATGCACTCAGTGACAAAGGCTCAATGAGGGGCAGCAGGTCGCCATTGAACGTGATATCCAGCCAAGTCGATGTCTGCGCGGCTCTCTTTGCAGAGGAGAAAACACGTAGCAAACGGTGCTCGACAGGATCGCCCGCCGCATCCGGGCAGATATCCTGGATCAAATCATCCGTGACGATTTTGCGATCCACAAGGAAGCGGAAAAAGAGCGCCCGACCGGTCATGGACAACACCGACAATCCGTTCAGACCCTTTTGTATGACCAGTTCATCGACTGCCTTGTCAAGCAGCGTCTTGATTTCTTCAAAAACGGGATCGGGAGATTTCGGCTGGCCTTCAAGTTCTGAAAAATTGCCCGTCGAGATTTGGTCGAAGAGAAACGGAGCGCGGGGATCGGAGGCGCGAATGGTCTTGCCGACGCCGTCCTTGTTCAACGTCTCTCGATCAAGATTCAGTGGATAAAGAGTCAGATCACCAGGGCGGACAATCGCCAGAACGGCATGGTCACCACGATTCGCCAAGCGTTGTTGAAGGTTCAAGCGCTCGGCTGAGTCGGGTTCGCCATTTTTCCCATCCAGCAGATACATTGCGGGTTTTCCTTGGAACTCGGCTACCGCATCGGGGAGGCGCGGCACTTCCGCCTGGACCTGATCTGACAACAAGTCCAGATAGGCGACATGGGAGGGACTGTGTTTCCGCTTGTTCCGCAGCGAGACAAAGCCTGCAGTCGGGCATCCGTAGGCATTCAACGCGGCAGCCAGCCGTTGGTCATCTCTGGATAGCGGAACCGACATGATCAGGTAAATCTACGGATGGTTCCCACCAGAACCCCGGCGAGGCGGAAGGAGTATTTGACTTGTTCCCGGGAAATCAGGCGGTCAGGGTAGGCGGGGTTTTCCGCCTGCAGGCGCACCCCGTTTTTCTGCCGGAATACGCGTTTCAAAGTGGCTTCCTCATCGACGACCACAGCGGCGATGTCTCCGTCCGAGAAGTCCGGTCCGGATTGTAGCACGGCGATGTCGCCATCGAAAATGCCGGCGTCGATCATGCTGTCTCCTTTCACGCGGAGAGCGAAGAGGCTGCTGCCGCGGAACAATGCCTTAGGGAGGAGCGGTAGCACTTCTTCGGCTTCCTCAAGCGCAAATACCGGCGATCCGGCGGCGATTCGGCCAACGAGAGGCACTGCCACGGTTTGATCCCGGCTCACGGGCCGCAGCGGCTTCGTGACTCGCAACGACCGCGGACTTTTCGGCGTGCGCACTAGCCTTCCTTTCTTCTGGAGAGCGTCGAGATGCTGTTGGACGGTGGAAATGCTCGACCAGCCAAAATGCAGGGCGATCTCTTTCATCGTGGGAGAATGCCCTAACTGCGACGTTGCCTGCTCGACAAAGGCGAGAACTTTGGTTTGAATAGTAGTGAGGGATTTGGCCATCGGATGGAGATACCGTAACTACATACGGTATCTTTTCATGCCTATTTGTCGAGGCCCGTTTCCGAAAACATTTGGGTTAATCCACGAGTTACCTTCACTTCAAGAACCACTACGATTAAAGGGAACTCGATGAATGAGGCAAAAAATTTGGAGCAGCTAAACCACGGTCTGATACGCCTCCTCGGCGCACGTCTTCAGTTTTTTCTCTAGGTTTTGGAGTCAAGTTCCTATCAACTTTGCTAAGCATCCCATGGATTCTCCGGTCTTCAGGGAGCAGCCAGCATTTCTTGCCTTAATCCGGCCTGATTAGCGATCCATTCGGGTCAAGGCGACAAGGGTCATGCAACATTTTTCAATTCATTCAACCCGCTTCGAATCTCTTTTGGCAAAGCAGGAGTCAGTTGACTAAGGGCCGGATCGTCTTCAAGTGAAAACTCGCTCATAATAAGTAACTTATATGATTTTCATGGATCAATCACGTTGGCCTGCATCCAGAAAACGCCACAGCCTTCAAAAAGCAAACCCGCCACTGCTTTCGGCCTTACGTCCCGTCTTGATTCTCCTCTTCCACGTAGCATCCTGATGTGTGGTCACTCCTGTTACAGATCGTTCCGACTGGGACGTGAAGAAATGCTCCTCTTTCGAAGAGATGCGTACCCATCGAGTGCGCCAGTGGCAAAAGGAGCCATTCATGAAGCGTCTCGACGCTGCTTGGGAATTGGTGGAGGAGGCCAGGGAAATCAAGAATCGCGATCCGAATGAACTCCGACTTCAAAGAACGGTTGCAACTGTTGTGCGAAGAGGAAGTTGGGTATCTGGTCGTGGGCGGCTACGCCGTCATTTATCGCAGTCCGTCCCATATCCACCACTCAGCGCAAATACGGGACCCGCTCTTGGATTGACCTGGGAGCGGATATTCTCAATGATCCCCTCATGACTCGCTGCCTTCTTTTCCTCTCTTCCGTGTCTCTCCTGTTACCGGCGCTGGCGAATGCAGAGAACCGCAAGGTGATCCGGATCCCGGTGGATCGT
>JAGPCC010000341.1 GCA_018058245.1 Verrucomicrobiales bacterium
AGTGTCACTACAGTGAGATGATCGGACCCGAGGATGCCCCCACCCGTGAAAGACTCAGGCTCTTCCGCAGAGCGTTGGCGGTCAATGAGGATCAATTCGCGAATGATATCGCGAAACTTGCCGACGGGATCGTGTCTTCGGTCATTGGAGACGAAGTAACTTTGGTTTCGATCGCACGGGCGGGCACTCCCGTCGGAGTCCTTTTATTGTATCGCCTCCGCCAGATTGCTCCCCATCTTCGTGTTGCGCATTACTCGATTTCCGTAATCCGGGACCGTGGCGTCGATACGGTTGCGCTTAAGAATATTCTGAAATGCCATCAACCCGAAAGCCTGCGCTTCGTCGATGGTTGGACAGGCAAGGGAACGATCGCGTCGGAACTCAGAAGGTCTCTTTCCCAATGGACGCAGGGTCCGAGGGGCCTCAACAGCGGTCTGTGGGTTCCTCTCGACGTTTCCGGAGTCGCTGCGGGTGCGGCTTCAAATCGCGACTACTTGATTCCATCCTCCTTGCTAGGGGGAACCATTTCCGGTCTCGTCTCGCGCAGTGTGTTACCGAGGACGAGAATAAATCAGCCTGACTTCCACGGATGCGTGCTTCTCGGGCATTTGCGTCGTTATGACTTGAGCCGATGGTTCATCGACCACATGACCAAGAAAGTCTCAATCATTCCACCGGGGAGCGCAGGTGACGGTCTCTTCGGGAGTGATCTTGCGAGGCAGAACGCGGCGAGTCAATGCCTCCGCGTGATGCTCGACCGGTATCGTCTGTCCGATGTGAATCGAATCAAGTTGGGGATCGGAGAGACCGTCAGAGTCCTTTTGCGGCGCCTCCCGAAGGTGGTATTGATGAATAATGCGATCAATGAAGACGATGCGGGTTTGATCGAAGAGTTGGCAGCAGCCCGGGGAGTGCCGGTTCGACGTGAGGAAGATCTCTTTTTTAGCGCCGTTGCCGTCATCGAGAACGCCGACTCGACTACCACTACACAATGAATCCCGGACTTCATTCCGAGTTGCCTCTACTGGCCCCGATGCTCTACGTGCCAGCGAATCGGCCGGATCTCCCGGAATTGATCGCCGGTACGCGAAATCTTGGCGTTTGTTGTCTGGCGATTTGCTTGGAGGACAGCGTCCGGCCAGATGACCGCCCGGCGGCAGCCGAGACCCTCTGCCGGGTTTTGCAATCTACTTCCACACTACCGAGGCCTGTCTTCGTAAGGCCGGCGAGTGCTACAGCGCTTGAATGGCTCCTCGAGCAGGATGGCATCGAACGCATCGCCGGGTTTATTCACCCTAAAGCCACCGTCGATACGATTCATCACTGGCTTGAGCTTACGAGAAACCTTTTTACGATTCTCCCTATCCTCGAAAGCGCCGAGGCCATTGATCCCTGGGGCCGGAGAGACCTGGCGCAGGCCTGTGCCGCCCACCGCTCTCTCATTCCTTGCGCCCGCATCGGTGCCAACGATCTTTTCTCGCTTCTCGGGGGGCTGCGACGACCCAAGGGCAGAACCATCTACGAGACTCCCGTGGGAACCGTGATAGACGGGCTGATCGAGGCATTCAGCTCTCAGGGCGTTCGATTGTGCGGACCGGTCTTTGATCGCCTGGAAGACCCCGAAACATTCGAGGCGGAGATCGAGGCGGACATTGAGCGAGGACTCTTCGCGAAGACGTCTCTGAATCCGCGACAGGTGGAGCAGATTTGGCGATGCTATGAACCCAAGCAGGAGGAGGTTGAGGAGGCCGTCCGAATTCTGCAACCGGAGTCTCCCGCAGTCTTCGGGCTCAACGGCGCGATGCTCGAGCCGGCATGCCATTCGGAGTGGGCGAAGAGATTGCTGGAGAGAAGGCGGATCTATTTTCAGGACGATCTACTCTCTCTCAATCGTCGCGTGAACATAATGGACAAAGGGCGGGACTCTGAGTAAACCGACGCGCTACTGCGACAAATTAAACTCCCCGATTTCGCTTCTTCCGATCCGAAGAATCAACGGCTGAACCGATGACTACGCACAGCACAGTGAGAGGAAAGGCCACGAAGACTATCCCGGAGGTGAGCAACATCCATATTCCGAAAAATACCAACGACCATACAATATAGTAACCAATCGTTTCCTTCTGACATCCACTTTGTCCTTCGCGCAATTTGGTTGAAGTGAGACTTTCGTTCTTCGCGCTACAGGGTTCCGAAAATGCAGGTGGAGTTAAAGGGATGTTATATTCTTCACGCGCACAAAAATCCGTTGGAGCGCAGTTATGAGATGGAGGAGTCGATTCATGTTCTTCGGGCATTGCTTGTTTGGACGTTTCTATTGGAGAAGGATTAGAAGGCGAGCCTGCAGCATATTATCCCTTAGCACGGTGGCGCAGTATGATCGTAACACACAATTGTTGTTTATTAACTGAGTCTTGAATACGCAACAACGGAAATAAGTTTGTTGATCTATGCGTCACTAATTCCCAGACGCAGGCCGCGTCCGCAGTTGTACCTGCGTCTTGACCTGAACTTCCAAATCTGCTTCCACCGACAAGCTATTTCCAGAAGCATCCTTGCCCTTCAGTGCAATGCGATGTGTGCCTGGGGCAAGCCAAAGTGTCATCGACCCACCGGATTCCTCGATCACTTCGTTCGAGCTTGGCGCAACGCCGTTGATTGTCCATGCAGCACTTGCCGTGTTCCCGTTCGTATCGCCAAACACCGGACGCAGTTTCACTGCAATCTTGCCGTCTTGCTGCCCTTTATCTGCAATCTCCTCCGCGCGGAAGGTGAGTTCTCCGGATTCGGATGCAATCTTCGGCTCGACCGTTTTCGTCAATTCCGTTGACGAGGAGGCTATAGGCAAACTGCTAACACCGGGTCCTTCACCCTTGTCGGGTTGCGTCGTTTTTAGGTCGGCTTTGCCGTCTTCACCAAGCGGTTTTGTAGGCTCGATTTCTCCTTGCTTTGAATCGACTGCTGGCGTGGGACCAGTGGAGTTCGATGCAGTTTTGTCATCAGGCTTCGCCTTCGAGGTTTCATTTCCAAACAAAATCGCCACCGGCTTGTTGTCCTCTGAGGTCATTGGCTTGCCCTTGGGGTCGGTCACGGGTCCAATCGCAACGGGCTTCTTGTCCGACCCGGAAATCAACCCGACCGCTTTCTGTTTGCCGTCGGATCCGATCACGGGTTTCCCGTCCGGGCCGGTCAACAGCCCCGCCTCCACCGGTTCTCCATCTGGACCGACAATCGGCTTTTCATCCGGTCCCAGAACGAATCGTTTGCCGTCAACGGGTTTGTCCGAGGCAGATCCGCTGACAACCCCCACCATCACAGGTTCGCCATTTTCGTCGATCAAAGGTTTGGCATCCGATCCTGTCACTGGAGCCATCACAATAGGGCCGGAAGCAATCTTGGTGTCGGGTTTCCCATCCGGCCCGGTCACCAACCCCACTTTCAAGGGTTCCCCGTCAGCCCCTTGCACGGGTTTACCGTCGGCGTCGGTCAACCCGCAGACCGCAAGGGGGTTTCCGTTTGGACCGGAGATGGGGCTGCCGTCCGGTTTCTCCAGCGAACCGATCCCGGCCGGTTCACTTGAGGCTCCGCTACCAGGAGAAACCAAAACGAGCGTGCCATCGGGTCCGGGCTTTGCGGCAACTGCGGATGATGCGGGGCTATTGCTATTGTCTTTGACTCCCCCCTTGAAATAATAAGCTGCGGCTAATGCCACGATGACTCCCAAGGCAGCGAGCAACATCGTACGGCCCGATCCGGAATTCGCCGATGGTTCCGCATGCACCATGTTCACCGCTTCGAGGGGAGAAATGGCACTGTCTTGCTCCTTCTCGGCACCCCAGAGGACAATGAGGCGACGTCCGCGTCCGCTACCGACGACCCGATAGAGTTCTGGGTCCTTTTTCGGGTCGGGCAGGCGGAAACAATCGATCAGTTTGCGGGAGTCCGGGTCGCAGGTCGGATCGCCGGCCTTTGCCTTGAATGAGGTGAGCGCAGCCCGCAACTGCTCGGCCTGATCATGTGGAATGGGATTCTTGGACGTGACGGCCTCGGAGAGCGAGCACAGCTCCTTGCCGCTTTCGAAAAGTTGGTAAAGCACGGTATCTCCTGATTCGACCGTGGCACGGGGCAGGAATTGTCCCAAGCTGTCACGTATGAGCTGTTGGTTAAGGTGTTCCCAAAACTCGCCGCCGCCCTGCCAGGTGCGGATACGCCAGTAGTTCGAGAGGTTGAGTCGAATCCCAGTGTCGGGCGTTGCTACGAGTGCGGATTTGTCCATGGTAGATTGTGGTGGTTTTGGCAGTTTGTTTAGACGACAACTTCGGCGCGATGAATGGGACGCCCTTGCTGGTCAATCACGCACCAGGAACGTACGCTTACCACATCGGGCGAACTACCACCTTTGGGGGCGAAGACCATCGATTTGTTGTTGGCCTGAGTCCCCGGATTCGCCACTTGGAGACTGGAACGTCCCTCGCACTCGGTGTTGATGGCCCCAGCCCACATTTCCACCTGTTCAGCGACCGCCATTTCATCGAGATCAAGATCCTTCAGCCATTGATAGAGCCTGCGCCCGAGTTCACGCAACGCATCCAGCAGAAATCTGGCATCCGGATCTCGCAGGGCGGCATTGTAGGTGTGGATGGCCGCGAAAAGCAAGCCGAAGGAGGGAGGGGCATCAGGATTGAAAAGGTCTTGTTCCAAACGTCCCTTCCACTGCTGGAGTCCGGGGGACATCATCCAGCCCGGCCAGAGCCTGCCTAGCAGTTGATTTGCATGCCGACCCTCCGCCATGCCGCGCTGCGCTTCCCCCTCTCGCAATTCGAAGTCACGACGACGGTTTTCCAGGCGATCCGCCTCGCCCTGCATCTGCTGAATAT
>JAGPCC010000091.1 GCA_018058245.1 Verrucomicrobiales bacterium
TCGTCGTCCTCGTCGCGACCACACTCTCCCTGCTGTTCGTCGTTCAAGGCCTGCTGCATGTGCCCATCGAGGGTTCCATCCTGCTGTTCCTGACCGGCGCGGTGCTGCATTTGTTTGCCACCACTTCCATGGGAATCTTCATGGCCACGCTGGCGCGCACCATGCCGCAGTTCGGCCTGCTGCTCATCCTGGTCCTGCTGCCGTTGCAAATGCTCTCCGGAGGCATGACCCCGCGCGAAAGCATGCCGGAATTCGTCCAAAACATCATGCAGGCTGCACCTACGACCCATTTTATCTCAGCATCCCGCGCCATCCTCTATCGCGGCGCGGGCCTCAAAGTGGTGTGGCAGCCGTTTGTCCTGCTGCTTGCCATCGGCCTGGTGTTTTACACCATCGCACTCGCGCGTTTTCGCACGACCATCAACCGGTTGGCGTGATTCATCCCATGGCCGCAGGCCCCGAATCTCAGGACGTCCAGTCGGCGGAAATCGAAAAGGTGGATGTCGCCGCCGCGGAGCGCCAGGTCGCCGCGAGTGCCATAAGGGGCGCGCATTGGCCATGAACAGAGGGAGGATTTGTGAGGGAGTACAGATGGGGGTGACGAACTGTCCGAGGGAATTCATCGCGGAATGTCGGACACGGGTGGTGAAGGACGGAATCGACGGGACCGCGACCGGGGAATGGGTGGCCCGGGCGGAACATATCGCTGACAGCAACGATCCCTTCGTCGAGGGGTATCTCGAAGATTCCTTGCAAAGGAAGTGATCCCGGCATCCACCTGTTCCCTACCTCCTACATGAAGAAGGACATGATGATCAAAACCAAGGGCACCAACTGCGCGATCAACGCCAAACAGAAGAAAAATTCCCGTATCATGATGGAAGCAGTGTAACTCTTCCCGGCACCCAGTTCAAAGGCGGACTCGCTGTTGGCCGGCTTTAAGCGACATGGAACGCTTCGACTGTTGCCTCCCGAATGGGGGGAAGGGGAAGATGAATTCCGTGCCGGCAGCAATCAATCTCTGACGCCCGACCATTCCGCTTCCACTTCGTCGATCCGGCTGCGCACCAGTCTCCTGGAAGATTCGCGATCCAACCCGTCGGAGAGATATTGATCGTAGGGAGTATGCTGATGGCGGATGTGGGCTCGCACGGCAAGCGAGATGGCATCGTCGGCAAGTTCTTTTGCGGCGGCGCTGCGACCGACGCGGCCGCTGTGTTTCTCGCAGGCATGCTCGGCGATGGACCGGGCCTCTTCCGGCGGACAACCGGGATACATCTTCAGGAGCCGGGCCTCGAATTGCTTCACATACTCGCCCTCCAGCACTTCCCGACGCACGACGGCTCGCTCCCGGGCTCGCGAGCGGGCATCCTCATCACTGAGGCACGCGGCTTCCGCCGTCTCAAGCGCGGTCGGCTCGACGAGGACACCCTGACGCTCGTTCCGCTTCCTCCGGCGGCTGTATTTCACGACCACGGCGGAAAGCGTGGAGTGTTTCGTCGCTCGGCGTGTCAGGGCGGTGTTGCCGCTGGGTAGAAAAATCAGACGATCCAACCCGGCGCAGGCCAGGCAGACGATACGATCCGCTTCGTAAACATAGAGATCTCCTTCCATTATCGGAGCGCCGCAATCTCCGCATTTTTCGTCACGGAAGGAAATGTGCGCCTCGGGACGATCATCGCCGGGATTGGCGGGAGCATCGGATGGGGGTGTCGGCATGGTGGAAAATTAAGGGCGAAAATCCGAAAAAGGAAATCGACGGTATCCTCTTTCTGGGCAAGCACTCCGGCGACATGATCTTCACTCTCGTCAGGTTCATGCTTCACCCCATGCCCTACCGCCTCATGGAACCGCGATTTCCCCTCGAGGAGGTCTATGCGTCCGCCGGGGCGGCGGAACGTTTGGCGGAGTACGAGTTGCGCCGGATTCTCCACCGGCACCACTGAGGCGACAGGGGGATCTTGGCGAGGGGGACAAGCAGGCCAACGAAGAGGTCCTCCAGTCCGACGAACTCCTTATCAGCCGCCACGATATGGCGTTCGGCGCAAGGTGCCAATCTATTGACCTCAAAGATAATAGGCGCACGTTGGTGAATGGACTCGTGAGATCTATGAGCGAAGAAGAGAAAATACGCGCGCTGCTGACAGATGCTGAATGGTTGACGGGAATGGGCCCGCCGGTAGTGGCTGCTTTGAAACAGATTGCGGAATCAATCGAGACCCTTTCGAGACGTGTTTCCGACGGCTACATCCACCGCAATGTAAGCGGCAATCAGATGAAAGACTTCTGCAAGAGTCTGGTTTCCAACGGCTACATCAGCGGGGGAGAACTCAAGAAGACGGTGACTTTTTCTCAGGCCGAGAAGGCGTTTCTTCTTTACCAGAATGGGAGTGCTTCGCGAATGCTTCCTGAATTCGTCGAGGTCAAGGGAATGGGAGTGGCTAGTTTGCTGGATGCCTCAGTCTACTCGATCCGATCTGAGAATCTTCTCGTGCTCATGACGAGTTTTCGGGGGATTCTGGAACATGTGGGGCATTTTGAATCCATACGAAAGAAGTTGGTGTTTCCGGGAATACCCGAGCCCTTCAGCGAAGCATCGAACTTACTGATTGCAATCCGTGAAGATATTGCCCTTGCCCTCGGAGGGACGCGGATTCACTGGGAAAAGATTTCCCTTGAAGACCTTCCGGCAAAGCTGTCGCGTAAAGACGTAGAATACAGGCCAGACGAAATGGGAACTGATCTCTCGGCTCCACAGGTGCTCAATGGCATCGATCTCCTTGAGAAAAAGGTGCAGGGGGCACGAGCGGTTTATGAGATCCTTTGTGAATTCTGTCATCCAAATGTTGGGTTGATGCTCGCATTCAGCCGCTCAGCAACGCCGGTTACCGACGAAAGGTATGGATTTCGATGGGTCGAAAAGGAGTTGGGACCCGGTGCTCCGGCGGGATTTTTGAAAGAATGCGCACAGCCCATGGGTAAGGTATTCGAGATTGTCGCGGCGAGCTTGGTTCGACTGAATGTTTTGTTCGAAGAGTTCGAGGAGTTCAAGAAACCTCTGATGCATTTGACACAAAAGGTTATCCGACACATGATCGCCAACAGTCATGACTCAATTTGGGCTTACTCCGAGTGCCCCTGCGGGAGCGGAATGAAGGTTCGCTTTTGTTGCGGAGAAAAAGGTGCAGAAGGCGGGTTCTGACGCACGAAGAGCGTCGCCTCAGCCGTTACGAATTCAACTGCGGTTCCTTCTACATCGTGGCCCCGATGCCCTATCGGAACCTGGCCTCCGCTGAACTCCCTCCGCTTATTTCCTCCACGCTTTCGGAATCAAGAACTCGTCGTGATCCTCGCGCCAATTCCCCACGATGTGTACATTCGGAATCCCCTCCCAGGTGATTGAACCGGCATGTTCAGTGACAATGATCTGAAAACGCTCCGAGACTTTCCCCCTAAAATGTGAAAGAGCGCGAAAAATTCTCCGGACTCCCTCAATGTCAGCGGACCTGTCGACCATCGAATCTGTTTCCGCAGTTCGATCTAACGCTGGCCAGGCCTCCGGGAAATAAACCTGGCTCGGTTGGTCGATCACAAGAAAGCTCGGCACGGGATTCTGATTTGAGCGAAGAAAGTGCTCATGCAGCGCAAGCAATCCGGCAATGTGATAGCCAACCCAGTTCTGACCACTCCCGACTTCCCAAAGGAAGTCTGTGCGGCCGGACAGCGGACTAAACTGAAGCGTCAACTCACGGACATTTAGTCGCACATTTTCATTCGCATGTTCTAGACGCAATAACCTTGCGTAATCCGAAATCGTGGCCGAGACAGAGTCAATCGCTGCATTCAGACGGTTTTTTTGAACAGCAGGATCAAGATCGTGTTTCAGCTCTGTGATCTTGCTCGCGAGTATTTTTACTTTCTCGCGAAGCTGATCCACATTGCTGCTCGCCGTGACATTCTCCAACGCCTGTTCAACACGACCAACAAAAAGATAAATCTGTCGGACGCGCTGACGTTGAGCCGCATGTTCGTTTGATTGATTCTCCAAATACTTTCTCTTTTGTCGCGCTTTGTTTATGGCGCCTTCAAGAGTTCGAAGCTCCTGTCGCAACGTCGCCACCTCTTGATCCAACTTTGCGGGCGCTTCATGTACCTTCTCAGTAAGAGTCTTCAACTCGGTGGCCAGCGTCTGCAATTCCACCAGCCTCGGATTCCCATCCACATGCACGGCGGAGCACACTGGACATTCGTGAGGGGTTTGCAGCTTACTCTGGAACCATCCGACACTTTGCAGGCGGTCCTCCTGAGCAGTCAGCGCCGCACCATAATCATCGACCGATGATGACAACTGATCCATCTTGCCTAATCGCCTCCGGACTGAGCCGATCTCCTGTCCCAACTCGTCCTCATCGTTGATCAGGCGAGTCAACTCTGCAACCGCAGCCTCCCCCGTTCCTTCCTGAATATCGGGAAGGTCCATTGTCCGAACTGAGCCCGGGACTTTCTGCAGTTCCATAATGTATCTGTCCAACGTCCACCCTGACTGGGGAACTGGAGAATCCGGTAAAAGCCCGAGCGTTCGTGCCTGCAAGTAATACGCTTCCACTTCGGCCTCCCAAGCGCGGGCCGCTGTGAGGCGGGCGGTAAGCTCCCGTTGCAGGCGATCATGTTCTCGCTCGGTGTCTCTTAATTCGCGCTGCTTGGCTAAAGTTCCAGCGTCAATGGCACCGAGCACGAGCGGGAAAATTATTCGCAGCTTCTCGCGGTGCTCCGATGTGTCCGCTTTGAAAAAGAACGTGTATGGATTGGCAACTATGTGTTGCGGCTGAAAGTTAAATGCTGCCATATCCCGACAGCTCGGACGCCCTCCGAACCCGCTGCCTTCCTCGGGAGAAAAGTCGAGGGCGGGCAGATGGGAGATTTGATTGAATCGATTCTTCAAATCCTCAACGCGTGCGTTTTTTCGCACGATCGGGGGAACGTTGAGTTCCAGCCCCTCGTCCCAGAATAGATCAGAGGTGGTCTGTTGATCCTCCGGGTTTCGGCGGGCAACAATCATTTCGGTGTTTGCAAGCTGGAGATGTAGCCCGAACCAACCCGTGACATCTCGGATCAATCCCACTGGTATCGAGCATTTGTCACTGCCGAGGCAGTAGTCGATAATCCACGTCAGACTGGATTTCCCTGTCGCACTTTCACCAGTGATTACGTTGATCCGACCAGGACAAAATTCGATAATGCGTGGATCGAGGTTCGGGTCCTTCGGCCAAAGAATGATTTTCAGTATCGCCAGTTTCATTCAGAATCGGATGTTCAAATGTGTCGAAAGTTGGACGGCAGTCATTTCTGCAAAGGCTTGACCAACACGTTTAGCCGCGTTCAAAACCAATTTTACGTCTTCCGTAACATGAGAAACTGGTGTCGTTTTTCTGCCGGGAATGATTTGACGTTGACGATCGTGATCGAGCAGAATCAGTCCGGACTGGAACCCGATCGATAGCGCTTGGAAGGTGCGGTCCGACATCGCCTGCATCCGCTCCTGAAGTCCGACCGTGATTTCACGATCATCGCCAAGTGCTTTAAAAAGCGCGCCAGGTTGAGCCTTCGTCGCAAGACTCGTGGCTGTTCGTTTATGAAATGTGAGGGGAAGGACAAGAAACACCAGAGGGAACGAAACGCCTTCGGAGCGGCCCTTAGATTCATAAGATTCTTGCACCGCCTGCCAAATTGCCTCCGCCGCAAGGCCGGTGTTTTGGATCACCTTCTGCTCAAAAAGTATATCCATCATCATTCGCTCGGTTGCCGCATTAGTTCTTCAAATCGCGGATGCCATCCGACCTGAAGGTGTTCCGCCAAACGGTGGTAAGACCCCGACGTCAGATAGATTTGCTCAGTATCGCTGCCTGCGAGTTTCTCACAGTGTGCTTCCGTAGTGTCTGTGAAAACTTCGAAATCAACGTCTCTCTCCGCTTCGTTATTCCGCATTCGGAGGATTCGAGCGCGGATCTTGGACCAGCGGGTTAATAGGGTGGATTCAAAGGTCAACCAATCGTCGTCGGTGATATTTCCTTCGGTTGATAGGCGTGCCTTTTCGATGTTACAACAGATGAATTCTCGAATGGCAGTATCGGCGACGCTGTCGTCATCCGATATTAGATGAATCTGCTTCACGAAATTGCTCCCCTTCACCTCACCAACCTTGTCGTCGCTCACCAGAATGAGATGCTCGGCGCGCTCGCGAATGATTCGTCGCTTCCGAAGATCAATGATCGCGTGGATCTGGTTTACGAAATGATCCCGCTTGATCCAAGCAGGCTCATTCTGCTGCCAACTCGTCAATGCAGTCCGGTGCATCCAGCCCAAGAGTTCATCAAAAATGGAATTCGCATGGCACGCACACCATTCCGGCAACTGTAGGTGGCTAATCGTCTTTACACGCAGCTCGTCACCTGCAGTTTCCGCAGTAGAATCGGCCACCCGGCAGCGTTTAATTAACTTCTGTAGATTGGTGCGGGATTCACTTCGCAAGACGCGGGCAACAATAGTTTGAATGCCCTCAGGCGGGGAGATCGCAGCCGTTTCTAGTTCGGTAATGCATGCATCGACCTCTTTCTGGCTCTTCGCAGCTCCAATTTTATGGGCGATACATTGGGGAAGTTCCTTGTTAGTAACCATCAAAAAAAGCGTTTTCTCAGGAAGAACTTCTCCCGAGTCTATCGCTTCGACCCAAATCTTCAGTGTGTTCCACAGATCTTTCGACCGATCTCCGAATGGCTTGGCGTTCTCCCTTATGGAGTGTTTGTCTTGCTCCAACAAGCGCGTCCCATCAGCACGGCGAACTGCAACATCATCATCTGTTTCCACGCCGACCAGACTGCCCGCCGTCGCCGTAGCGAGATACTGAAGCGCACGTTCAAATTGAAAGCTGAATCCGGCGTTACTGCCGGGTGCTGAGTGATCGGATAGACTCATAGGATTCTTAATGAGAACGTCTCGAATGGTCCGCTTGAGTGCGATTCGGACTCTTCAAATCGGATCACGCGCCTGATATACCGCGAAGCTCCCCGTAGGGCAATCCCCGAATTCCGTTCGGGTCATTCCCTCCCCTCCTCCTCCCGCAAGATCTGGTCCATGGAGCGATTGAGGTCCTGATTGAGCTGTGACGGTCCCTCGGCCATGAGCGACTCGCGCAGCGCCGTGGCCTTCCGGCTGAAGGCCCGAGCCGAACCCTGCACCCCCTTGTCCGAATAGGATGCCGTGGCGGCATTGTGGGCGTGGATGTTCATCTGTGCGGCCGTGGCGATGGCATCCTGGTTGGCACCGAGGAAGAGGAACTGCCACCCGTCCTTCTCCTGCCGCTCCTTGATCTTCGCGGCGACGTCCTTCCAGGTGTAGCGGCTCGAGGCGTTCTCGAGGCCGTCGGTGAAGATCGCGAAGATCACCTGCGAGGGGCGCGAGGTCTTTGGCAGTGCCTTGATGCGTCTCTCGAAGGATTCGATCGTCAGTCCGATGGCATCGAGGAGGGCGGTGGTGTTCCGCGTCGTGTAAGTGCGGGTGTCGAGGGGGACGACCTCGCAAATCGGGATGTTGTCGAAGGGAGTCTCGAAGACATCGTCGAAGAGCACGAGGGTGAGACGGGCGAGGCCCTCGACCTGCTGCTGGTCGGCGAGGAATTCGTTGAAGCCACCGATGGCGGCGGCGACGTGCCCCTGCATCGACCCGGAACGGTCGAGGATGAAGGCGATCTCGGTGGTGGGTTTCTGGGTCGGTTTGGCTGGGTTCGGTTTCTTGCTCATGGGGACAATTTACCACAGGGGGTGGGACTGCCGTGGACCCTCCCCTTTCAAAAAGTGAAAAAAGTGCCGCGATCGGTGCTAGAATCCCACCGATGAAGAAACGAGCCTCCGCCCGGAAACCACCTCTCTCTGAGAAACGTTATGGTGAAACCCGGAGGCCGATCGAGCGGATCTTCGAGATTCACCAGGCCATCCAAAGCGGGTGTTTCCCGAACTGCCGCACCCTCGCCGAACAGATCGGGGTGATCCCGAAGACGATCCAGCGGGACGTCACCTTCATGCAGAAGGACCTCGGCTTGCCCATCGAATATGACAGCCTCCGCCACGGCTACCACTATGCGCGGCCCGTGCAGGACTTCCCCCTGCTCAAGGTGTCGGTGGGGGACGTCGTCGCCCTCTTCCTCGCCCGGAAGGCGATCACGCCTATCCACGGATCCCCGCTCGAGGAGACTCTGCGGGAAAGTTTCCGTCGCCTTTCCTCCACCCTTGTCGGCGAGGTGTCGTTCCACTGGTCGGATCTCGACGAAGTGTTCTCGGCGCGGGACTCCGGGGTCGTTCCCGCGGATGTCGTCCTTTTCGAAAAGGTGGCTAGGGCCATCCTTGAGACCTGCGAGCTGAAGTTCGACTACCGCAAGATCGACGGCGAGGAATGGGAACCACGTCGCCTCCAGCCCTACCACCTCACCGAGTTCGACGGCGGCTGGTACGTCATCGGCTTCGATCCCGACCGCAAGGCCCGGCGAACCTTTGCCCTTCAGCGCATCCGCAGGGCACGCCCCCTGAAAGTCCGCTTCCTCCGTCCCGCCGACTTTTCCCTGAACGACCACCTTGGCGGCAGCTTCGGAGTCTGGCATAGTCCAGGCGAACGAGGCAAACGAAGTCGCATACGGCTCAGCTTCACCGGATGGGCCGCCCGCCTTGTCTCGGAGCGTCGCTGGCATCCCAGCCAGCAGATCGAGTGGAAGGGAAAGCAGGCCGAGGAGCTCGTCATGACTCTCGAACTCAGCAGCTTCGAAGAGATCCGGCGCTGGATCCTGAGTTGGGGGCCGCAGGTGGAGGTGTTGTCACCGCCGGAGCTGCGGACCGAAATCCTCGAAGCACTCACCACGACGAAGAAACTCTATCATGGATCATCTCATGCAAAGCTGGATTGAAAAGGAAACCAAACACCTTCGCACCTTTTTCCGGATCACGGACGATCGTTGGAGCCACCTCGTTCGACGGCTCAACGATCAACTGGAGGCCGGCCGCCCCGATTTCTACGACGAGGTCGTCTGGACGTTTCTCCTTGGAATTTCCTACGCGGCGTCCGGCTGGGACGGAATCCGAAAGCTCGAATCCCTCCTTTCCGGCACCGCGGTGGATCCGTCGGCCCAGCATCCCATCCGGCTCGAGGCCCTGCCCATGCCGCCGCGGAGCAAGGAAGGCAACACGAACGTCGATCTCGCCATCGGTGCGATCACCGATCGTCCCTCCGTGAAGGTGGACACAACGGATCGTCCCGCCAAGGAAGGAGGGATCGCCTACGACCCGACGCTTGGTTCGTCCATCACCTTCTGTGAGATGAAGTGGTATTCCGACATCTCCAAAAACGTCACCCATGATCAACACCGCAACCGGCTTTCCCGCGTGATCGAGAATGCCGTCACCTTCCAGATCAACAAGCAGTGTGTGGAACGGATCACCGTCACTCTTGTCACCCCGCGAATCTTTGTGGGCACCGAGCCGAAATCCCGGCTCTATCACTACAAGCTCGAGGAATACAAGAACCCGGAGATCCTCCTGCGCGAATGGCAACGCTCCTACCGGCGCATGCCCAAGCGCTCGCATTCCGACTGGAAGTATCCCGAGAATGACCACCTCCTCGATATCCTCACAAACCGGTTCACCCTGCAACACCTCAGCTTCGAGGAACTATTTGAAAAAGCTCCCGAGTCCGCCTTCACGCCCCTCCTCCAAGAGTTCCTTTCGGCTGCCAACGGTTCACAGAACCGTTTCGGATGCGATCCCTCCGCATGACCCCACCCTTCCTCAACAGCTACTGGCTCGAGCCTGGACGCATCCTCTGCGGCGAATACCCCCGCGACTTTGACGACCTCGAGGATCACGAGGGCATGACCGCGATCCTCACGGCCGGAGTCCGCGTCTTTCTCGACCTCACCGAGGAAGGCGAACTGAAACCCTACCGCGAGATCGCCTTGGCCACCGCCGTCTCGCTCGGCATCGATCCCGGGGAGCTCACCTTTCTCCGCCATCCCATCCGCGACATGTCCGTGCCGCAGCGGACGAAGGACATGCGCGACATCCTCCGCACTATCCGGCGCGAGCGACACCGGGGCCGCACCCTTTATCTCCATTGCTGGGGTGGACGCGGTCGCACCGGCACCGTGGCCGCTTGTGTCCTCAACGACCTCTTCGGCCATCGTGGCGACGAGTCCCTCGCGGTCCTCTCCTCGCGCTGGCAGGCCTGCGCCAAAGCCGCCTTCTCAGAGAGCCCCGAGACCGACGAACAACGGCGCTACGTCCGCGAATGGAATCCCGCCGGCACCGTCACTCCCTCCGTCGTCCGCGCCGCCCTCCTCGGTGCCGCCATCGGTGATGCCCTCGGCGTGCCGGTCGAGTTCCAGGGACGTTCCGCCCGGAAGGCGGACCCGGTCACGGGGATGCGCGCCTACGGCACCCACCATCAACCCGCCGGGACCTGGTCCGACGACACTTCCATGATCCTCGCGACCATGACGGGTTTGATCGAATCCGGCGGCTACGACCCGGCCGCAGTGATGCGCCAGTTTGGCCTGTGGATGGACAAAGCCCGACACACTGCGCACGGCGTCGTCTTTGACATCGGAAACGCCACCCGCGAGGCCCTGACCCGCTTCCGTTCCGGCACTCCCCCGCTCGAATGCGGCGGCACCTCGGAAAGTTCCAACGGCAACGGGGCGCTCATGCGCATTCTTCCGATCGCCCTCGCCTACGCCGATGATCCCGATCTCATAGTCAAAGCCTCCGAGATCTCCGCCGTCACCCACGCCCACGAACGCTCCCGCTTTTGCTGCGCCTTCTATTGCCTCGTCGCCGGCGACCTCCTGCACGGCGGCACGATCGAGGAGGCCACGGCCTTCGCCTGGGAGATCCTCGATCATCGCTGGACCTTCTCGCCCGCCGAGCGCCACCGCTTCGAGGCCCTGCACCCGGACCGGCTCTTCACCCGCGATGAAGACGAGATCCGCTCCAGCGGTCATGTCATCGACACGCTCGAAGCCGCCCTCTGGGTCAACGCGCGCAACGACGATTTCTCGGACGCCGTCCTCCATGCCGTCAATCTTGGCGACGATACCGACACGACGGGCTGCGTCGCCGGTGGGTTGGCGGGGCTCATTCACGGAGAGGGCGCAATCCCTGTAGAATGGGTTGAGGCTCTGGCGAAGCGGGAAGAGGTGGTGGCGTTGGCGGAGGGGTTTGCGGGATTTTGTCTGAAGGAGGCCTAGGCGGGGAAGATGAGGTGAGAGCGATTCAGCGCAAGGAGTAGCCAACGAAAGTCCGACTTCTGGATCGCACGGGAATTCTTTGTGTGGAGGCGCAATGGCTTGCGTCCTTCTCGTGCGACTCGTCTACGGTGCGCCGATATGCCTTCGCCTGGTGGATCGGCTGTAGATGCTCGCCGCTGTCCCTGGTGGGAACCGGTTTGGGCTTGATCTCCTTTAGCAGCAACTCCACGATTCACAATCCTGACGCTTCTGCCTAAACCCATCCATGGAAGACGAAAACCCGGACCACAACCTTATACGAGGACATGGATTGAGCCGTGAGCGCGCAAAAGCGGCATGACCGATTACGAGTCACCATTCCACGCCGTTTCGGCGGACCATTGGCTCTGCTCGAATGCCTTGGCTTTCGCGATCTTCGATGGGTTTCCCGTTTCTCCGGGCCATGTCCTCGTCACGACCCGGCGCATCGTTGAAACATGGTTCGAGGCAACAGACGAGGAACAGTCCGCACTGATGGCATTGGTGAAAGACGTCAAACACCTCCTCGATCTAAACCTTGATCCAAAACCCGACGGTTACAACGTCGGCTTCAACTCCGGTGCCGCCTCCGGCCAGACAGTCCCTCACGTCCACATCCACGTCATCCCGCGCTATCTCGGTGACATGGCCGATCCTCGCGGCGGCGTCCGCCATGTCATCCCGGACAAGGGGAATTATCTCACGGGAAAGAATCCGGAATCCCCTGCGTCCCCTGCGCTCACTCTCACGACCGGCCACCCCGCCGCGCCGCTCTGGAAACGCATCGGCCAGCGCGTTTCCGCCGCCGCGGAAATCGATCTCCTCGCCTCCTTCATCCAGCCCTCCGGCCTCGACCTCATCCAACAATCGATCTTCGCCGCCCTCCGGGCCGAGGCAAGCATTCGCATCCTCGTCGGCGATTATCTCTACATCACTTCTGCCGAAGCCCTCAGGCGATTGATAGGGTGGATGTCGCTGGCCGATGACATTGGCGAAAGCTGCTCGCTCGAAGTCCGCTTGGCGGAAATCTCGAAACTCCCCTCCAAACCCGATTCCTTCCACCCCAAGGCATGGCGCATCGTCGATTCCTCCGGCGGCTTGCTCGTCGTTGGCAGCAGTAATCTCTCCAAGGCCGCCCTCGAAACCGGGGTCGAATGGAACCTGATCAGGCAGACTACGGGATCGGAGCCCATCGACCGTGAACTCGCCCGCGCCTTTACCGATCTCTGGCACCAGGCCACGCCGCTCGATGAATCGGTCGTTTCCCGCTACGCCGAGCATGCCAAGGAGGCTCATCGGAAATTCCTCCCACCGGAATCCGTCGACCTCCCCACGATTCTCTACCTGCCGCGTCCCTGGCAACGCAGCGCCTTGGAATCCCTCGATCTGATCCGCTCCAACGCCTACCGCCGCGCCCTCGTCGCTGTCGCCACCGGGCTCGGAAAAACCTGGCTCGCCGCTTTCGATGTTCTGGCTGTCGGCAAATCACTCAACCGCCCGCCCCGCGTCCTGATCATCGCCCACCGCGCCGAGATCCTGATCCAAGCCGAGGCCACCATCCGCACGGCCATGCAGTCGGAGTGGGAGGAAACCCGCGTCACCTGGTATCTCGGTGCGAACAGCGACATGAGCGGCGACCTCGTCGTCGCGTCGGTTCAAAAACTCACGCGTCCCGAAGGCCTCGCCGAGCTGGATCGCCAGCGCTTCGACTACGCCGTCATCGACGAAGTCCACCACGCCCAAGCACCCAGCTACCGGCGGGTCATGACCCGGCTGAATGCCACCTTCATCCTCGGCCTCACCGCCACTCCGGAGCGCACCGATGGCGTGGATGTCGCCTCTCTCTTCGATGACGTCCTGGCGTGGCAGGCCACTGTCGGCGACGGAATTGCGGAAGGCTCGCTGGTTCCATTCCACTACCTCGGTCTCAAGGACGGTGTGGACTTCGAGCAAATCCCGTGGCGCAACGGCCGCTTCGATCCTACCGCGCTGGAGGAGAAACTCGAAAACAGCGAGCGAATGGAACGCTTGTGGACCGCATGGCAGACCGATCCCGATGCCCGCACGCTCGTCTTCTGCTGCTCCCGCCGCCACGCGCTTTACACCCGCGACTGGCTCCGTCGCCGGCAGGTCCGCGCCGCCGCCGTGTTCTCCGGCTCCGGCGGCGATCCGCGCAGCGACAGCCTGTCCGATTTCATCGATGGCGCACTCCAGGCCCTCTGCGTGGTCGATCTCTTCAACGAAGGCCTCGACGTCCCGGATGTGGACCGCGTGGTCATGCTGCGCCCCACCGAATCCAAGGTCATCTTTCTCCAACAACTCGGCCGGGGCCTCCGCGCCGCGGAAAACAAGCTGCGGCTGAAAGTCATCGACTTCGTCGGCAATCACCGTGTCTTCGCCAGCCGCCTCACTCACCTGCTTTCGCTCGGCAATCACTCCGCGACCTGGACGGACCTGAAGAAATTCCTCAAAGGCGGTACCCCGGATCTGCCAGAGGGCTGCCTGCTCGATCTCGAAGTCGAGGCCAAGGAGCTGATGCTGCGCCTCGTGCCCAATACCGGCTCGGCCGTTGTCGAAGCCTACCGCAGCATGCGCGATGAACTCGGTCGCCGACCTTCGCCGAGCGAGCTGTTCCATCACGGCTACCTGCCCCGCACCCTCGCCGCCCGCTTCAACTCATGGTTCGGTTTCATTTCCGAACAGGACGATCTCACCGAGAACGAGCGACTGGTCTTCGCCTCCTTCGAGTCCTGGCTCACCATGCTGGAGGGCACCAACCTCAACAAGTCCTACAAGATGGTCGTCCTGCGCGTGCTGCTGGACCGTGACGCATTGTGGGACGGCATGGAAATCGAAAAACTCGCCGTCGCCTGCCGCGAGTTCCTCCTTTCCCACCCGACGCTCCGCCACGACTTGCCGCCCACCCAACAGTTTCCTGATCCCGCCAAGGCACCGATCCAAGCATGGGCCAAGTGGTGGCTCGAATGGCCGCTGTCCCGCTGGATGGACGAGCAGGCCGGACGCCGTTGGTTCAAGCGCGAGGGCGACCGCTTCCTCGCCGCCTTCCCGTGCCCGGAAAACCTTCGGCCCGACTTCGAAACGATGACCGCCGAGCTGGTCGACTACCGTCTCGCCCACTATGCGAAGACCCGCATCGAGAAACCCGCCGAACTCACCGCAGGCCGCTTCGTTGCCAAAGTCAGCCATTCCGGCGGCAAACCCATCCTACGGCTTCCCACCGTCGAGGAATTGCCCGGCCGACCCATCGGCCCGACGACCGCCACCCTTCCCGATGGCAGCCAGTGGGTGTTCAAGTTCGTCAAGATTGCCTGCAACGTCGCCTCACCGCTCGGCAGCGAGGAAAACCAGATCCTCCCGCTCCTCCGTGGCTGGTTCGGCGAGAACGCCGGGGCTCCCGGCACCAACTATCAGGTCGCCTTCACCAAGTCCGAAACCGGCTGGACCGTCGAACCGGTCGCCGTCGCCACCCCCTTGCGGGTCGTGGAAGCCAGCCCCGAAACCGGGGAAATCGAGCATCGCGAAAACCGCAGCCTCCCCGGCTTCGTCGAATCCCCCACCGGCGGGGACAAGTTCACCCGCCTCGTCCCAGTCTACAGCCTCGAAGCCGCCGCCGGCCTGTGGGGACCGGAAAGCACCCCCGAGGAAATCGGCTGGGCCGAGGTCGGCGGAACCGCGATCAAACCCGGCATGTTCATCGCCCGCGTCCGCGGCCACTCGATGGAGCCCAAGATCAAGGACGGCTCCTGGAACCTCTTCCGCCCCTGCCCGGCGGGCTCCCGCGAGGGCCGCATCGTCCTCGTCCAGTTCAACTCCATGGGCGACCCGGAAAACGGCGGCCGCTTCACCCTAAAAAAATACCACTCCGCCAAAACCGTCTCCGAAGACGCCTGGCAGCACGACCGCATCGAACTCCTCCCCCTGAACCCGGACTACGATCCCATCCCCGTCGCCGCACACGAAGGTCCGGAATTGGTGGTGGTCGGCGAATGGGTGGCATCCATGGACTGAACCATGGACCGGACTGAACGATTCGGTTGCATCAGGAAATGTCGGGACCATTCCGTAAGAGAGGAATCCGGTCAATCATGACCCGTCGATCCGTCATCGGGTCGAAATGCCTCCGCCTTCTCCACGAGACCTCCGGTTTCGTTCTCCCAGAGAATCACCCGCTGTTCCTCGGCATCGAGAATGCGGATTTTCACGAAGCCAGGCTCCATATCCTGGCAGAACGGGAGGTCGAGCAGGTCACGTACGATGTCGTAGCTTTGAGAGCATCCCCGGAGGGCTTCCAGGGGAGTGGCGAAGGAGTTGATAGTCTCCCACTCCTCTTCCTCCCGCGGCTCGGGGAAACACACCTGGACCAGATAGCGGAGGCGCAGGTCAGGAGGGGTAGAGGAGTCGGAGGTAGAAGGCATTCAGATCGGGGAGACAGAGTGCCGTCGTCTTGTCACCCTCTCAAGACCGGGTTTCACGATCGCGCTTATTGCGGGGTGTCGAACTGCTGCCTGGGCGCTGGGATAGGGACCGTCACCCACCCCGGAACAATTCCCACAAGCGCACCATCGCCAGCGTGTCGAGGTGGCAGTAGGCGAGCAGTTGCCTTTCAATCTCGGCTCGGCGCTCTAGCGTCGTCTCAGCGGCGATGGCCTCGCGGTAGGCCTCCACGGCCATATTGCCATCAGCGACGCCGTCGAGGGTGTCGTAGGAAAGATCCGGACAAGCGGCCGGCAGGACCGATTTCAGACCCCATTTGCCGTGTTGGCTCGGGGCATAGAAGTGCGCCTTGGCGATGGGGAGGAGATCGACGATCCGGGCCGCGAGGGAGACGAGCAGCTCGGCGAGATCGGGGAATCTTGCGGCGAGTTGATGGATGACCATACGCTCGAACGTCGCATTGTAGGCAAATACAGGGCCGGTCCCTCCCGCCTTGTCGATCAGCGCTTCGGCCAAGGCTCTTGACGGATCGTCACCCCCGAGATCGAGGAAGGCCTCGTGGGTCAGCGTTCCGTCTTCTCCGACCCGGTGCAGGCTGAACTGAAACGGGATCTGCTGGTAGGGCCGAGTCCCCTTCCAGATGGGCACTGGCAGGGAGACGGTCTCGAAGTCGAGGAACCAGGCCGGAAAGCCATGGGGAGCAAGTGAGGCAGCGGCACCATTCGCATCGAACCAAGTCTCCCCGGAAATGGTCACCTCTTTGACCCACTGTTGGGCGGCGGTGAGGTGCTCGTCCGGCACCTCGCGCAGGTCGGTGATCCCGAGTGCTTCGACCGCTTCTCGTCTCCGGCCGCTGAAGTTCGGGAGCGACGAAAGCGGATACTCCACGACCGGCTGGTCGCGGGAACAATAGGCGGCGAACGGACAGTCGAAAGGATCGGAACACTGGGGTCCCATCGCGAACTCCGGCTCCGACGGCAGGGCCGCGGTCGCCTGAGCGTCCTCGATCCACTCGTCCACCTCGATTCCACGGAACCTCGTCTCTTCGGTGAGATCGACCTCGTGAAAAAGCCCCCGATAATCCCCTTCCCCGGGATACACGAATCTGTTGTCGATGTGGGCGATCCCGACGGAGTCGATGGCCACCCCCATCTTCCTTGCGAGATGGTTCTGGATGGCGAGGTCGTCGCGGTGGTAGTCCTTCACTCCGGTGGTGGACTTCACCTCGAGCATTCG
>JAGPCC010000342.1 GCA_018058245.1 Verrucomicrobiales bacterium
GAAAAGTTTCAAACGATTTCCGAACGCCCTCTCCTCAAAAATCAGGCCCTCGACCTCTTGCTCTGGGCACCACAAATCTCGGCGGAGGAGTGGCCTACCTTTCGGACAAAGAGGGAGAACCTTCCGGCTTCCGGGGAAGAACTCACTCCCCGGACTGCCCCCCATTTCCCCGCGATCTACGCAGAGCCGAAAGAGACCGGCGAGGCAGTGCTCGGGACGGATCTGACAACCATCTCCGAGATCTCCGAAATGCTCGCAACCGAGATGAGTGAATCTCCGACCCCGCTCTCGACTCGTTCCTTCGCTTGGCAGGGTGAAAATCGCCTCGCGATACTCCTGTGGGTCGACCCGCCCCAGAGAGACGAGCCGAATCAGCAAGGAACGCACCCCCGCCCCGGATACGTGATCGCCTTTCTCGACCCGGAAGCCCTCCTGAAGGCAGCGGGCCGAGGAATGCCGGAGCGCCCCTGGGAATACTTCCTGACAGAAAACAAGGACGGCAGCGAGCTCCCAGATTCCCCCGAAAATCGATCTCCGGATTTCGCTCCGTCGGACTCGATGACATCCTCAGGAGGGGGCGTTCGCGCGACGGTCCGTCAATTCCCTTTCCCACTCGCAGACCGAGTCTGGTACTTTACCATCACCAAAGTAGGGACAGGTCACGCCATCATGCCTTCACGGAGCGTCTATGGCGTCCAGGCGGCTTTTCTACTTCTCATCATTCTACTCGGAATCCTCCTGCTGTCGGACATAGGACGCAATCACCAGATCGAAAAGGCGGTCACCCGGCGCACGGCAGAACTAGCTGAGGCAGAAAGCCGTTTTCGGCAGTTGGCCGAGAACATCAACGAAGGGTTTTGGATCGTCAACGCGGACGGCAGGACGATCGACTACCTCAGCGTCGGTTTTGAGAAGATCTGGCAGTGCCGCGCCGATGCCATGCTCGCCGAACCGGAAAATTGGGACAAGAGTGTGGTGCCCGACGATCAGACCGCATTTCGTTCCCGATTCGGAGGAGACGGGAATCCCGCAGCCTTTGACCTGGAGTACCGAATTCGACGCCCTGACGGAGAGATCCGATGGATCCGTGACCGTGGTTTCCCGCTATTCGATGACGCAGGGAAACTACTGAAATGGACGGGAGTCGCCGACGACACGACGATTCATAAAGGCGTTGAGCAAAACCTTCTGAAAGCGCAACACGAGGCGGTGGAGGCAAATGAACTGCTCGAAAAATTCTTTAGCCTCTCGCCTGACCTCTGGTGCGTCGCGGGGTTGGATGGTTATTTCCGAAAAATCAATCCTGCCTTCACCCAGAATCTGGGGTATTCGGTGGAGGTCCTGAGCGGACATCCCTTTCTTGACTTCGTTCACCCCGAAGACAAGGAGAAAACCATCGAAGCCGTCTCGGACCTCGCGAGAGGTTGCATCCTCGCCCAGTTCCAAAATCGGTACCAGCACCGCGACGGGCACTACGTCTGGCTGGAGTGGTCCTCCGTCCCGGACATTCGTGGCGAACGAATCTACGCCGTCGCAAGGAACGTGACCGAACGGAGGCAAATGGAGGACGAACTCAGGCGCTCCAACGAAGAACTGGAACAGTTTGCCTATGTGGCTTCCCACGATATGCAGGAACCACTCCGTATGGTGACTAGCTTTGTGCAGTTGCTTCAGCGTCGCTATGGAGAAAAACTCGACGAGACGGCAAATGAATACATTCGTTACGCGGTCGAGGGGAGCGAAAGGATGCGGCGGCTCATCCTCGGATTGTTGGAGCTCTCCCGAGTCGAGCGAAACAAAAAACCTCTTCTGGAGACTGCCGCAGATGACTCCCTCGATGCCGCGATCGGGAACCTGGGATCGCGGATCGCCGAATCCGGCACTCGTCTCCATCGGGAACCCCTCCCCCGGTTGCGCGTCGATCCCGACCAGCTCACGAGGATGTTCCAAAATCTCATCGCCAACTCGATCAACTATTGTGACACCACGCCGGAAATCTACATTACTGCTGCACGGGAAGGCGACGAGTGGATTTTCACCGTAGAGGACAATGGTCCGGGGATCGCACCCGAACATCAGGAACGCATCTTTCAGGTCTTCCATCGACTTCAGCTAGACCCTACCGTCTCGGGCACCGGTATCGGTCTCGCGATCTGTCGCCGCATCGCCACACGGCACGGAGGACGCATCTGGGTGGAAAAAGGGCAACAGGGAGGTGCCGCCTTTCGGTTTTCCTTCCCCGCAAATGACAGCAATGCCATCGACCTCTCTACACCGGAAAAGGACACCGAAATCAGGTAAGTAGTTATACCAACTCTTTGGTGTGACACATCTCTTCTCATAAAACGATAGACATCACTCTGCAAAAGTGAGAGACTGAGAATCGTACATGAGGAACCGTATTAAAGGAGGGGTATGCGAATCTTGCTGGTGGAGGACAATCCGGCAGAGGCACTTCTGACACGAGAAGCCCTAAGTGAGTCGGGAGTGGTGCATGAGTTATGCCTCGTCGAAGACGGGGAGATGGCGACCTCGTTCCTGAGACAAGAAAATGGTTATGGGAAGGAACTGCGGCCAGATCTCGTTTTCCTTGATCTCAACCTGCCCCGCAAGAATGGACGACAGGTCCTGCGGGAGATAAAAGAAGATCCTTCCCTTGCGAGTATTCCCATCATCGTCATCACCAATTCGGTAGCTACTGAAGACGTGGAACATGTCTATCGGCTGCGGGCGAATTGCTATATCGTAAAACCGCCCGATGTGGATGAATTCTTCGCGATGATGCACCAGATCATCAAATTCTGGGCAGAGACGGTGCTCCTCCCAGACGGGTCCCGCGCACCCCTCTCAACCTCACCTGATAACCATGATCAGCCCACCTCATGACACGACTCCATCGACGGGGGAAGCGGCTGAGATCCCGCTGCTTCCGAAAACCTTGAGTATACTGTGCGTCGAGGACAACGAAGGCGACTTTGTCCTCGTCCGCGAGCACCTCACCGATGCCCATTTTTACCGACCCACCACTCTCTCCCGAGCCACCTCACTGGCCGAGGGCCTCAAGATGCTGGCAGGAACAAGCGAGAACGGAGAGCCCCCCTTCGATGTCATCCTTCTCGACCTCTCCTTGCCCGACTCCGAAGGTTCCAGCACACTCGAACAGATCAAGCTGAGTTCGCAAACGGCCCCCGTCATCATTCTCAGCGGAAACGAAGACCGGGCTCTCGCCGTGGAAATGGTTCAGTTAGGGGCGCAGGACTACCTCCCCAAGTACTCTCTGAATGGAGACCTACTCCTGCGCGCGATCCTCTACGCACTCGAACGCCAGCGTTTCCGTCTCAAGATGACCGCTCTAAACGAGCGACTCCAGCAGACCAGTGAAGACCTGAAATCCGCGCAGATGCAGTTGATCCAAGCGGAAAAGCTCGACTCGCTCGGCAGGCTCGCAGCCGGCGTAGCGCACGAGGTGAAAAACCCACTCGCCACCCTGCAAATGGGGGTCGATTTCCTCCAACCTCGCAGCGACACCCTCGGCGAGAACGGTACCGTCATCATCAACCACATGCAGGCAGCCATCACCAGCGCAGATCATATCATTCGAGGGATGCTGGCCTATTCCCGCTCGGACTCTCTCAAGATCGAATATCGGAACATCAACGAGATCATCGAAAAGGCCCTGCACATGATCGGGCATGAAGTCATCCGCCACAACATAGAGGTCGAGCGATACCTGACCTCCCCCCTTCCCGCCGTGCGCGTCGATCAACAAAAGATCGAACAGGTTCTCATCAACCTCCTCGTCAACGCCATCCACGCCATGAAAGAAATCGAGGAAACCCGGACCCTTCGCGTGAGCACCTACTGGAACCGGCTCGAGGCAGTGACCCGCGACGAGGGTCTGCGCGATTACGAACGACTCCGGGTGCAGGATCATGCCGTCGTCATCGAGATTCGCGACCATGGCACCGGGATCCCGGAAGACAAACTCACCCGCATCTTTGAACCTTTCTTTACCACAAAACCGACCGGAGAAGGCACCGGCCTCGGCCTGTCCGTAGTCAGAAATATCATCGACCTCCACCGCGGCCGGATTGAAATCTGTAACGTCGAGAATCCCCGAGGGGTCCGAGTCAGAATCTTCCTCAAGGCCCACCAGATAACCGAAGAGCTCAAGCAGGAATCCCCCGCGACAGCCTTGTTCGATACGCAACCCATAACACCAAACCCCAGACCATGAACAAAAAACGCATCCTACTCATCGACGATGACAAATCCTTGACCCAAACGATGAAGATCAATCTCGAGGGCACCGGCTTCTACGAAGTACGGATCGAAAACCAATCCGAGAACGCCCACTCCTCCGCCCGGGAATTTCGACCCGACCTGATCCTGCTCGACATCGTCATGCCCGGTCTCGATGGAGGCGACGTTTGCGCCATCTTGAAAGGCGATTCGGTCCTGCAAAACATCCCCATCGTCATGGTCACCGCGCTCGTTTCAAACGACGAAACAGGGAATGACGTGGCAGTCACCAGCGCAAACCTCACCATGGTGGCGAAACCCATCCGCCTCGCCAACCTCATCGAAGTGATCGAGCGCAACCTCGCGGCCGCGAAATAGATTCCCCATGACCACGCCCGCGGGCCTGTCGGACTGCTGTATGGCTCATCAACGATGGCGCGGGCCGTTGGCCCTTCACGGATTTTTCCGGATTGTATCCATGGGGCAACGCCCCAGGGATACAACGTCCACCCCGCCAGCAAGGGCCAAAGGCCCGCCCTATCCCGTCGTTCCACCACAACCAGAGACACAGCGGAAACAATTCTGATCCGCCCTCCTCATGACTCCGGGGC
>JAGPCC010000343.1 GCA_018058245.1 Verrucomicrobiales bacterium
GGATCGTTCACTCGGCCTGTCATTTTCCACTCAGCGGTGCTGCGGGAGTGGAAGCCTGCTCAGGAAGCGGTGCAGACAGAACCCTGGCACGACTTCCTCGCCGAGGTCGAAGACGGCCCCAACAAGAACACCCAACTCGCTAGATTCTGGAGACGTGAACCGGAGGGCTGGCGGGCGGAGCGGTATTATCATTTCACTCTGCCGGACGAAGAAGGGCGCGACCTCGCGATGCGTGCCAGGGGAACGGGATCGCTCTTTCTTTTTCCCAGGGGCTACTCCGCTCGTCTCTATTCGACCGGCGTCGCGAAGATCGAAATCGGGGAGACAATCCTGAAACAATTCAAGATGGGTCCCGACTTCGACCCCGAGGGGAGCCATACCCTCGAATTTCGAATCGAAAAGGACCTGCTCACCCTTCTCGTTGATGGAGTGGAATTGGGATCAGTGCGCGATTCTTCGCTCGCTCCGGGAGGGAAGGGAAAGTTCGGCGTGAGCGGATCGACCGATGCGTTGTTTGAAATGGTCGAGTATCGGTTTTTTGGTGGGCCGCCCCTAGATGAATCGGCGTCCGTTGTGCCACCTTCTCAACGCGAACTCGCCGAGCGCCTGCTCAGTCTGAAAGCGGAGATCACCGTGCGCCAAAATGGCAAGAAGGTGAGGGTGAAGCCCGGAGTCCCGCTCCCGGACGGCGACTTCGATATCATCAGTATTGGATTCACGATGACTGATCCGGCCAACGACGAAAGCTTCGCCCTCGTCGCTCTGGCACCGCAACTGGAAGAACTCCTGTCCAATGGGCCGATCACTTCCCTGGCCCCGGTCTCGAAATTGGAAGGGCTGAAAAGTCTGTCGCTCTATTCGGGGGGAAACATTCCCGAAGAGCAAATGGAACTCCTTTCCCGCCTGACCGGCCTGGAGGAGCTTACTCTATCTGTATTTCCTCGCTTCACTGGAGAGGGTTGTCGGCATCTTGCGAGTTGCCACCAACTGGATAAACTTTCTCTGCAACAGTCGGGTGAGCTCGCTTTGCCGTTGACGGAAGACGGCGTCGCTGCCATCGCTGAATTGAGATCGGTGACAAAACTGAGCCTGAGGGGCGGGTTTTTCGGCTCGTCCAACGGGTCAACCGTGACTCGCCTGGCGACCTTGCCCGGCCTCGTGCAGCTCGACTTGCAAGCCAACACGATCACCCGGGAAACGTTGGCCGGGATTGCTACGTTGCCCATATTCCAATCGCTGGTCCTCTCGCAATGCGAACTACAGACGCAGGAATTTTCCCTATTGCGACCGTGCGCGGACACCCTGAAATCCATTGTCTTTGGCTACAATACCAATCTTACTGACGAAGGCGTGCGGCAGATTGTTTCGACCCTGTCGAACCTGGAGGAATTTCAACTCGTTCAGGACAATCTGAGGAGCTCTGAGCGCTGTAGCGGTGCGAGCCTGAGCGAACTGGCCGGGCTGCCTCGGTTGCAAAAACTCAACTGGCAGGTCATTGGAACGGCGGCCGACGAATACGCTGCGCTTGCCGACTATCCGGCGCTCAATGAACTCACACTTCCCTCACAAAGCATTCGCGATGAAGCGGTCGCCGGTATCGGGCGATGCTCCAGACTGGTGAGCCTGAATCTTTCGGGCGACGTGAACATTACTGACGCCGCCCTGCCGCACCTTTATCCATGCAAAACACTACTCTCCCTCAATGTGGCCGACACTCAGGTTACGGACGCGGGTGTCGCCGCGCTGAAAGAGGCTCTGCCCGGATGCAAGTTCATCCGATGACGAATTTGCAGCAACCATCGGTGTTTCGTTTTCCCAAAAAAACATAGGCGAGGATACTGGACCTTGAGAGGCTTGTAGTAATTCATTGGGACAATAGAAAGTTAGAGCCGATCAGGCCTACAAAACCCCAACCTTTCGTTCTCACTGTTCGAGCAATATCGGTTCCGGTTTTCCCTCGACCGCGAGTTCCCAGGTCGTGTAGATCCAGGTAGGACTGCCGGAGGGTTTTGTGCCGACAGTGTGAATGGAGCCTTTTCCCTTCGGACCGAAGACGGGAATGGTGATGTCGACGATACTTTCGCCATTGTTCAGGGCGATGTTTCCGGAAAGGAAAAATCTCGCTTCGATGGGCTCCCCGAGAGCATCCAGCGCTGCTCGGTTGGATTGCACGGCCGCGATCGAGTCACGATAGGGATCATTGTTTTTGAGCAATTTCGTCACACCATAGAAGATCCCGCCGCCGACCAGCCCTGCGATGAGGATCAGTGCGACGCAGCCGCATCCGATGAATCCGATGATTTTCCCGGTAGATGATTTTTCCTGACCCTCGATCGCGCTCATACCACGACGATGGCGAAATCGGGGACGACTGACAATCAAAAAAACGGATCATTCCCGATTGCCAAGGATGCGTTCTCCCGCGACACGTAGGGATGCCAGTGGATCATTCGACTTCAAACATGGCCGTATTTGCCGATTTCGAGAATGTAGCGATCGGAGCAGATCAGGCACAATATGAGCGTTTCGACATCGGAAAGGTGATCGATCGAATTTTAGTACACGGCAACGTCGTCGTAAGGAAGGCCTACTGCGACTGGGGACGGTATGCGAAGTTCAAAGCGGGGATGCACGAGGCGAATTTCGAGTTGATCGACATCCCCCATGTCCGTCAATCGGGAAAGAACTCTGCGGATATTCGGATGGTGGTGGATGCCCTTGATCTTTGTTACACCAAACCTCACATCGATACGTTCGTTGTCGTCAGTGGTGATTCGGACTTTTCCCCACTCGTCAGCAAACTCCGAGAAAATAACAAGATCGTCATCGGGGTGGGGGTAAAGCAATCGACCTCACCGCTTTTTGTTGCCAACTGCGACGAGTTCATTTTCTATGACGATCTCGTGCGGAGGAGAGAAATCCAGAAGACTCGGCAGGTTCCCAACAAAAAATCAGCACCGGAGAAACCAGTCGCCAGCAGCGCGGCAGATTCGGATAAGCGGGATGAGGCAGTCAGCCTGGTTCTGGAGACTCTCGAGACGATGGCGGAAAATCGGGGCGAAGATGAGCTGATTTGGGGATCGATGGTCAAGCAGGCGATCAAACGTCAAAAACCCGCCTTTACTGAAAGTTACTACGGATTTCGCGGTTTCAACACCTTGCTCGAAGAAGTGCGGGACCGCGGTCTGGTGGAATTGCAGGCGGATGAGAAATCGGGCGGGTATATTGTCAGGATCACCCGGGAACAGGCGTAGAAATGGGGCGTGAGTCGGTGATCCGCTCACTCGTTGGGAAACGATTTGATCGAAAATACTTCCACCCCCTGGACGCGACCTTTCACCCGCTGGATCCCGTGATTCCGACAGTGTGGGCGGATGGTGGGAAGCTCGCGGACAAAATCGCCCGAGAGGATCACGTCGGCACCGAGTTCACGGGTGAGGGACTCTAGTCGGAAGGTCAGATTGACGGGATCTCCCACGAGCGTGAATTCGCCCTGACTCATGCCTCCGTAGGCGACTTTCCCCGTGTGCAAGGCCACTCCGATCTCAAAATTTCGTTGGATGCGTGCAAAGACGTCGGGTCTCGCCAGGTAGATCTTTTCGCAGGAGGAAAGCAGTTTTTTGGCAGCACGCAGCGCTGCACTGAGCGTTTCTTCGTTCACCGTGGTCCAGTAAGCGAGGACGCAATCACCGATGAACTTGTCCACCGTGCTCGCTTCTTCGGCGAGGATCCGTTCACAGTCCGAGTACCAGCCTCCGATGATCTGAGCGAGGTCATCGGCTTCGATCTGCTCGGAGAGTGAGGTGAATCCTTTGATATCGCTGACCAATAAAACCACCGGGGTGGAGCGAATCAAGGCAATCGTCGATCCTCCAAAATCATCGGTATTTTGGTGGGATACCTGAGCTCCTGCTTCGCAGTATTGAAATTCGTGCTCCGCGAAGGTGATGATATCTCCGCTCTTGAGTTGGCGAGCAGCCGTGACTCGTGATCCATTGAGGTAACTTCCATTGAAGCTGCCGAGGTCGAAGAGATAATATCCGCCGTCCTGTCGCCGGATCATCGCGTGGCGGCGGGAAACGCGTGGGTCGGCGATGGAGACTCGGCATTCGGCGCTCCGTCCCAGGATGGTGACGTTTTCCAAATCAATCGTTTCGCCGCTTTCGATTCGTTGGAGGGATGCTTTCAATGGGGAGGATAGAATCAGTTTTTTCCCAATCGAGCAAGCGGGAAAGGTGAATTCGAGACGGTGAACCGACACATACGATAGGATTCCGGTGGCGTCGATTTTCTTGTGATCTTCCCACGGAATAGTACACTTTGGTTCGGAAAAGGAGGCGTAGCAAGAGAAACGGCTTTGTTAAGTTATTGTTTTTATTGAATTTATGGGATAAAATACCATAAATGAGCGGTTTCCCAACAATGGCGAAGTGTTGGCAGGTAGGTTCCGGAGTATCCGGATTTCTCTCTGCTCAAGCCTACTTGACGCCTGATGAGGTCTTTTTGGAAGATCGGCACGGGAATGTCCTGACCTATTCGGCGACCGCAGAGATGGCGAAGCGGTTTGCTGGATATTTGCAGTCAAAGGGAGTGAAGCGGGGAGATCGGGTCGCGATCCATTTGCAAAATCGAGTGGAATTGGTCGTCGCGCTGTTTGCGACCGCGATGCTGGGCGGGATCTACGTCGTGCTCCATTCGAAGCTCCGGCCGACGGGACTCGCGAAGATTCTGGAACAGGCGGAGGCGAGGGTGATTGTTCTAGATGAAGTCACCCACTCGAATTTAGATGCCGCCTCTGGTGGTCTCATTCCAGTTATCGTCGGGCGAGATGGCGA
>JAGPCC010000344.1 GCA_018058245.1 Verrucomicrobiales bacterium
CCTTCACTGTCCACGGGTGACATGAGACGCCAATCGAGACCTTTTTCGATCAGCGGGTTATTCTCGGAAAGACGTGCCGTGGCTACAAGAATGCCGGCTCCCAGAATCACTGTCACCTCAGTGCCCTTGCCCTCTTCAACAATGACTTCCTGTTCCATCGACGTTTCCTCCAGGGTCACCATCAGAGAATAAGTACCCGGAGGCAGGTGGAAAGTGGGCTCGGCTTCGTGGGAATAGGCAAGGGATTGACGAGCGTTTTCGGTTGGTGGTTTGTCGAAAATCCGCCAGGAAAGCCCCTTTTGGAGGATCTCGCCACCTTCCAGCAAGATGGCGTGAGCTTTCAGACCGCTCGCCTCGAACGTCAGTTCATAGTTCGTCGTTTCCCCCTCTGGCACTTCAACTACACCTTCCGCCTTCAGTGCTCCGAACGCTCCCGATACCGTGTATTTTCCAGGCTCAAGGATCTGCCGGTATTTGCCACCATTTCCGGAGTACTTCGGATCCTCCGATCCCTTGTCACCATAGATTTGAAACTGCACGCCGTTGAGGAGATCACCGTCGGCGTTTCGGGCCGAAAGGATCAACTGCGTATCGTTCATGACCACGGTTTCGGTCGCCTTGCTGAGAGCATCACGAAGGCCGTTGGCATCCTTGGCATCAAAATACTGCCCGCCGGTTTTCTGCGCAAGGCACTCGATCTGTTTGCGCTCTTCCTGACTGAGATCGAATCCCACAACATGGCAGACAAAATCAATCCCCTTTGCAGCGAGCATCTCGCCCACAGCACACGGGTCCTTTCCGCAAGTCTCGATACCGTCGGAGACCAGAATTACGGTACCTTTTTCCTCTCCATATTTCAGAAATTCCGCAGCCATCAGGACCGCATCGGAGAGAGGAGTCTTGCCTTTGGGCACCAGCGATTGAATGGCTTTGAGAATGGCGGGGCGATTGTCGGGGCCGGGCGGCACAAGAAGTTCGATGTCAGTGCAATCTCCCTTCGAGCGGTGACCGTAGGCCATCAAACCGAGCTCGATTTTTGAATCCAGGCTACGCACCAGATCGGAGACAGCCGCCTTCGCAATGTCGATCTTCACCCCGCCAACTATCTCTCCCCACATCGAGCCGGAGGCGTCCAGAACTATGATCGTTCGTTCCGGAGTTTTGGCGGCTCCGCTTTGGGCGATGGCAAAAATTGGAAGGAAAAAAATCGAGGCGGCAACGCCGATCACACGCAAATCGAGAAGTGAACTCATGTCTGGTTTCCGGAAGGGAGGAAGAGGGGAATTGTAAGAAAACTATCAGGATTCCCGGAGATTGTCCGCAACAATATTCACCTTCATCATTTGCAGCTCAATCGAAACACAGAACGCGGCACGATGCCGCCGATGACCGCGACAGATCCAGGCAACAGGATCTGGATCACGGCAGCGCAGCGCCATCCCGGAGCGACACAAAGAAAGAACCCTCCGGGGGTTCACTCAACTCGCACTGGAAAATCACGAAAATCCGTGGAATCCTGCCGTGATGTCGCGCTTTCCCCACACCCTGCTGCTCACTCTCCTCGCCCTACCTCTCCTGCCCGCCCTCGCGCAGGATTCATGGGAAGAGAACGTCCGGAATTTCTCCGGATCCGTCACCCTCTCCGCCCCAGGCGGATACCGCACCTTTTCGGCTCCGGTCGCAAGCGCTGCTCCCACGGGAACGATCGCGGGACCGGCAACGGTCGAGGTGGCAGGTTTTATCGAGGCGGGATCGACCCGCTTTTATGTCACCGTCGCGAGCATCGACCCATGGATCAAGACCGGTGCTGACCGGGTCTGGATCACCGCCGATGATGCAGTACTCCCTCCGCTTCCGAAACTCCTCAAACGCGGTCCGGGCGAAGATCCCGACTCGGGAGAAACCGTCATGATCGAAGCCTACGAGGAAACCGTCACGATCCTGCCGGAAAGCCGCTGGCCCGCCCCGGAAGCGAAGGCCGTCGACTTTTTCCCGGCCGCCCTCCTTGCCATCGGGGAAGATCCCGCCGGCAATACCACGGCTGACTTCCAACTCTTCCGGAACAACGATGCCAACAAGACCGGTTATCCCTTTGTCGAACCCTACTACGGCGGACTCGATACCGGCATGGTGGGGGCGCTCATCCGGCTCTATTCCACGCCCTCGATCGTGAACGTCCGACTGCTGATCAGCGGACAGTCAACAGTGCTCCCGCTGCTGCAGCCCGGTCTGGTCTTCCTCGCCGGATTCTCTCCCGAAGGTTCGCTCGTGCGACTCTCGATCGGAGGGGACGCCAGATCAGAGTCCGCTCCCGTGAGCAGCCTCGGCGCGCCGGTCTTCCGGCGTGAGGAGAAACTCGTCTTCGGATTCTCCGCGACCGAAGTCACAGGTGCAGGAGTTCCTCTCTATGTCGCCCCGGATCGCATCGCCGGGGCCGACTACACGAAGTACAATCTCCTCTCGCAGATGGGCGCCCCCTTTGATGAATACTCTCCGCCGGAGTTCCAGAGCAATTGGACTCTCCACATCGAGCGCGATCTCACCATGACTCTGCTCGCTCCCCTCTACGATGGACGCGGCGCTCCCGGGATGCTCGAGCTCGAGGGGCTCTCTCTTGATCCCGCTCCGGCCGGCCCCGATCCAGACAACTTCACCGAAGCGCAATTTGCCGAGTTCTCCCAAAAGCTCTCCGAACCGACGGACCCCGCTCTTTTTGGCGAGGGATGGAAAAGCATCCTCGCTACAAAACTGGGCGACATCCCCGCCTCTCAGCGGGTTCCCGAGACCGAGTCGTCAGACGGCGACAACTGACGGATCACAACTCATTCCACTACCCCATCCACTCCGTCGGGGCGGAGTTGTATTTCGCCAAACGACCTCTTCCACACGAACGGCGAATCATTCATCGCCTTCCCCGTTTCGAGAGAGGGAAAAACGAAAAAAACCCGACACGCTTCCGTGCCGGGTTTTTATTGGATACCGGAAGGAGATCACTATCCGAAAGGACTGCGAACCGTAACATAGGCATTTCCCTGGGGACGGTAGTAGTGACCATCAGAATGGTATTACTCGCGGTTCCCGTAACGCACCCGCTGGGACCGGCCAGGGACACGGTCGTATCGTTGCCCGTACTTGTAGTTGGTGGTCGTCCTTCGGCTCCGGAACGGGCGGTCTACGACCACATATCCAGTCCCCCTCTGCTGGAAATAGCTTCCGTTCGAGTAGTAATACGATCTGCCATCCACGTCCATTGTCTTGTATCGAGGGGGAAGGGTCTTGTAGGAGCCTCCCGTTCGGTAGGTCGTCACGTTCGCATGGGCGTTGCCGCGATAAGTCGAGTGATTGTCTGGATATGTCGACTGGCAACTTGTCAACAGAGCGAACAAAGAAAGGGCGGCTCCTCCCTGGAGGATATGGATAAGGCTGGGGTTCTGTTTCATGGGGCTTTTTATCCTCCCTACTAGCATCGCACCACACGTGCCAGAGCACCAAAGACAGGAAATCATTGAGCCGGCGGTTACAGCCTCGAGGCAAACCATGCACTGTACATGGAACCCTCGTGAGCTTTGCCCGGGGACTACAGGCAAGCCTCGCGGAAAACGTGCCGCAGCGTAAGCCGTCAACCCTGTATCTGAGGAACTCGGATTTCTGCGAATCACGCGTGATTTGTGAGCCAGCGTTCCACGTCGGTGAAGTCTTCTGATTGTTCGACGCCGCAATGCAAGTGAAGCCATTGCCAGGAAATGTCGTAGATGAGCAGGAGTCGAGTCGGTGTGTGCTCGATACTGCGGGTCAAAATATACTTTTTGCCTCGCTCTAAAGTTTGGAGCAGATAACGCTTGTCGCGGACGCCTTCAGGATAAGTGGCGTGGTAGAACGAAAGGTGAAATTGACGTTTTCCGTTCCGCTTGGGATCGAAGGCTTCGACGCGGATGGGAGAATACTTGCGAAGTTCATCTTCGGCTGAAATCTCGTCGCCGATGAATTCGGCAGCATACCAATGAGTGCAGCGAAGTTCGAAGCGTGCATTTTTCGTATCGTTCATTTCAGACGGCGTACAAAGGCACCTAAGGTCTAACTCCAGTCAACGAATCAACCACATCATTCAAAAGGATTACAAGTCCTCACCCCCGCATTCCGAAAGTAGTCCCCGTTTCGAGTAGCAACGATCAATCCATGCCTGATCGCTGTGGCTGCAATTTGCCCATCGATTGTTGGCAACACAGTGCCCGACTTTTCACACTCAGCCAACATTTGCCCCCAAACAGTCGCGACCGAGCGATTGAAACTCAAAACCCGACCCTTCATCCTGATTGTAAGCCCGGAAAGCCACACCTGGTATTCTCTCTGTCGCACACCCTTTTCCAAGCGCTCTATCCCAAACTTGATTTCTCCAATGGATAGGGTGGAAAGAAAGAGATTGGGTTCGTTCCGTTTCAGCCAGGAAATCACCTTTGCATCCGGTTTCTTCCGAATTGATTCGCTCAGAACATTGGTGTCTACCAAATAGGCGTCCATGCGGATCAGTCCAATAGAACTGCCCTTAGGGGATCGATCCGTCGTTTCGGGATTTCCAGATCCCCCGGTGAGGAGAGGAGATGTTCCACCAGCCCGGCATTGGGTGGCCGGGAAATGGGGCACAGCACGATGGATCCGTCCTCATCTATTGACACCTCAAAATCGTCTCCGGGTGACAGGTGTAGCGACTCACGGACAACCGCAGGCAACACGACCTGCCCCTTCTGAGATAAAACCGTCGTCATGGTAAGATTTTCCTACACTCCCGTTGGAAAGTCAATGCGGATTCACACGGGTGAGGTGCGGAGCAAGT
>JAGPCC010000345.1 GCA_018058245.1 Verrucomicrobiales bacterium
ACGCTTTTTCCAAGGTAATGGAGGAGACGATGGCCGCGCAATACGCGTTGCAATACGGAGTTCCGATAACGGTGCTACGATCTTCGTGGGTTTTCGAAGGGGACGATTTGCTGCGTCACTTTTCGCTTTTGAGCAACGTTAACCCGGCCGAACCCGGGCATGGCTTCGGGGAAATCACCGAGGAAGTCCTCTCGCTGGTGCGGGCTGGGGAGGAGCGGATTCCTATCCTGACAGATGCACAGGGAGTTCCCTTCCGGCGGCACATCGTCCACGTCGATGATGTCATCCAGTCCTTTGAGCGGATGCTCGGGAATCCTTCTGCGATCGGACAGACTTTCAACATTGCGGGGCCGTCCGCTTTTGATTATCGAGTTGCGGCAGAATATCTTTCGGAAAAGACAGGGGTGCCCGTGATCTCCCTGCGCTGCCCCGACTACCACTCCTTTGAGATCAACATCACACGGGCGCGGACCGTGCTCGGGTATGCGCCAGTAAATGACTTTTTTCGCATGGCTGATCAGGCTATCGCGAGCCGCCAAACGACAAAAACGAAGTGACCAAATTATGCGAGAGTTCCATCATATCGGTTTACCGACCGACGAAAGTCAGCCCGGCGAATACTTCGTCGAGGATACCAAAGTGTGGGTGACTGATCCCCGCAATCATCCCTATCTGATCGAATACCTGCGTTTCGAGGCCGACAGTCCAGTCTCTGGTCCGGTTCGCGACATGCCGCACGTCGCCTACCGGGTGGATGATATCGACGCAGAACTCGTCGGGGAAAACGTCCTGATCGAGCCCTTCGAACCATCACCGAATTTTACGGTAGCCTTCATCTTGAAAGACGGTGCTGTGGTGGAGTTCATGAAATTTGAAAACGAGAGTGACCTCCCCTGGAAATGATCGATCTAAAAAACAAAGTCATTCTTGTGACCGGTGGCAGTTCCGGAATCGGTGAGGCGTGCAGTCGTCATTTTGCCGCGCTGGGTGCGAAGGTCGTGATGGCCTCGAATCAACAGGAGCGCGGTGATGCCCTGGAAAAAGAGCTTCGTGAGGCTGGACTCGAAGTCCGTTTTGTCTATGCGGACGTCTCGCAGGAGGAAAGTGTCAGGGCGATGGTGGATCGTGTCGTGGAGTGCTACGGCCGTCTCGATGGAGTCCATTGCAATGCCGGAGTCTGGGGGAAAGGACGGGTAACCGATTTTGATGACGCCGCCTGGGAGAAGATCATGGGGGTGAACGTCAAGAGTGTCTTTTGGACGGCAAAACATGCGATCCCGGTGATGGAGGCGCAAAACTCGGGTGTCTTTCTGATTACTACCTCGGTGGCGGCTTTCATCGGTTTCCCAGCCCATGCTCTCTACTGTGCCTCGAAAGGGGCCTTGGAATCGCTCGTGCGTTGTCTCGCGACGGATCACGCCGGAAAGGTGCGCGTGGTCGGGATCTGTCCTGGGACGATTGATACTCCCATGCTTGCGGAGACGTGCGAGGGCTGGGACAAACCGGTCGAGGAACTCTATGCCGATGTTGCCCGGCGCATTCCGGTGCGTCGCCTCGGACAGCCGATTGATATTGCCCAGACCGCTGCATTTCTCTTGAGTGAAGAAGCGGGATACATCAATGCAACTTCGATCGTGCTGGATGGGGGGACGATGGCGCTTCCGCCTTGGTAGGATGTTTTTTTGAGTTCTTGGTTCTTGGTTCTTAGTTTTTGGTGAAAGAGTTTTTATAGTGATGAAGAGAATAAAACATGGAGTCTTGGGGCTCGGGTGGTTTGGGGAAAAGCATTGTGAGGCGCTTGCTTCGATTCCTAACGTGGAGTTGTATGCGGTCTGCACTCGCAATTCGGAACGACTTGCCGAAGTGGCGGAGCGGTTTGGGGTGCGGAAGGTGTATTCTGACTATCAGGAAATGCTCGCTGACCCGGAACTTGAGTCTGTCAGTATCACGACGATGTGGGATCAGCATGCCGATCCTGCGGTGGCGGCGCTCGAGGCTGGCAAACATGTCTTTTTGGAAAAACCGATGGCCTCTACGGTCGCAGATTGCGACCGCATCGTGGAAGCCGCCAACAAGGCTTCGAGCTTTTTCATGGTGGGTCACATTTGTCGTTTTAATCCGCGCTATGCCGCTGCAAAGCAGGAGATTGCCGCCGGGAAAATCGGGAAGATCATTTCCATGTATGCTCGTCGCAATCTTCCCGCCTGGGTCGGAGCAACCGTGCTCGATAAAATCGGGCCTATCATCGGTGACGGGGTTCACGACACCGATTTGATGTTCTGGTTCAGTGAGTCGCATGCCGTCACTGCCTACGCGCAGACCGTGCAGGTGCGAGAGCATGCTCATCCTGATCTGGGGCAGGTCATGTATCGGTTGGAAAGTGGTGCCTCCTGCATCCTTGAATCAGTTTGGTGTCTCCCCGACACCACTCCGTTCCAGATCGATGAACGTCTTGAGATCATCGGGACGGAAGGTTCGATCTCGATCCACGACACCCACCCGAACCTGATGATCGTGGACAAGGACGGCGCTCGCTGTCCGGACACGACCTATTGGCCGATGATCCATGGTCAACTGCGCGGAGCGCTCCGGGATGAACTGGCCTATTTTGTGAATTGTGTGACCACGGGTGAAAAGCCTACCGTGATTACTCCCGAGGAATCCCGCGAAGCAGTCCGGGCCTGTCTCGCTGCGGAGCAATCGGCTGCGAGCGGGACGGTTGTTCACCTTTGAGTCTCCCGAATTGTAAATATTGTATTGTGAAAAATATTCTTGTTTTGTTTCTGTCAGGCTTTTTTGCTGCGAACGTTTCCGCAGCCGATTGGCAAACCATCGAAGTGCCGGGTACTCGGGAATTTCCCGGCACGGTTTGGCTACGATGCTGGGTGAAGGTCCACGATAGCTTCTTCTCCAAGCATGAAAGGAACCTGTTCGAAGAATCCGTCGGGGTGAATCTGACCGATCTGTCGGGTGCTCACGAAGTCTGGGTCAATGGAATCAAGATCGGGTCGGGTGGGACTTTCCCCCCGAACTATACGAGCGCCGAAGAAACCATCTTTCGGCACAAGGTGCCAGTAGGGACGCTGAAACCGGGAGCATGGAATGAGATTGCAGTCCGACTTCATCAGGAGGGGGCAAACGGAGGATTCAAAGGCGATGCGCCATTTATTATGAACTACTTTTGGGAATGTATTTTCGCGGGCACGTGGGAGTATCTGCCCGAAGATCACTACACTCCCGGCTCCGCTCTGGACAAACAACCGCTGCGGGCGACTTTTTCGGACTTCCGGGAATCCAATCGTGTCCTCGGTCGGGCCGAGCAGGTTCACGGACCGAGTCTTTCACCGGCGGAGGCCGCAAAGACCTTCACGACCACCGATGGATTGCGGATCGAGCAGGTTCTCCACGAACCCGAGATCGCGCAGGCCTTTAATTTCAGTTTCGACGAACGGGGTCGCCTCTGGGTTGCCCAGTCGCGGCAGTATCCTTATCCGGCCGGTTTGAAGATGCTGAGCCGCGATCGATACTATCGGGCTCACTATGACAAAGTGCCGCTCCCACCTCCTCATCATGATCGAGGTGCGGACATCATTTCCATTCACGAAGATAGCGATGGAGATGGGAGTTATGATACGCACAAGGTCTTTCTCGAAGGTCTGAATATGGCGAACTCGGTCGTGCGCGGTCGGGGCGGAGTCTGGGTCCTGAATCCTCCCTATTTGCTTTTTTATCCTGACAAGAATAATGATGATGTCCCCGATGCCGATCCGGTGGTGCATCTGGCAGGGTTCGGTTTTGAGGACACTCACTCGATGGCGAATGGTCTGGTCTGGGGCCCCGATGGTTGGATCTACGGAGGGCAGGGGAGTACTGCCTCCTGCCGCGTGGTTCGTCCGAATCTCGATCCTGCCGATGCCAAAGGCGTCTATTTCGAGGGCTGTATGGTGTGGCGGTATCATCCCGTGACCCGCGCTTTTGAATTGTTTGCCGAAGGCAGTGGCAACACTTTCGGGCTGGAGTTCGACTCGGTCGGGCGACTCTATTCGGGCCACAATGGCGGTGATACCCGTGGCTGGCACTACATTCAGGGTGGGTTCTACCAGATGCAGGGTACTGATCCCGGGAAGTTCGGTCCGCCTCGGAATCCCTATGCCTTCGGGGATCTGCCAATGCTCGCGACCGAAGACAAGGTCGTGCGCTTCACCCATTTTGGAGCTTTTGCCGACGGCAGTGCCATGCCAAAAAGTCTCGCCGGTAGTTTGTTTGCGATCGACCCACTCCACAATGAAATCATCGCGACTCGCTGGGTTCCTCGTGGTTCGACTTTTACGACAGTCGATCACGGAGCAGTGGTGAAAAGTTCCGACGTAGCCTTCCGTCCGGTCTACATCGCAAACGCCCCCGATGGATCTCTCCATGTTTCGGACATGTATGAGTATTACATCGCACACGGTCAGCACTATCAAAACCAGATCGACCCAACCACGGGGCGTATTTACCGGATCTCGGGGGAAAATCTCCCTTTGGAGAAAGATCTCGATCTTTCTAAGAAATCACCTGCGGAACTGGTCGCTCTGCTCGACCACCCGAACAAATGGCATCGAGTGACAGCGGTTCGTTTGCTCGGCGAGAGCGGGGATGCGTCCGCTTTTCCCGCGTTGCGAGAATTGATCCAAAAAGGTCATGGAGCGGGAGCACTGGGGGCCTTGTGGGCACTCCATCAGGGGGCTTCCCTCGATGATGCAACCGCAATACTGGCATTGCAACACAAGGATGCAGCGGTGCGTCTGTGG
>JAGPCC010000092.1 GCA_018058245.1 Verrucomicrobiales bacterium
ATGCAGGGGCGTGATCCGACCATAACGTCACGTACGCGCCGGGGCAACCGGTTCACTTCATCAAAAAAACCGCATCGCGAGAGCTTGGTCCTCGCGAAAAGGGGGAGACCGTGCTATCGCCAGCAAAGAGATGAGCGAGGCGAAAAAGAGAAACCTACCCGACCTGATGCGGCGCCGGTTGACTGACGGGCAGCGATTTCTCGCGCTCTGTGTTCTCGTAGGCCTGCTTTGCGGTCTCGTGGCGGTCATTTTTCATCTTACGATCCACCACATTTTTGATTGGCTTTGGGGGCTCGCATCCTCTCGAGATCCTGTTCAGTTCGTTCTCATCCTCTTGACCGCGCCGACCCTGGCAGGCTTGCTCGTCGGGCTCATCGTTCAATTTGTCGCACCGGAGGCGTCAGGGAGCGGCATTCCCGAGACGAAGGCGGCCTACTACAACGGCGGGGGAACCGTCTCGGTGAAATCGGGTGTCTTCCGTTTCCTTCTCGGTGCACTTTTCGTGGGTTTGGGAAACAGTCTCGGCCGGGAGGGGCCGACCGTTCATATTAGTGCCGCGATTTCCTCCCGAATCGGCCGGTGGGCTTTCCGTGACCCTGCCCGGGTCCAGGCGATGCTACCGGTAGGTGTGGCTGCGGGAATTGCAGCGGCGTTCAATTCGCCTCTCTCGGCCTTGACCTTTGTCTTTGAGGAATTGCTCGATAATTTTTCGATCAAAGCGCTTGGTGGCATGGTGATCGCTGTCGTCCTCGCGGCAGCGGTCTCCCGTACGATGTTGGGCGAGGATCCTGTCCTCACTGCCCGCATCGCGGTGGACTACAAAACTTCCGCATGGATGCTCGTCGCACTGCCAGTGGGGGTTGCTGCGGGTTTGATCGGCCATCTTTTCGTTCGCAGCACTTTGAACTTGCGAAGCTGGTTCCGGAACAGGTCTTTCCTGCCGAGGTGGATCTCTCCAGCGGCGGGCGGACTCTCCTGTGGCATCATCGGCGTGTCCGCTTACTTCCTAACGGAACACTACGGAAACGCTCGAAACTCCGTGTTCAGCATCGGTTACGAGAGTGTCGAGGCTGCTTTCACGAACAGTCTCGCCGTAGAGATTTTGGCCACTCTCCTCGTGGCCAAGTTCATCGCGGTCGTCATCAATTATGCTTCAGGCGGCTCGGGCGGCCTTTTCTCCCCGACTCTTTTTCTCGGCGGCATGCTTGGGGGGCTCCTCGGCGTAGGTCTTGCCGATCTGCATCACCTCGGCGAATGGATTCCGGCGTTTCCGACCGATACAAAAGTCATCGGTGGATGTGTCCTCCTCGGCATGGGGGCGATGTTCGCGGCGGTGGTGCGCTGCCCATTTACTTCCCTGATTATTATTTTCGAAATGACGGGGAATTATTCCCTCATTCTGCCGCTGATGGCCGGGAACATCATCGCCTGGCAGATTGCTCGATCTCTGCAACCGGTCAGCATCTACAACGCGCTCTTGCTTCAGGACGGGATTTCCCTCCGGTCACTCCCCGCCTACCGGGGTGCTCAGGATTACGGGAAACTTCCCGTCCAAGTGATCATGACTCAAGAGATCGTCACTCTCTCCGCTGACAAAACCGCTGCTTCGGAAAGAATGCGTCTCGCTCAGGAGGATCGATCTTTTCATGCCTATCCCGTGCTGAGTGCGGAAGGTTCCCTCCTCGGAGTGATCACTCATTACGAACTCGTTGCTCTACCCGACTCGCTGCAACTGGAAGGTGCGATCGAAGAACAGGACCTCCTCACCGTGCTGCCCGACACATCGATCCGCGATGCTGCGAACCGCATGATTGCCCGCAACCTGCGACAGGTTCCCGTTGTCAGTCCCCTCAACCCCGTGAAAATGGTCGGGTGGCTCACACTCAATGATATCGCACGTCAACAGAACGCAGTGGAAGAGTAGACTGGAAACCAACAGGGTGGAGCCGCTGACTAAACCCTGTTGTTTTTACCAGGAGGGCGGAGGCGACGAGGGAAGCCCCACGTCGATCACTTCGATGCCATTCAGGATGGGATTCCCGTTCTCGGACGAGAACTCAATCCGCAGGGAACCATCGGGAGCCGTCTTTACTCCCTCCAGTTCCACCCATTGGGCCACACCGGAGGAAATCGCTTTTTGCTCGAGGCTGGCGGTTTGATCTCCTGCCTGGATTTTGAGGCTTCCCGGATGGAGTCCGAGCATTTCATCCGGAACCGCGACGGAAATTTTCACCCGATAGGTTCCCGCTTTCATCCCTGACACAGTGACCACATTCACGCCCTCGACGCCCGACCCGGCAACCCAGGGCCAGCCTTTCCCCCCTTTTTTGAGGAAGAGCGAGTGACGGTAAAAGGGTTTTACTTCGGTCAGAGGCGGCTCGGTCGTGACGGCGATGTCTGGAGAAGGTCCGCCCACATTTGGCAGATCGAGCCAGAGGGTGCCATCGTCGGTGACACGATCTCCAGGAGCGCCAAAATTCAGACCGATACGATGAATCTTTCCGGTCAACGAGCCGGGTTCAACGAGTCCCCAGGAGGCCCATTGTTCAAAGGTCTCCGGCATACCCACGAGAGCCAGGGAAACCGGGAGCGGGTAGGCGCAAGTGCAGCCTTCATAAAAGAACGGAAGATTCAGCACCCCGTTCGCGGGGATGATGCTGTTGGTGCAACCGCTCCGCGGACCGCTGATATTAATCGTTCCACTCTCGCTTCGTTTGTCGTAAAACGCCGGGGTTCCCGATCGCATCGAATAGATCAATCCGTAGTCAACGCCACCGTCACAGCCGTAACTCTTCGGAAAAACGCGAGATTCCGTGAGTCCGGTCAGGAGGTTCACCCTCTCACCCGCCCGGGGAGCTTCTGGTTTCCAATCATCCTTTTGCTGGGGAGGTCGATATTGGCTCGGTTGGATCGTTTCCAGATCCACATCCGTATAGCTCTGGCGCAGCGCCGGTTCTTCGGTCGGGGCGAGTTGACGACCCGTGTAGAGATCCGTGAAGCAGGTTTCGAGGAGGCGGTAGTCGACGGGACCTTTCCGAGTCGAGGCATCGGTCCAATCTTTCGGATTGGAGATCATGACGCCGTCGACAAACTTCGGCTGTGGAGAACGTTTGAAATGCGTCACCGCATCCCCATACCAGAGCAACCCGAGCGGAGCTTTTACCCGAAGATCTTCGCTGGGGGCCCAGTCGCCATGGTAGTTCGTAGCCCCTTCGAGAGCCCCTTCCCGGAAGATCTGGCTCCAGCCCTCGCTCATAGAAACTCGGGCTCGCGGGAGATTGATCGATTTCCCCATGTCCGCCAGTTTGCTGGACCGGCTGAGCAGCATGCCGCCGTAGGGCCGGAGCGACTCGTAGAGATGCCTCAGTAGTTCTTCATTCCAAGTGACCGATTCCTCGACGACAATTGCGCCCGCAAAATAGGGTGGTAAGCGGATCCCCGCTGGGTCCATCTCGATCAGAGCCCGCGAGCCAGACGCTCGGAGCGAGGCGACCCGGTGACCATCGCGATCAACTCCAATGACCCGAAGATTTGGCATTTTCCGCAGCGATTCCGGGATTCCAGAATCGGGCAAACCAAGGAAAACGGCATATCCACTCGTGGGGAAATTCGGCGGCGGCATTTGGCTCCCGGCTGCGGTTGTCGCAGCGGGAACGGATCGTTCATGATGCACAGGAGCCTTTCCTTCCACCTTTTCGCCGAGACGATACAAACGATTTTTGTTCGTTACCACAAACAGAGAGCCATTGGCTGCGATCGTGGATGTGACAGCGCCCTCGATTCCCGCAACACTCAGGGAATCGGAATACTTCCACTCTTTGCTCCCGACTCGCAGGCTTTCCCGAATACCGGGAAGGCCCTCTTTCCGAGGTTTGTCCTCGTGAGGTTTTGCATTCACTTCATCGTCAAAAAGAATTCCGCGCCGCTTTAGTTTCTGCGCCTCCTGATCGGCAGGGGTCGAAGAAAACCAACCTCCCGGAATACGGCTAACGGCGGGTAATTCGAATTCTTTCAATTCTCCGGTCTCGCGAGCAAACCGCGCTGGATACCCCTGGCTACACGGAACGATGAGGTCATCGCCGTCCATCAAAAGATAACCTTGGGGGGCGAGTCCTCCGAAAGCCTCTGCGTTGTGTGGGTGAGCTCCATACAGATACGAGGCTCTGTCGTTGCGCCAGATCGTCGCCCCCGTCGCTGCGTCAATGCAGAAGACGAAGGTGCCCTCCAGTGGCCAAACCCCGGCGGCAAAGTAGACTTTTCCACCCTGCAAAACTGGCCCTCCCCGGACCGGCCAGACCGAGATCAATCGTTCATTTCCGAGGACGAATCGCTCGGACGGCACCGCTCGCTTTTTCCAGAGGAGAGTTCCATCCGAAGCCTTCAGGCAATACACGCAACCGTCGTCCGACCCAAAAATGATCCGATCGTCCCCGCCTACTGGAGCAAAGCGAATCGGGCCGTTTGCATAAAACTTCCAGAGCTCCGCTCCCGATTCCGCGTCCAGAGCAGTCAGACTGTCCTCTCCGTTGGATCCCAAAAAGAGACGCGTCCCGAGCACAATGGGTTCGAAGCTCGCATCGAACTGTAGCCGTATATCCCGGTACGCCGGAACCTGGGGGATGAGATCTCGAGACCATATCACGACAGGGTTTTCCGGCACGGTGCCGTTCACCGACGCAGTCCGCCCCGGATCGTGACGCCACATCGGCCAGTCATCCGACTTTGCCGGAGTCATCGAAAACAAGAAAACAGAAATCCCGAAGAAACCAAAACGAAACATATCGCAACGATACCGAAACTGGACCGGCCCGTGAACCTAGAAAGTATCCCTGATCGCGCAACCTGTAACCGAGATCGACGCTGGATTCAGTAGTCCCGGAACGGTCCACGCGGTTCCGCATCGTTCATTTCTGTTAGCCATTCTGCAAACCGCGCTTTCACCTGCTCCAGAATTTCCGGCTTCTCCTTGCTGAGATCGTGGGTTTCCCCCAGGTCGGAGGAAAGATCAAAAAGTCCGCTTCCCTTCGCAGAATCGACCCATTTCCAATTTCCGAGGCGGGCTGCCTTATCACTCCTTCGCTGCCAAAACATCGTTGTTCGGGGAGATTTTTTCTCGCCCTTGAGGACCGGAACGAGATCAAACCCGTCGAGGACCACTCCTTCGGGCGCCGCCGTCCCCGTCGCGGCCAGCAAGGTCGGGACGATTTCCAGCGAGGTCAGAAACTCGTCGGAGACTCCACCCGCGGGGAGATGGCCGGGCCATTTCATCACGAAAGGGACGCGCAGTCCCCCTTCCCACATGGTCGCTTTGGCCCCTTTTAGTGGTTCGTTGCCTCCATTGCCGGAGCCACCGTTGTCCGAAAAAAACAGGACGATCGTATTCTCCGCCTCCCCGCCTTCTTCCAATGCTTTCAACACCTTCCCAATCGAACGATCCATGCAGGTAACGGCGGCATAGTAGCGGGCGAGTTTTTCGTCTTTGACGATGTCACGATATTTCGCAATATCCTCTTCGGGCGCCTGGACCCCGGGCCTTTTTCCGCCGTTGTCCTCGGGTAGACTGGAGGCGGAATGTGGTGCATTGAACGGCAGGTAGAGAAAAAATGGACGCTTCCCGAGGTGTTCTTTCACGAACGAAAGTGCCTCCCTCTCGAACACGCCGGTAACATACTCATACTTATCCTCTTCGGTTCGCTCATTGCCGCGAAAGAGCGAGGGGATGCCGTATCGCTCGTGGGTGTAATAGTCGATCCCGTTGTTTCCGTGACCATAGAAAAAATCGAAACCCCGCTGGAGCGGAAGGAAACGCTTCGCCTGCCCCATGTCCCACTTCCCAACGACCCCATTGGTGTATCCGCCTCCTCGCAGCATATCGCCTATCGTCACTTCCTTTGGATCGAGACCTAGCGTCATCTCCGGTGAGACCGCATATTCTTCGGCTGTGTATCGATGCCCGTAGTTCACGAGATCATTCCGCACCATGTCATAGAGGCCGTTTCGTTGGGGGAAGCGCCCCGTGAGGAGACTACCCCGCGACGGAGTGCATGCTGGCCACGTGACGTAAAAACTCGTCGCCCGGACTCCCTCCGCTGCGAGGCGGTCGAGATTCGGAGTGATGATCGGTTTTGTCCCGATGCAACCCAGATCCGGATACCCCTGATCGTCGCTGACTATCAGGACAATATTTGGCTTTTTCGTTTCCGGTGCTGCCGCTGCGGGAAGTGCGATCAGCCAAAATACGACAAGAAGGCCAACAAGTGTGCCTGGAAAAATCAATCTCGGTTTCATTCTTCTGCGCTTCCCTTTTTTCTCCGATTTTTCCCTCCACCCTTCGAGTCATCATTCAAGGGCAAATCGGGGGTGTTGATTTCGGGCAGAAATTTTGCCAATTCCTCCTTCTTGGAAGCAAAGACGGGATCTCCCGCCAGGTTGGTGTATTCGAGTGGATCTTTTTCGTTGTGATAGAGTTCCTCTCCTCCATCGGCGTAGCGGATATACCTCCAATCATCGGTCCGCACGGAATGATTCTGAAATCCTTGCGTCGTGATTGCCGGAACTGCCCACGGTGCCTTCGGATCTTTTAGGAGCGGACTGATATCGAGTCCCTCGAGATGAGCCGGAGCCTTCGTTCCAGTTAGGGAACACAAGGTTGGATAGAGGCAACTGAGATCGACCGAACGACGACAGGGGACCCCAAACGGAGTGATCCCCGGAACTTTCCAAACAAACACCGTTCGGGTCGGTTCCTCCCAGAGTGCAAACTTCCGCCAGTGCGATTTTTCGCCGAGGCTCCAGCCATGATCACTCCAGAGGCAAACGATGGTATTGTCCTTCTGAGGAGATGCCTCTAACCCGTCGAGTAGCCGACCCACCTGAGAATCACAAAAGGCAATCGTGGCAAGATACGCCTGAACCGCCTCCTTCCATCGTCCCGAGGCAACCATAGTCGCATGATCTCCCTTGGCTCCTGCCATTTTCACTCCTCCTGCCGGAACGTCGTCCAGATCATCGTCGCGGTGAGGAGGGAGCTCGATCGACTCGAGGGGGAATTTGTCGAACCACTCTTTTGGAACACTGAAAGGCATGTGAGGTTTCACGAGGCCACAGGCAATGAAGTAGGGATTCTCACTTTCCTCTTTCATTTTATCGAGGCAGTAACTCACGACACTGTAGTCGGGCATTTCTTCATTTGTGTTCGCGAGAGGGCTGAACTTGATCCCTCCGACACCGTCGTTTTTCGCCGAGGGATCTTGCCGGAGTGGCCCGCCTTTTCCGTCAAAATAGTCTGTCCAATCACCGCCCCGGTCGGCGGCGCCGTGGTAGATCTTCCCTGCTCCGTAGACCCGGTATCCGGACCGGAAGAAATGTGAATTCAGGAGTTTGTCTTCACTGATCCCAGGTCGCCAGTTTTGAGCATTCAAATAACAACCCGTGGAACTGGGTCGCAGCCCCGACATCAAGGACGCACGCGACGGATTGCAGGCCGGTGCTGTGCAGTAGGCATTTGTAAAGGACACGCCCATCTTGGCGAGACGATCCATGTTCGGTGTCTGTGTTTGCGGATTCCGCCCGAGATGCCCGACCCAGTGATTGAGATCATCAATCGCGATAAACAGGACATTCGGTTGTCTCCCGCCAGCGGATTGTGCCAGGGAGAAAGAGAGTATTAAACTGGAAATGAGGAAGAACGTTTTCATGGGGAAAGGAAAGCCAGTCGCTCTCAAGGTTTCACTTGCTCCATGATTCGTGATTTCGGCTTTTTTGTCTCGGAAAGGCGATCCGCTTCCAGGCTGAGGGTCTCATTCTGGGTTTCCAGCCAGACGTTGTAGTCTTTTGGTGATTTCTTCACATACTCATACGTATCAAAGATGGCACCGAATCCGAGCGCGCGAGGATCGCCTTCCTCTTTCAGCATCTCCAGCATTTGCGATTTTAGATGCGTAAGCGTGTCGGTAAATGCCGGATCATTCGCGAGATTCCGGACACCATGGGGATCGTTGCTGAGTTGATACAATTCCTCGGCCGGGCGGAAGCCGAAGCTCATATTGAAGTAATATCCTCCCAGCAGTTTCAAAACCTCTTTGGTCGGACCGTCGTCACAGTTTCCAAAATTGGTCTCGGGATCACAGGATGGCCACCGCTCGGGGTGGTAATTGTGAATGTAGAGAAATTCCGGAGTCCGAATCGCTCGCACCGGGTATCCCTGTTGATTCGGTCGACCCAAATCGTGTCGCTCTTTCCCTGTCAGCATTACTTTCCGATCGTCGGTGATCCAACCCGACTTTGCTGAGGTCAGTAAGGGAACGAGACTTTTCCCGGTGATCTGCGGATGGATCTCAACACCAGCGAGTTCCAGAAACGTCGGCGCAACATCCCTGACATTTACAAAATCCTGCACGACACGACCGGACTGGATCTTCTTTCCCCAGCGGGCGACAAGGGGAAGGCGAAATCCGTCTTCGTGAATCTGGCCTTTCACGTAGGGAAATGGCATCCCGTGATCGGAGGTGACAATGACAAGGGTATTCTCGAGTTGGCCGTTTTTCTCAAGAAGGTCGAGCGCGGCTCCGATGTGGGTATCGGCCCACTCAACTTCCACTGCATAATCAGCGAGGTCACTTCGAACTGCTTTTACATCCGGGAAGTAGGGCGGTACGTTTATTTCCTTGAGATTCTTTCCGAGTCGGACTCCGGAATGCAACTCGTAGGCTCGGTGCGGTTCCTGGAATCCCATCCAAAAAGAAAACGGGGTTTCCTTGTTTTTCCGCTGCTCCAAAAATGCTTCGAAATTTTTGGCATAGTTGAGTTTTCCAATTCCGCTTGCCGGAGGATCACTCTTGAACTCGTCGAAGGAGGGTCCTGCGGGATTCCTTGTCCATCCCTGGCTCGTGAAGTCCCCGGGACCCCAGCCTTTCCCGGTGAGTCCGATCTCATATCCCGACGCTTCGAGCAGATCTGGGTAGACTGCCCACTTTTTCGGGAAGATCGAATTGTGAACGGAGAGCTCTTCCAGTTGCCAAGTATTCCGGCCGGTCAGGATCGTGGCTCGACAAGGCGAGCATTTGGGATTGGACGTGAAGGCATGTTCAAATTTCACACCTTCCCGTGCGACACGATCTATGTTTGGCGTTTTCACCCAATCACATCCATAGACGCCGGGGGTATCCCAGCTCATGTCGTCAAAAATGATGAAGAGAAAATTCGGTCGCTCGTCCGCTGCCGAGGAGACCGTCGACCATAGGAAGAGGGAGGTCAGACACAGGAAATGCTTCAGGAACGGATTCAGTTTTCGCATGGTGTCGTATCCTAACGAAGCAGAGGCTCAATGAAAAGGCATTCCGAAACGAAACGCCGGATCTATTGAAGTTTGCCAGTTTCGAAATCAAAACGGAGCGACCGAAGTCGGGAGAGGAGAGCGGGGTTTTTTTCAAAAAGCAGTCTCACTGCCTCGACTCGCTGATTCATGATCTGTCGGTCACTTTCCGAAAGAGAAAACCAGGGTCTCTGCTTGGAGAGCATTTTCCCATAGGTGGATTCTGCATCCGGTTGCCCCGCGATCGATTCGAGGCTGAAAAATGCCTCCACCGGTGAGGGCTGGTTGAGAAGACGGGAGACGCGTTTGAGCGACTCGCCGCCATCGTTCCAATGGAGGACTACCGCAGCGATGGCGGCGTCAGCGGCCGAAACGGATCGCGGGACGTCCTTCAATTTGTGCAGAGTTCGAATGACATTGTTTTTGCTGGGTTCTAGTTGCGCCGCCCGCATCTTCGGCGACATCGACCACATCAGCCAACGGGCTGCAAATTGCAGCTCAGCTTGATTCACCTCCTTGCAATTCGGATTGCAGAATCGCACAAAATCCTCGCGATAGTAGGCATACCCCTCTTCCCGGCTGAACCCGTCGTTTGAATTTCTGGATCGGGTGCATTCTTCCAGGGAGGTGAGTTCACCTGAGGGCAGACGATATCCTAATTTGCCCTGATCCGTGATTCCCAGTTCGGGAAACCATCGAGCGGGATTTGCATAAGGGTCTTTCCGGAGATCTTCATTACCAACGAGATCCCGCATCAGAGGGATCAGATCATCGGGGGTGTGCGCTGCGAGTTGAATGAAACCAACCGTCATTCCAGCTTTGTCGAAGGCGTTGATCACAGAGTAGTCTCCGTCTCCCTCGGCGGTAACGACCGGCAGGAGAAAGCGCTCCCAGTCCGCATCGGGACTCTCCGGGTCGATTTGAAAGTGAGGCATATCAAGCGGTGCGGCCGGAAACCCCGAGAATTCACCGGGTATGACATACTTGCGGGAAAGCCCTCGTTCCCCCGTCCAGCGGTGAAACCGGGTGGAGAAATCGTTGAAATCCCAACCAAGGAAAACGGGAATTGACGGGTCGGCTGCTTTTTCGCGAATCGGGCTTCCTCCGATCTTGAGGTAGTCGTCGTAGTTGAACTCGAGCACGTAGAGATTCTCATCCATCCCCTTGGCGACTGGATTGTCTTTGCTTTTGACCCCATCCCGTTTGCGATCTAGAGCGCTCGCGCGGAGCAATGCCTCCGCCTCGCCCCGATAGAGAGTGTCGATCTTCCAACCCGGAATCGGGGCGTAGTCCAACCGCAGATTGTAGCGGGGAGACTCCGGCCAGTCGTACGGAGGAAAGCTCGGATCTTCCGCTTTTGCGAAAGAACAGGCGAGGATCTGCACGGGCAGAAAAATCAGAAATATCTTGGGGAAGAGCACAGCGATATATGTTGCTTCAAAAGGGATGCTCTCGTCAACCTTGTGGAAGACCGCAGCCCTAGAAATCAGGGAAACCCCCTATTTTACTTGAAACTGGTAGTCGGTGTTATAGGTGCGAACGTAAAGGCGAGTCCCTATCAGAGCGATCCGCTCCGGGCCGGATTTGACAGGGATCTTCGTAACCGTTTTCCCCGTGTGTCGATTAAGAACGAAAAGAAAGTCCTCCTCGTTCGTAAATCCGTAACCGGAAAGGATCGCATCACCGGATATCACGAAGTTGGAAGCATTCGACACCAAAGGTGCGCTACGCCAGAGGAGTTTTCCGGTCTTCAGATCAATGGCAGTGATGAACGCATTCTTCCCGCCGGAACTCTTGGCATAAGTCCGATGGCTATGGGAAACGTAGAGGACTTCCTCGACGACAGTCGCATACCCGGTAGACTGGTCGACAAAACCCTCATCGCCAGGGATGACTTTCGGAGCGGTGCGAAAATTAGAGAAATCAAACTTTGCTTTCAACTCCTGAAAATCGGGAGTCCACAGTGTCAGGAGAGTGCCGGCTGAGAAATTCTCCCCGTAGACGACGTATCCATAGACATCATCCCGGAAGGCTCGAACACAGAGGAGATTGCCGTCCTTCGCCGGGACAGTCTCCGGCAGTTCTCCGAGGGAACCTGTGAACGGATTCGGCACTTGAAGGAAGACCGCCTTGATTCCATTTTCAGCCACCCACTTCGCCTCATCAATGACACCATTCTTCTTCGCGCTCAGCTGTTGGAGTGTGGGAAATTTTCGCGACGCTGCCTCCGAATCAGATGCGACAACCTGCTCAAAAGGAGGTTCAGCCAGCACAATCAATTCAATGCGAGCGTCTGCGGCAAAAACACAGCCCGCCCGAGAAAGAGAGAAAACAAAGAGCAGAAAGGGAAGTAATCGAAGGTTTTGTCTCATAGGTAATCCAAGGCGCAAATTTTCGTCTCTTTCCAAGATTTCGAGCTCGTGCGAAAGACGAGGCGGGGGTTCGTGTCTTTCGAAAATGTGCCAGAATGCACAAAATCGTCAAACTTTTCCCGAGGACGGGACGCTTGCACTTTGATTCATTTTCGACGACTAACATGATCGTTATTGTGAGATCACCCTACATGACATCCCCTTTGCTGCGCTGCCTCACATTCGTTTCCATGGCTACGGCCTCCGTCCTAATTGCTGCTGACAGTGCTTCGATTTTCGAATCGCTCCGAGCGGAGGCTCGCAAGATCGCCTCCGAAGCATATGTGCCGCCCGCAGATCATCTCGATGATTTTTGGAAAAATCTCAGCTATGACGCACATCGCGATATTCGTTTCAAAATGGAATCGGGACTCTGGTGGTCCGAAAAAGGCCTGTTCTCGATCGACTTTTTCCACCCTGGGTGGACGGCACGTCAGACGGTGGATTTTCACGAAATACGAAAGGGCGTGGATGTTCCTCTTTCGTTCGATCTCTCCCTCTTTGACTACGGAAAGCAGATCATCCCGCCGACCACTCCCGCCCCCCCTGGATACGCAGGGTGGCGTGCTCGGACTCATCTGAATTCGCCGGACTACATGGATGAATTTCTCGTCTTTCTGGGTGCGAGCTATTTTCGGGCAATTCCGGCAAAGGGCAATTATGGACTCTCGGCGCGGGGACTTGCGATCAATAGCGGTCTCCCCGGAGTTCCGGAGGAATTCCCCAACTTTACCCGCTTTTATCTGGAAGAGCCAAAAGCCGAGGGCGACTCGCTCACGGCACTGGCCCTTCTCGAGGGAGAAAGTGTCTCTGGTGCCTACCGGTTCACCGTCACACCAGGTGAGGATACGGTCATGGAGGTAGAGGCGGAGATCACCCTGCGACGTCAAGTAGCACAGTTGGGCATTGCGCCATTCTCATCCATGTTCTGGTTTGGTGAGAGCACTTTCCCGAGACCCTACGACTTCCGACCTGAGGTTCATGACAGTGATGGAGTGCTCATGGAATTAGCCGGAGGCGAACTCCACTACCGACCTCTCGAAACCACGCAGGACCAGTTCCGCCACTGTGTCTTTTCGTTGGAGTCGCCGCGATCCTGGTCTCTCGTTCAGCGAGACCGATCCTTTGCCTCTTACGAAGACAGCGAAGCTGCCTACCACTTGAGACCCAGTGTAAAAGTGGAACCGCTTGAGGGATTTGATCGGGGGCGCCTTCATCTGATCGAGCTCCCCACCGCTGACGAAACCAACGACAACGTCATTCTCGCTTGGGAGCCGCAACCAGTGCTGGAGATCGGAAAACCCTATCGCTTTCACTATCGTCTTCACTGGACGCACGAGTTGCCTCCGTCGGGACTCTTTGCGGTCCGCTCGACTCGTGTCGGGATGCCGGTGCAAAAGCCAAATGAGGTGCTCATGGTGATCGAGTTTGCGAAACCTCTGCTTCCCGAAAAGAAGGAAGGCAATGCAAAATGGGATGACATCACCGCCTTTCAACCCGTCGTAACCGTGAGCGATCCCAAGGTGAAACTGGTCCACGTCGGCCTCACGGACATGAGCATGGCAAAGGTGGACGAGCTTCCCGCTGGTCTCGGGAGAAGTCCAGAGATTCACATGCCTCAGGTTCTCCGTGCCTTCTTCGTTTTTGAGCCTGAGTCCGATGTGAACCAGGCCGACTTCAGCTGTGAGCTGCAAGACGGAACGGGCAAAGCGGTTTCGGAACGCTGGATCTACTTTTGGAAACGTGCCGCCCTGCACACCCCCTGAACCGCACTCCACGGACTGCTCTCGCGAACTTTCACCTACCCTTTGAGGTCCCGGCATCGTAGCTTTTCCCATGTTCACAGGAATCATTGAAGAATGCGGTGAAGTGATCGGCTTGGAGCCCGTCGAGACCGGTGCCGTGCTTTGGGTGAAATCGAGTTTTGCCCACGAGGTCACGATCGGGGAAAGCGTCGCCAACAATGGAGCTTGCCTCACCGCGACGGAGGTGGAGAACGGCATCCTGCGATTCGATCTCCTGCACGAAACTCTCCGTCTCACCAATCTCGGGGATCTCTCCCCTGGCGATCCCGTGAATCTGGAGCGCTCGCTGCGCATCGGAGACCGCTTGAGCGGCCATTTTGTGCAGGGCCATGTCGACGCCTGCGCCCCCCTCATTGCCTACGAAACGGTCGGACAGGACCACCGGTTCTCGGTCTCGCTCCCGCCAGAGTTCGCGCACCTCATCGTCCACAAGGGGGCTATTTGTGTCAACGGGATCAGTCTGACCGTTGCGGAACTACACCGGGATCATTTTGTTCTTTGGATCATCCCGCATACCCACGAAGTCACGAGTCTGAAGTCAGTAAAGGTCGGCTCCCGGGTCAATCTGGAGTTCGATCTCCTCGCGAAACATCTCGCCCGGATTCAGGAGGTCACTGCGTCGGCCTCAGTTGAGGTCCGTTGACGCCGGGCTCAGAACTTACAAAGACTACTTCGGCGAAGCTTCATCGCTCTTCGGGGCCTCGAAGAAAAGAGCGCCGCTCGTGTGCGTCTTGCGACGATAGATGGTGCCGCCGTTGGCGATGTAGAGATACGCGTGACCAGGGCCGGCAAAGCAGGTGCTCACGACAGGCAAAGCAGGATTCGGCGCTGCAATCACTCCACCCATACGGCCGGTTGGGTCAAACATTTGCAATCCCACGGCACTGGTGACGTAGTAGCGGCCATGGACGTCAGTGGTCATGCCGTCCCCTTTGGCAATGTCGGGGGTCGCGAGCGGAGTCCTCATTGTCATATAGTTCTGCGCATATCGAAGACTGCCGTCCGCTTCGATCCGGAAGACCCAGACGTATTTCCCGCCGTGATCGGATACTGCGAGCGTGCCTTGATCTCTTGAGAGAGTGATTCCGTTCGGCTTTGCAACGTCGCCCTGACTGACGACAGACATCTCCCCGGAAGGATCAATACGCCGAATCTCCGACGTGGGAGTCATCGTAAAATAGACATTCCCATCGTGAGTGACCACCAGATCATTCGGCCGTACTTCGGATGCCAGCTCCGTCCGCTCTCCCGTCTTGGAGAAAACGACCACTTTCTGATCCTTGGAAACACAGGCATAGAGTCGACCGTCAGCCCCCCATTTTAATCCGCTGATTCCGGGGGAGTTCGAGAGGAATTCGCTGACCTTTCCTTCCAGATCCACACGGTAGACCGCAGTCCCCCCTTTGACATCTGAGAAATAGAGATTCCCTTCTGCATCCGTGGAGAGCGCGTCGGTAAATTCGTATCCTTCTGCTACGATCTGCCAGTTCTCCCCGTCGATGAGAACTTGACTGAGTGGCATATCCTGCGCCGCAGCGAGGCTCACGGTGGCAAAAATTGCCGCAAAAACAAACTTGGATGGAATCATAAAAATCAGAGTTTGAGAGTTTTCCAATCGCGCCAGAGCCAGCGCAGCGTATCCGGGAAAATCGCACCGCCATGACGCCCGCTGTGCTTTCCAGTGCCGAGCACGAATTGATAGTCATATCCGGAAAACTTCAGGGCCGCCGCCATATCTTGATTCGATAGAGGCCAGTTCCCATGGAGGTTATCGAGGTCGTTTTCCCCGTCCTGTAGAAATACCCGGAGGTTTTTGGGCACCGTTTTCCGAATAAGAGCCGGGTAGACGTGTCCGCCACGGATATTCGTAAAACTGCCGATATGGCTAATCACTTTGCGGAAAGCATCGGGACGCTCCCAGGCCACCGTGAATGCACAAATCGCACCTGAGCTGTTTCCGACGAGGGCACGTGCTTCGGGATTGTCGGAGATCTTGTAGGATTTCTGAACTTCCGGGATCATTTCTTCGAGGAGAAAACGAGCGTAGAGGTCACCGAGAGAATCGTATTCGTAGCTGCGGTTTTTCCGAGCTTGCTGGCCTTCCTTTGCCGCCGGGACCACTCCGGGGTTGATGAAAAGTCCGATCGTTACCGGCATCTCTCCGGCATGGATGAGATTGTCAAAAACGGTCGGGGCTTGAAAGGAACCATTCTCTTTTACAAACCCTCCACCGTCCTGCAACACGATGAGACAAGCTGGTTTCGAGCTGTCGTATTGGGCAGGGACGTAGATCCAGTAGTCCCGCTCGGTGCCCGGAAAGAGAGTGCTTTTCCAAACGTGCTGGGTCACTTTGCCTTGTGGCACACCCTCTTTCACCTTGGAATCTGGGCCGAGGACATACTCCTCATCCGCGCCGAAGACCGGGAGGGTGATGAAGGACAAAAAAAGAAGCAGGGAAATTCGTTTCATAAGGAAAGAAAGGAGAGTGTGAACATATTTCCCTCTCGTGGCAATCCCGAGATTACACGATTCCGCACGGCATCGCGGCGGCTGTCAACGACACACAGGATATCCGAAGATCGGACCATGGGAAAAATGCAGGGTGGACCTGCCGCCGAAAACGATCGGATAACCGAAACGGTAAGTACATCCCGAGTAACCAGAATACCACGGAATATATCGCACTGACGGAGCATATCGCATCCAAGTGACGGCCTGATACACCGGAACCAACTCGGGAATCACGGAAGTCATGTCCGCTTTCGCGAGTGGTTCATCCATCCCCGGGCTATAGTCGGAGCCGAACCCAAAACGGGGCAGGGGACCGTTCGCACTAGAGACGGAGGGATCTTTCTTTGATTCGCTCGCTTCCACAGGGATGACGTTCACAGGCCCCGTAAATCCAACGACTGCTTCCGTTTTTCGGTTTCCTTTCCCCAATCGCTTCATCCCTCTTGATCCTTGGAACACGTAACCTGAAGTCACCGCTCTGGACACTGGCTCCACGAATTCTTTCACGACAATATCCGCCCAGGCTGTCTCCACCGAGGCGAGACAGGCGATTAGAAGAATAGGAAAAAGAGGGGCTTTCACGAGAAAGTCATTCTA
>JAGPCC010000346.1 GCA_018058245.1 Verrucomicrobiales bacterium
GTGGCGACAATGGCAGTGCCTGAGGCTTCTTTTCTTTGTCCATCCAGAAAGTTCTTCTCCACTCGGGTAGCACCCCCCGGAAGAATCGCGGTGCGAGTCCGGGCTGCTTCCTCGTACTCGTGCCGTGTCGTGAGACCATCCGCCCCGCTCTCTGAGACTACTCGACCGAATACGTCCAGAGTTCGGGTTGTCGTTTGTTCGATATCGCCGGCTACAATCGTTTCGCCAATCTCACGTCCCAGGTCATCGCATCGATAATGTGTCTCAATGGAGGGTCGCCCGGGATACTCCCGGATCGTGGCGATCCGGCGATTCAGTGCGTCATACACGTAGCTGGTCACGTCTCCACTCGCATCGCGGTGCCATTCAAGCTTGTCACAACAGTCATTATAGCGGTACTCGCCAGTCACTCCAGTGGCATCACGGGTCTCGATCAATCGATTCCTCTCATCATAGGAAGAAGTAGTCCAAGAGAGAGGAGCCCAAACGGCAGGTTTACTCTCGGACGCTACCGATTCCAAAATAGAAGTTTCGCTCAGCAATTGGCGTTCATTCCTTGCAAAAACGGCACTCGTTCGGAGAGTGCGACCTGCAACGCCATTCGGAAGCGCCGTCGGCACGGTGAGTTCGATGACACGAAGGAAGGGGCCTCCGAAGACTGGCTCAAACTGAGCTGGAATTCCCCCTTCCGCCTCATAGTTCCCCGACTCATACTGGTAGGTGCTTGTGGTTCCGTCTGGACGAATCACACTCGCAATACGGTCAGACGCGGGATCTGCCTCTCTCTCGGGATAATAACGATTCACTTCACGCGGGTTTCCCGGGTCGCCGAATTGACCGTCGGCCTTGGCAGCATCCTCAACAATCTCAAGTCGCTCGCCCGTGGGAAGATTTCCACGAAGGGACGAAGATTTCCACGAAGGGACAGGTTATCTGTCGTGATTTCCCGGAGGTCGACAGATAACCTGGTACCATGGAATTTGCTGAGCTGGGTCCGCCGACGACTCGACCAACAGGGGGATACGCGAGAATGGAAGACGGTGCGCCGCATCCTCCGCACCCATTCGCTGGTCTCGACCCGGCTGCCGCTGGCGGACGGTCGGATCGTGACCGTGCGCAAGCCTGGCCTGCCTGATGCGGGTCAGGCGCAAATTTACGGGATGCTCGGGATCGACTGGAAGAAGATGTGTCCGGCGACAAAATCAGAAATCAAGCCAACAACAACTTTGTAGTGCCTTTTGATCGCGTGTCGAGAATCTACGGGCTATCCGTGCGTCAGAAAAGAAACTTGGGTTAAGTCGGTGAGAAGCGGAGGGCAATGGGAAACCACGGTCACCGGGGAGAGAGACTGCCATCGGGAATCTGACCATAACGATGGCGCGTCTCGCTGATGCTTTGCTCGCGCATCCAGCGGGTCAGTTCGATGCGACCGCAGGCGAGGAGGGGAGCGTTGATCCAGTTCAGCCCGAGTTCGTGGGCTGCCATGAGGGTTTTGTCGCAGGGAGTTGTGACGGTGCGAAGAAACTCGGCGGAACGGGCCAATTCAGGGAGCCGACCAAGGAAGTCAGTCTCGCTCTCTTCGTCCCCGATACTGAGAATCAAAGGAACGCCGCTCGTTTCGGCGGCTCGCCGGGCGAGATGGATGCTTCGTTCGTCGTGAGCATCGAGCCGCAGGATCACGCCCCGGGAGGGTCGATAGCGAAACACATTGGACTCGCATCGCATTTCCGAGGGATCATGTTCGATCGCAAAATGCATTTTCCACGCCTCGTTGTAGTCGTCCTCTCGACGTGTGTCGAGATCACGGAGGCGGGAAAAGCTCAATACATAGTTCGGCCCTCCCGCTTTCGCACCCGGACCGATGCAGGACTTTTTCCAACCCCCGAAAGGCTGCCTCTGCACGATTGCGCCTGTGATGGGCCGGTTGATGTAAAGATTACCTGCCTCGACGCGGTCGCGCCACCAGTCGATCTCCCCGGGATCGAGCGTGTGCAGACCGGCGGTGAGTCCGAATCCGGTCGCGTTCTGCCACCTGGTCGCCTCCGCAAGTGAATTCGCCCGCATAATACCTAACACTGGTCCAAAACACTCGGTATGATGAAACCACGATCCGGGTTTTACTCCGAGCTTGATGCCCGGCGTCCAGGCGCGGGGATCGCCGTCTATTGGTCGCGGCTGTAGGAGCCATTCCTCGCCCTCGTCGAGAGTGGTGAGTGCGCGAAGGAGATCCGGTCCGGGAGTGGCCACCAGCGGCGTCACGACACTGCGCAAGTCATTCGCCGAACCGGAATGCAAGCTGGCCGCAGCATCGCGGAGTTGGCTGCGGAAAATCGAATCGTCGTAGATCTCCGCCTCCAGAATCGTGAGGCTCGCCGCGCTGCATTTTTGTCCGCTGTGTCCGAAGGCCGAGCGCACGAGATCTTTGATCGCCAGTTCTCGATCCGCCTGGGCGGTGACAACGAGGGCGTTCTTCCCGCTTGTCTCGGCAAAGAGCGGCAGGGAGGGCCGCCAACTCTGGAACTTCCGCGCCGTCTCGTATCCACCGGTGAGGATGACACTGGCGATCCGCGGATCGGTGAGGAGGGTGCGCCCCGTCTCTCCGTCGCAGGGAAAAAAATGCAAGACCTCCCGTGGCACTCCCGCTTCCCAGAGCTGTCGCGCCAGTAACCAGGCGATCCGCGCCGTCGCACGGGCCGGTTTCAGGACGACGCAGTTCCCTGCCATCAAGGCCGCGAGAACCCCTCCTGCGGGGATTGCGTAGGGGAAATTCCACGGCGAGATCACGGCGACGATTCCGTGAGCCTCGGCCTCTACTCCGGCTGGAACCCCGGCGGTGCGTGCGTAGTACCGGGCAAAGTCAATCGCTTCAGAGACTTCGCCATCGGCTTCCATCACCGCCTTTTTACCCTCGGCCTGGAGACAAGCGATCGTCTCGAAACGCTGGTGCGACATCACTTCGGCGGCACGGTTCAGGATAGCAGCACGACCGCTGATACCCCGTCTCTCCCATTCAGCTTGAACGCTGGAGGCCGTGGTGAGCATCGTCTCTAGATCGGGGAGACGCGGTAAAGGCGAAGGAATTCCATTCCGGATGGCTGTCGCCATCGCCTCACGTTGGTCCGCCCGAGTCCAATCGGTATCTGCTTCGTTGACGAAGCCGGGAGAAGGTTCCGCAATGCGTGCCCGCCGGGATTCGGTCGAAACTTCGTGCCGCTTTTTCCACCCCTCCACAAAACGGTCCCGCTGATACTCCCACTTCGGCGAGCCGGGTCGCATCGAGAAGAGATCCCGCAGAAAGTTCCCCTGCGCGGTGTTTTCGTCGAGTCTTCGTACGAGGTAGGCCATCGCGCTGAGAAAATCCTCGCGCCGTACTGCCGGGGCGTAGAGCAGCAGTCCGTCCGCAGCGTCCCTCACGGCGCGGGCCTGGTGATTGGCCATGCCCTCGAGCATCTCGATCTCGACCTGATCCGCGACGCCGTGGATTTCACGTAAAGTCAGGCCGAGGGCGACATCGAAGAGATTGTGGCTTGCAACTCCGAGCCGCACCGCCGCAGCGTTGTCAGGATGACATCCATACTCTACCAAACGACGAAAATTCGCGTCGGTTTCGGCTTTCGATCCGTAGGGAGCGGGATTCCACCCGTGCATCTCCGCCTCGACTTTTTCCATCGCGAGGTTCGCGCCTTTGACGAGGCGGATCTTGATAGGTGCTCCTCCCGCCGCGACACGTTGTTTCGCCCATTCCGTGAGTTCCTGCTGTGCCGCGCAAGAGTCCGGCAAATAGGCCTGCAGCACAATTCCGGCGGAGAAGGATCGGAACTCCGGTTCGTCCAGCACTCCGCGAAAGGCGGCAATGGTGAGGGCGAGATCGCGATACTCCTCCATGTCGAGATTGACAAATTTTGCCCCGGCGGTTGCGGCCCGATAGAGGAGGCGGAGACGCGTCTGGATCTCGGTTAGGGTCGCCTCCCACGCCGGGAGATGAATCTGGCTGTAAATCGCCGAGATTTTCACTGAAAGGTATCGAACCGCCGGATCGGCGAGATGGCCCAGCATCGCCTCAAGGCGCCGTTTTGCCTCCTCTTCTCCGAGGACCGCTTCGCCGAGCTGGTTCAGGTTGATGCGGAATCCCTCCGCCTCGCGCGAGGCGAGGTAGCGATGCAGTGGACCGGCCTCACCGGGAAGGATGACCCGGGCGCTCTCCTGTCGCATTCGACTGGCCACGGCCTTCATCACAAATTCTGGAAAAATCCGGCTGCCAAGCGCTCCTGCTCGCATCAGGAGGCGATCCGTCAGAGGTGAGGATGACGGAACACCGAGCCTGGAAAGTAAATTCCGCCATCGTTTTGCGGCGACACCGGGATCGTGGCTGCGGAAGACTTCGTCGACCATTGCGAAGGTAAAGGCCTTGCCTGCGGGATCACCCACGAGCCGTGCGAGTTTTTCCGCCTCTGCCGATTCCTCGCGGGTTTGTACGTCCAACGCCGTCGTAAGGAGATCCTCTGCGAGGGCGACGGAGCGGGCGGCAATGATATCGTCGTCGTCGGTTTTTCCCGGGATTTCAGTCATGGTATCAATGTGATACGAATCTTGCCTATGGTCGTGGCGATAATTAAGAACTTGGGAGAAAGGTCGGAGAACGGATTCAATAACCATGCTTGGGGACAGGTGCTGGAGAATTTGAAAAGCGTGTGTGAAACTGAAAAATAGAAACTGATGAACAAATATCCTCCCCTCGCCCCTTACATCACAGTCAACGACGGAGC
>JAGPCC010000347.1 GCA_018058245.1 Verrucomicrobiales bacterium
AGCGAGAGTGCGCGAACTCGAACGCAATACAGTGCGGTTGGCGGTCGCAATAGCAGTCGACCGCCCTCGCTTGATCGAGGCAACTTCAACTCGCCACCCAAGCCGAAGAGTATGCGGGTTACCTCTAGACGCACGCCCGGTGGTTAGGATGGCCGTGTTTGCGAGGCCTTCTGCAATCTGCGCACCGTCCTCTCATCGGCAACGAAGCAGGACTGCAACTTCCTCGAATCCCGCTTCTCTCCACCCTCCAAGCCCGAAAAGCTCCTCGTCCGACAGGCTAAAGGGGGGCTTGCTTGTATCCGTTTTCAAGTCGATCGGAAGAAAAAGGGATTCAGATTGTAATCGCTTCCCTCTGGGTGGAACGTAATCTCTTGATATGGCAGGTAAAGACGACAATGGAAAGCCGGGGTTTCCCGATCCGGAAGAAATTTCTAAGAAGCTCTCTGATTTTTTGAAATCGAACTTTGGAGATTCCGTTTCTTTTTCGACGATGGCGGAGGGGATGAATCCTTTTGCGAGCCCGGCGAGCGGGGGAGGAGAGAGTCACGATGTAAAGGAACCTCAGGGCCCAAGTGCATTGGAATTTGATTTGATTCCACGGGAGATCAAATCTCATCTGGACCGTTTTGTGATCCGTCAGGATGAGGCAAAGAGGGCACTTGCGATTGCGGTGTGTGATCATTACAACCATGCAAACTTTCTGGGGCGGCTGGAGCAGAGTGATCCGGAGGCAGCAAAGGCGATTGAGTTCGCAAAACAGAATGTGATCATTGTGGGACCGACTGGGGTAGGGAAGACTTATCTCGTGAAGCACATCGCGGATTTGATCGGAGTCCCGTTTGTGAAGGCCGATGCCACGAAATTTTCCGAAACGGGATATGTGGGTGGTGATGTCGACGATCTTGTCCGCGAATTGGTCCGGAAGGCGGACGGGGATGTCGAATTGGCGCAATATGGGATCGTCTACATCGATGAGATCGATAAAATTGCCTCCTCGGGGAATTCCGGGGGGCGGGACGTGAGTGGTCGTGGAGTGCAAACGACCCTCCTGAAACTAATGGAGGAGACGGAGGTCGCCGTCCGGAATCCGCAGGATATGCAGTCGCAGATGCAGGCGATGTTCGAGATGAGTCGAAGCGGAAAGTCTGGGCGCGAGACGATCAATACACGGCACATTCTTTTTATCGTAAGTGGTGCGTTCACTGGGCTCGAGAAGATCATCGAAAGACGTTTGCGTCGGGGACCGATTGGTTTTATGGCGGAAAATACGATCGATCCGACAATGACAATTTCCGGCACCGAGCCGGGAACTCAAGATTTCATTGATTTCGGATTCGAGGCCGAGTTTATCGGGCGTCTTCCCGTCCGGGTGGTGTGCGATCACCTTGAGGCGGAGGATCTGTTCAGCATTATGAAGCATTCGGAGGGCAGTCTCATTCGGCAATATGAGCGTGAGTTCGAGGCCTACGGGATTCAAGCTCGATTCACGGATGATGCTTTAGAGTCGATTTCGGAGTTGGCTGCATTGGAAAAAACAGGGGCTCGCGGGCTGATGACTGTTTGTGAGAGATTGTTGCGCCACTTTAAGTTCGAGCTTCCGGGATCTACCCTGACAGAACTCTCGATCGACAAGGCACTTGTCGAAAATCCGGCGGCCCGTCTAGAATCTCTCCTTGCAGAGGCAGGACCGGTAGGAGACGCAAAAGTGCTCAGCGAAATCGCCGCGTTCCGTCGGAAATTCGAAGAAGATCATGGTGTTCGCCTGACTTTCGACAGCGAGGCCGCTCTGCGAGTGGCCGCGATTTCTTCCGAGCGGGGGCAGAGTGCTCTGCAGCTTTGTGAGGAGCGGTTTCGTGATTTTCAGTTCGGGTTGCAGCTCATTCGGAAGAATACTGGCCAAAAAACATTCCGAGTCACTGCGGATGCGGTGGAGGATCCGGATCGTTACCTCAGCAACCTTGTCGTGGCGAGCTATCGGGACGAGGAATCACCGACCGGGGGAGATATCTGATTTTTGGCAGGTTTGTGGTGGGTGAGCTTCTCGCTTCTCGCTTCTGGAAAGGGAGGAAAGATTGAGCATCTATTCCGCTGGCAATTCGCGGAATTGTGACGGAACGGTTTTGTGATTCATTTGGCCCCCGTTTTTCCCTTTACCCAGCATTCCTATGTCGCATCCGTTTACCACTCTCGGCGTTCCCGATGACATGATCCGGGGGATCTCGGAGCTCGGCATTGAGACCCCCACCAAGGTCCAGGAGCTGGCGATTCCGTTTTTGATGAAGGACGGTGGAGATCTGATCGCGCAGGCCCAGACCGGAACTGGCAAGACGGCGGCCTTTGGACTTCCGCTTTTGTCGAAAATCGACCCCTCTCGGAATGAGATTCAGGCGCTCGTGGTCGCTCCGACTCGAGAGCTCGCCAAACAGATCGGAAAGCAACTCTTCAAGTTCACCAAATACACTGCAAAGATGTTCATCGAAGTGGTGAGCGGTGGGGACAAGATGGAGTTGCAGATCGCGGCGTTGAAGCGTCCCACTCACATCGTTGTAGCGACGCCCGGGCGGCTCATCGAGCAGGTCAAGCGAGGGGCACTTTCTTTGGACAAGGTGAAGTATCTGGTCCTCGACGAAGCAGATGAAATGCTGAGCATGGGCTTCAAAAAAGAGCTCGCTCAGATCCTAGAGTGGTGCGTTGAGAAGAAGAGCACCTGGCTCTTTTCGGCAACCTTTCCCGAGGAAATCAATCTTTTGATCAAGGACTGCATGTCTCCGAAGGCGTATTCGATACAGATCGATCAAGCCCATGTCGTGAATCGTGACATTTCCCATCGTTTTGCGATCTGTCCGAGATCGGAAAAAACGGATTTTATCGCAGGATTTCTGAGCAAACAAAAAGAGGGGCGAGGACTGATTTTTTGCCGAACCAAAGCCGGGGCGATCAATCTATGCCTCCAGCTCTCTTCGTTCGGTTTTCCGACGGATGTGCTTCACGGTGATCTCACGCAAAAGGAGCGCGATAAGGTGATGCGGGGCTTCAAGAAGGAGCGTTTTCGCTATCTCGTCGCGACGGACGTGGCGGCGCGGGGGATCGATGTCGAGGGATTGACCTTTGTCCTACAGCACCAGTTGCCCGAACAAATCGACAGCTATACGCACCGCAGTGGTAGGACGGGACGGGCGGGGAAAAAAGGAGTATCCCTTTCGCTGATCGAACCGAAGGAAAAGTGGATGATCGCGCGGCTGGAATCGGTGTTGCACGTGACTTTCAGTGAGTATCGGTAGAACGACAGTGCGGTGATCGTTCAGGGTGCCTCCTGGTTCCGGGCGATCCACTCGCGCAAGATCTCGTGGGGCTCTCGATCGTCCCCCGGGAGGCGGTCGAGGAGCACAAGATCCTGTGCCGGGACGATGATGCGCAGCAGTGCATCGAAGGGGTTTTTCGGGGTGGAGGGATCGTGTTCTACGACATCGGGATGAATTACCAGAACATCCCATTCCCGTTTCCCGCGGGATAGGCTGTTGTTGTTGATCCACATGCGCGTGCGGATGTATTCTTCCCGAGTCTCTGTCGTGGTGTTGTGAGGAACGTTGATGATTACCAGATCGGGGGCGAGGGGGCGGACTCGTGCGGCCGCATTTTTTACGAGTGGAGCGGCGGTCAGAGCATTCGTTTCCCAGCGGGTGACGTCCATTTGCGCTTCGGGGAAGAACTCCTTCAGGGTTCCTTCGATGAGCGAATCGAATGGGGGCATTGCGAGGATTTTGATGGGCTCTCCTTTCCGGAGTTTTTCGAGGGTAAACCGAAGTGGCGGGCTGGGTGGCGCGTCGTCGCCGGGGGAGATGGTTTCGTCTGCGATCATCCCCGCAAGGGCCGCCGCGATGCGGCGGTGGCCTCGAAGATTCGGGTGGATTTCATCACTCATACACAGTCTCCAGTCTTCTGGAGCGCTTTGCTGCATCTCCGACAGGATTTGTTGGAAATCACAGAGCGGGACAGAAAACTCGGTCGCTACGGAGCGGATGATTTCGGCGTATTCTTTGACCTTGGCAACGGGACGGTCCTTGGTGGTGGTGACGGCGTTCGGGGTGCAGAGGATGACGGCAGACCCTACGGTCCGGCACTTTTTGAGAATCGTGATGAGATTTTTCCGGAAGAGATCGGGAGGAGTCCGAACGACGTCGTTGAGTCCGAACATGACGGTGACAAGCGTGGGACGATGGACGAGAACATCCCGCTCGATCCGGGCGAGTCCGTTTACGGTGGTATGGCCGCTCATTCCGGCATTGATCACTTCGAGTTTTGCCGTCGGGTAGTGCTCTGTCAGGAAGTCCCCGAGAAGCGACGAATAGGTACGCTCGCCGCCGGTGTGATAGTAGAGTCCTGTGACGCTGTCCCCAAAGGCAACTATTTTGACCGGTTTGTCGCCCGACTTCAGGGCAGCGCGGAGGTCGTCGAGCGGTGAGGGGCCTGCGAAAACGAAAGTTCCTCCCGACCAGAGAAGGAACAGCAGGGTGAGGCAGGGGGAGGAGATTTTCATTCGCAGTGGAAGGACATCCTATCGCTTCTGGAGCGTGCCGGTCGATCCCGATCAATGCCATTGCCGCACCGTAAACGCGTTATTGCCGCCTGCCGTTGACGCGTCACTGCCTGTTACCGGGATGGCCTTGTTCGCTCGCGCTTGTGTTTCGTCCAGAAGCGCTTACATCAGTTTACGACCATGCGATTCTCTGTGACAAGTTCCCTCTACTATCGTGC
>JAGPCC010000348.1 GCA_018058245.1 Verrucomicrobiales bacterium
CGCGCTGGCTTCGATGCTCCGGGACGAAGGGCTGATGGCTTCCGCAGTGGATAAAATGGGGCCCCACTTTGCGCCAAAAGCAAAGCGGTGCATTTATCTGTTTATGGAGGGCGGGCCGAGTCAGATGGATCTTTTTGATCCCAAGCCGAAGCTCAACGAACTCGACGGCCAGCCAATGCCGGACTCCCTTCTGGAAGGTGTGAAATTTGCCTTCACGCAGAAGGAAAGTGCCCGCCTCCTCGGCAGCCCCCGCACCTTTCAGAAATATGGTCAATGCGGCATGGACATGTCCGATCTATTGCCACATCTCAGCACCTGCGCCGATGACATCGCCCTCGTTCGCTCGATGCATTGCGAACAGTTCAACCACCTGCCCGGACAACTCCTGATGCTCTCAGGCTCGCCTCTCCGGGGCTGGCCTACGCTCGGATCCTGGCTAAACTATGGACTCGGGAATGAGAGCCGCGACCTCCCCGGGTATGTCGTCTTGACCACGCTAGGTCGAGGATTGCCGGGTGGTGCCGCGAGTTGGTCGAGCGGTTTTTTGCCATCGAACTACGGCGGAGCCCTCTTTCGCAATCATGGTAGTCCCGTCTTGAACCTTGAGAACCCGCCGGGGATTTCGCACGACTTGCAGCATCGCAGTCTGGAGGCGGTCACTGCCCTCAATCAACAACGATTCGATCGTACCCTCCATCCCGAAATCTCGAGCCGGATCAAGAACTACGAACTCGCCTTCCGTATGCAGTCTGCAGCGCCGGATCTGCTCGATCTCTCGGGAGAGTCCAAAGCCACTCTCGCAGCCTACGGCGTGGACCGGAGCGAGGCCGATGCCAGTGACAAAAACGGCTTCCAGGGGTCCTATTCCCGGAACTGTCTGCTCGCCCGCCGAATGGTCGAACGCGGCGTACGATTTGTGACCCTGTTTCTCTCGACCTGGGATCACCACAGCGATCTCAATTCAGGACTTATCACGAACACGAGGATCTCCGATCAACCCGTCGCCGCGCTCCTCAAAGATCTGAAGGAACGCGGTCTCCTCGATGAAACCCTTGTCGTCTGGGGTGGCGAGTTCGGGCGCACTCCCTTGGGCGAAAATCGATCAGGATTTAAAACCGTGACCGGCCGGGATCACCACCCTTATTCCTTCAGTGTTTGGATGGCGGGCGGCGGGATCAAAGGCGGACAGGTCATCGGCAAAACCGACGAGATTGGCTGGGGCGTGGAGGAAGACCCCATTCATGTCCACGATCTCCACGCCACCATACTGCACCTGTTCGGCTTCGATCACGAAGAATTGACCTACCGATTCCAAGGCCGAGATTTCCGCCTCACCGACGTACATGGCAAGGTCGTGAAGAAGTTGCTCGCGTAACCCTCGTAGCCACAGGTTCGAGTCCAGTAGGGTGTGTTTGGGTAGCACCTGCTGTGAGCGCGGTGCCCGGCGAGAAAAGAGGGACAATTTCTGGTCCGGGGTTACGTTTGTAGATCGACCTGCGGCTCTACATTCCGGAATTTGAGATCATTTATGAGAATGAGGACTTTCTCGTTGTGGACAAACCGCCACACCTCATGGTGCATCCTTCCGTGCCGGGGAATCCGCCGACGCTGCTCGATGGTCTGGAATCTCTCTGCGCCTTTGAGTTGGCCTGCGGAGGGCAGATTTCGCTCATCAATCGTCTCGACCGCGAAACGAGCGGGATTGTCCTCGTCGCCAAGCACAAGGCCGCCGCTCGCAACCTGAGCATGGCGATGGAGCGACGTGAATATCGCAAGATGTATCGGGCGATCGTGTGGGGTTGGCCCGAGGAGGATGAGTTTTTCGTCGACGGCCCGATCCTGCGACGGGGGGAAATCGAGCCTTCCCCGATCTGGGTGAAACAGTTCGTCCATCCCGAAGGAAGGGAATCATGCACCCGATTTGAGGTCGAGGCTCGCTTTGAGAAAAAAACGGCGAACGGAGTTCGATTTTCAATCCTCCGCTGTTATCCCCTGACTGGTCGGATGCACCAGATCCGTGTCCACGCGGCCGATGCGGGATTTCCCATCGTCGGAGACAAAATCTACGGACCGGACGAACGCTGTTATTTGGAGTTTATCGAAACGGGCTGGACGGAACCTCTCGAAAAAATCCTCCTGATGAACCGTCAGGCTCTCCACGCCTGCGGGTTGGGTTGGCGCGACTACGAATGGACCTGCGAGCTGCCCGCTGATATGCGTGAATTCTGTCGTGCTCCCCTCTCTGTCCCTCTGGAAAGTGCCGCCAGGGCTATACTTCACCCTGTTCCCTGATAGACTGAACCCTCTTCTTCCGATCCCTTCCCGATGCATCCCACCCTCCGGTTGATCACCGTTTCCTGTCTCCTGTTGACTCCCCTCGCTGCCGCTCCGGCAAAACGGGAAGCAATTCCGCTCGCGGGGTGGGTTGTGCATGTTCATCACGAATTCGGCGGAGTATTTTGCAGAGACTAGCGAGGCATATTTTGGCAGAAATGACTTCTTTCCATTCGATTTCGTAGAATTGAAAAGGCAGGATCCCGGGATGTTTGCCCTTTTGAGAAAACTCTGGGGAGTTCCCGCAAACTGAGGAAAGGGCTCATTCTGCCCATTCTTCCACGGAAGGGGCGAATTCCAGCCGGAAAAGACGCAAATTTATCGGGTGCAATCTGACGTGTGGTGATCTAAATTCCCGCCCCTCGGGCCGAATGACACGGTCACGAACTACTTTTACCTCATGAATATCACTGTCGAACGCCTTCCCGAGTGCAAAGCCCGCCTCTCCGCCGCGATCCCGGCCGAGACGGTCCAGAAAACCCGCAAGGAAATCGTCGCCACCTATTCTACCCAGGCGAAGGTTCCCGGTTTCCGCGCCGGGAAGATCCCCACGGCAGTGATCGAAAAACGCTACGCCGTCGCCATCGAAAGCGAGTTGAAGGACAGGCTCGCTCGGTCCGCTTACGCGGAGGCCCGCACGAAGGATTCACTGAACATCCTCGGGATCGCAGAAGTCGAGCGCGAACAGTTCGAAGCCGACGGTTCCTACATCCTCGCCGTAGAAGTGGTCACCGATCCCGAGATTCAGATTGGTGACTACAAAGGGATCACCGTCGAAGTCCCCAAGATGGAGATCACCGAAGAGGCGATCAACGGATATCTCGACAGCACTCGCAAGAACCAGGCGATGCCGAAAGACACCGACGGCGCGGCTCAGGCCGGTGGTCTCGCGGTCGTCTCCTACTCGGCGACTCTCAACGGAGAACCGTTTGTCGACCAGTTGGAGGCCGAAGCCGCCCCTCTCGCGAAAGGGGAAACCCACTGGGTCGATCTCCCGGATGAAGGAGAGGAACCTCGCGAGTTTATCCCCGGTCTTTCCGCTGCAGTTGTGGGAATGAGCGCCGGTGAGACAAAGTCCTTCGACGCCACCTATGCCGAAGATTTCCCCATCGAAGCCGTCGCGGGAAAAACAGTCCGCTACGAAGTCTCCGTCACACAGGTAAAAGAACGGGAACTCCCCGAACTGAACGACGAGTTTGCAAAACGACTCGGCCTGGAGTCCGTCGAGCAACTGCGCGAGCGTGTCCGCGATCAATTCAATTCGCAGCGCGAGCAGACCCGGCAGCAGATCATCGACAACCAGATCCTCAGTCACCTCAATGAGGACGCATCCTTCGATCTCCCTCAGCACATCGTTTTTAGCGAAACGCAACGCCAGGTGAACCAGATGGTTTCCCGTGGTTACGAGCAGGGAATGACGCAGACCGATATCGAGAAGAATCAGGAAGATCTCGTAAAAAATGCCGAAACTCAGGCGAAGAACAACGTAAAGACGATGTTCATTCTCGATGAGATCGCCAAAGCCGAGGGTCTCACCGTCAGTGAAAAAGAGATGACACAGCGGGTCGCGATGATCGCCTACCAGCAGCAGCGCCCACTCAAAAAAGTCGCCCGCGAACTGCGCGACCGCAATGGGTTTGGCGAAGTGCGTCAGGACATCCTCATCTCCAAGACGATTGAGTTCCTCCGTTCCCATGCGATCGTGAACGAGGTCGAACCACCCGAAGAAAAAGCGTAAGTTTGTCTGTGCCAGCACGACCTATCTCCGGACCCCCAGCCCCATCCCATCCATCTGCCATGACCAATCTAGACAACGTTCAGGAACTTTCTCCACTCCTCCCCGCCCATCTCCAGCAACGCATCATCGATCCGATGAAAAACGTCAGCGTGATCGAGAAAGAAGGGAACACGATGATCCAGTTCGATCTCCTTTCTCGCTTGATGAAGGATCGTATTATCTTCATCGGCGAACAGGTCAGTGATCCGCTCGCGAACTACGTCATTGCGCAGATGCTCTACCTACAGATGCAGGATCCGCACAAGGACATCAACGTCTATATCAACAGCCCCGGAGGTTCCGTCACCGCCGGTCTTGCGATCTATGACACGATGCAGTTTATCACCTGCGACGTGAACACCTATTGTATGGGCATGGCCGCGAGCATGGGAGCAGTCCTTCTCACCGCCGGGACAAAGGGGAAACGCTACGCGCTCCCGAACGCCCACATCATGATCCACCAGGTCTCCGGTGGAGCCCAGGGCACCGCCTCGGATGTCGAGCGGACCGTCGAGTTCATGTATTCTTTGAAAAAGCGGCTCAATCGCATCCTTGCTTTCCACACCGGTAAGACCGTCGAGGAAATCGAGCGTGACGCGGACCGGGATAACTACATGCCCGCCGAAGTCGCGGCCGAATA
>JAGPCC010000093.1 GCA_018058245.1 Verrucomicrobiales bacterium
TTGCTGACTTCGCCTTCAATCCAAACCCCGGAAAAATCTCCCTCCAATCTTTCCCGAGTCAAAGACGTGATTCCCGCCACGGTATGGACTGTTTCTGCCATGATTCCTATTCCCGCATCGCCGCGACAGCCGCTGCCATATCCGATGCCCCATAGAGTGCGGTCCCGGCGACCATGACATTCGCTCCATTCCTCGCCGCGATCCCGACCGTCTCGTGGTCTATGCCTCCATCCACTTCGATATGGTAAGCGAGTCCATTCGTTTCTCGAAAATCGCGTGCCGCAGCCACCTTCGGCATGGTTTCTTTTGCCATAAATGCCTGTCCGCCAAATCCAGGGACAACGGTCATGACAAGAAGCAAATCGATCTGATCGAGAAACGGAACAACGGCCTCAAACGGAGTCGCTGGATTCAAGGCGAGTCCGCACCCCAAGCCCGCTGCACGAGTTCGGGCGAGCGTAACCGCGACGTCGTGCTCCGCCTCCACATGCACGGTGATCCGGTCCGCACCTGCTTGGATGAAGCGATCAAGATATTTGTCGGGGTAGGTCATCATGAGATGAACATCCAACGTCATCTCGGTATAGGCCCGCACCGTCGCGACAAATTGCGGACCAAAAGACAGGTTCTCGACAAAGTGGCCGTCCATCACATCGAGATGCAGCCAGTCCGCGCCCGATGACTCTGCTCGGGAAACTTCCTCTCGCATTCTCGACCAGTCGGCCGCGAGAAATGAGGGTGCGATGATTCGGGTGTTGCAGTCGCTCATGCTGAGGCCATTATCTCCACGGTTTCGATGTTCCGCAAACCATTGTCTCCTGAATTCCTTCTCATGGTCAGCCCTTCTCCCGAATACGAAGATTCTCCACTCATTGATCTGACGAGTGACACCTTTTTCATGAGTCAAGCACTGCGCCAAGCTCAGAAGGCCTATCTTGCGGAAGAAGTGCCGATCGGGGCGATCATCGTCCGCGAAGGTCGCATCATTGCCCGCGCTCACAATCAAGTCGAGACCCTCCGCGATGCGACGGCCCATGCCGAAATGCTCGCCCTCACGCAGGCTCAGGAGGCCCACGGAGACTGGCGACTGACGGACTGTGATCTCTATGTCACCAAAGAACCCTGCCCCATGTGTGCCGGTGCTATCGTGCACTGCCGCATTCGCCGCGTGATCTTTGGCTGCGGTGATCCCAAGGGCGGCGCTGCTGGCGGTTTACTCAACCTGCTCCAGCAACCCACGCTAAATCACTCCAGCGAAGTCACCCCCGGAGTTCTCGAGGACGAGTCTATTCAGTTGCTCAAGTCTTTTTTCCACGAGGCCCGACTCAAAAAGAAAGCTGGTATCGACGAGTGATTCCCCTCAGGCTTCCCCTTGTCCAGCCATTATGCGTTTTCAGAATCTTACCAAACACACCGACGTCGGAGCCAGTTCCTTTCTTGTGGAGGCCGGGGAAACCAGAATCGTCCTCGACGCTGGGACACACCCCAAACACACTGGTCGGGCGACCCTCCCCCAGTTTGAGAAGATTTCCCAGATTCCCCTCGACGCGATTCTCGTCAGTCATCCCCACTTAGACCACATCGGAGCCCTGCCGGTGCTAATGAAACAGCATCCCGATGCGGTCGTCACCATGACGCCGCCAACGAGAGAAAGCGGAATCGCATTGCTACACAACTCCGTCAATGTGATGAAGGCGCAGCGGGACGAGCTGAACGAACGCGACTATCCGCTCTACTCGCACCGCCAACTCGACGATTCGGAGCGCTTCTGGCTGACCCGGGAAGTGGGCGTCCCCTTTTCCATTGGTGATCGGGACCGTGTCGTCTGCGAGTTCTTTCACGCCGGCCATGTCCTCGGTGCGGTCGGGATCCGACTGGAACACGAAGGAAACACCCTATTCTATACCGGGGACATTCACTTTGAAGATCAGACCATGGTGCGAGCCGCGGAGTTTCCCTGCGAAAAAGTCGACACCTTGGTGATCGAAACCACACGAGGAGATCATCAACGGGATCCCGCCTACACCCGTGAAGCCGAAAAACTCCGGTTTGCGGAAGCGATCAATGGCACCCTGGCCCGAGGAGGTGCCATCCTCATTCCGGTCTTCGCGTTTGGAAAAACCCAGGAAGTGCTGCTGCTCATCCGCGAACTGATCGACGAAGAACGAATCCCTCCTCTCCCGGTCCACATCGGAGGACTCAGCACCAAGATGACTCAGATTGCCGATCGTTTTTCGGGTCACCCTCACCGTCTCCACCGGGACTACAAAATTCTCGAAGAATTCCCGAGTCTTCAGGTTCTCCAGCGAGGACACCGCGAACCAGACTTCATGCCCGGCAGCATTTATGCCCTCTCCAGCGGTATGATGTCCGAGCACACGGTTTCGCATCGATTTGCCCGCCGCATTCTATCTTCTCCGGCAAATTCGATCCTCTTTGTCGGATACGCCGATGGAGAAAGTCCTGCGGGGAGAATCCTCTCTGCCGGTCAGGGCGGTCGTGTGCAGCTCTCGTCGGACTCGCGACACGAAAGTGAAGTCAAGTGTGAGATCCAACACTTTGACTTCAGTGGCCATGCTCCGCGCGAACAGATCCTTGAATACGCCGTCTCGTGCGATCCCAAGACCATCATTCTGGTTCACGGCGATTTACCAGCAAGAGAGTGGTTCCAGCGAGAACTCCAACAACGCCTCCCGCAGGCGGAGGTGATCATTCCGGCACCCGGGCAGATCATTGACTTAAAACCCAACGGGAGTTAATCCCCGTTCTTTTTTTCGAGATCTTTGACCCGCTTCAAAAGACTTCCCAATTGTTTGACCCTCATGGTCTCACGGCGATCCTCTTTGAGAGGTCTCGCCGGGTATCCAAAATATGTTCCGCCAGGTTCTACAATAGAGGAAATCACGCCGCTGCGGCCACCACAGGTCACCCGATCTGCGATCGTGAGGTGGCCAGCGATCCCACACTGCGCGGCGAGAACGACATAGTCTCCAATCCGGGTGCTCCCCGAGATTCCCGTTTGCGCAACGATGATGCAATGCTTTCCGATAATGCAGTTGTGCCCTATCTGAACTTGATTGTCGATCTTTGTCCCTTCCCCGATGACCGTTTCCCCAAATCTTGCCCGGTCAATCGTCGACGAAGCACCGATTTCCACGTCATTGTCAATCCTCACGATACCTAGCTGTTCGATCTTGCGATGCCTGCCCTCAACAAACTCGAACCCGAAACCATCAGCGCCTACGACAACACCAGGATGCAGGATCACACGATCCCCGATCTGACATCCCTGACCAACTGTCACATTTGGGCCGATTTCACAGTCCTCCCCGATGACCGCATCAGCCCCGATGAAAGTACCCGCTCCGATCCTCGATCCATTCCCAATTATCACTCCGGTCGATACCGTTGCATTCGGAGCGATGGAGACCCGATCCGGGTCGACTTGGGCCGTCGACTCCACAAAGGCGTGCGGGGACACCCCTGCAGAAAAGGGGGGCGATTTCACGCCAAAAATTCGGATCACCGAATCAAACGCGAGCACGGGATTCTTCACCAGAACAACCGCAGCCGTTTCCGGGATCGGCAGATTTTCTTCCGCCACCAAGACCAGCCCAGCGTGAGTCCCTTTCAGCTGCCGGATATACTTTGCATTTCCGTAAAAGCTCACACAGGAGCCGTCCGCCTGATCGAGCGCCGCGAAATTCGTAATCTCACCCGAGAGTTCACCCCGAAGCACTTTCCCATCAAGCAACTGCGCAAGCTCTCCCACCGTCGTCTTCATGATCCCGAAACCGTTTTGATTGGCGACAAAAAAAGCGGCGTTCTCCGCCGCTTTTCCTTCGTTTCTCCGCTCCGCCTTGTTAGTTCGTCTTCGCGGGTGCCCCAGCATTCAAAGTGCTGATCACTTCCTCAGTGAGATCTTTCACATTGGGGGAAGTATAAAGAATCGCCTTGTTTGCCTTCGGAAGAAACGATTTATCGAAAACGAGATCGAGTCCTTGAGCCTGAACAATCGCATCCACCGTCTTCTTGATTTCGTCCACTAAAGTGGCTTCCATTTCCTGACGAGCGGTCATTACCTCTGAAGAAGCTTTGCGCTGCGCATCTCCGATTTCTTTCCCCTTAGCGTTCCGCTCTTGATACAGGGCCTGAAGTTTCTCGAGGGCATCTTTCCGCTTTGGCTCGGCGAGCGTAGTATCCTTATAAACCGTATCGAGTTCTGACATCTGCGTTGTCATCTGCTGATACGCCGCCTGACGCTCATCCAGATTCTTCCGCTTTTCGTCCGCCAGATCATTGATCTGTTTCACCTGGATATCGGTTTTGTAATACTTGTTCAGGGCCTCCTGCATATCGATCACGGCGAGCTTCAACTCCTGTGCTGTGACACCGTTTGAAAACAGCGTAAGAACAAGGGCAGAGAGTAGAGCAGGCAGATAGGATTTCATGATGGGTCTAAATTTTTGAGTTTTGTCGCAAGAGACGAGTATTTCGATACAATCAAGTATGCGACCTTTGAACAGACGTTAGGAGGCACTCGTTTATTAGAAAATACCGGAGAAGAAATTCACCAGCATTAGAACTGTGCGCCCATGGTGAACTGGAATCGTCCACCGTCGTCGTTAAATCCATCGCTCTGCAAAGGGAACGCATAGTCCAGACGAACCGGGGCACTGCCGAGGACAAAAAGTCGGACCCCAACACCCCAGTCAGAGTTGATTCCACTCTCGACTGATCCTCTCGGCCCGTCGGAGACTTCACCCAGATCGTAGAAGAGGGCTCCACGAACCTTCTCCACAATCGGAAAGGTAGCTTCGGCGGTCGCATTCCAAGCACGCTTGCCGCCAAGAACATCTCCGCTGATCGGATCACGCGGACCCACGTCGCGGAAGTCGAAACCACGGAGATCATTCGCGCCACCGAGGAATTGACGCATGAAGATATGATCACCCTCTGCCGCCTGATTGATCTCACCATTCAGGCTTACGATGATGTCGTAGGGAAGCTGAATGTATTGAGCTGCACTGGCCGAGAAGATCGTGTCTTCGACATCACCGCCGATACCGGCAAATTCAAATCCCACGGATACTTTGTTTCCTTCGCGGGTGAGGAAAAGATTGTCCCTCGTGTCACGAACAAAAGATCCGCCGACCGAACTCTTGAAGAACTCCCCTTCTTCAGCGAGGAAGGCTTTCGAGGCATTAGCATCGGCATCGATCTCCACTTGCTCGGCGCGATAATCACCCACGATGTAGCTAAACTCACCGACAGACTTACGAAGTGAAAGCGCAAGACCGTAGTTGGTCTGGTCATACTGATCGCTGAGGAACATAAGATCGCGGTAGTATGCCTCCGTCGTGAAAGCGAGACGCTTCCCAAAAAGCCAAGGTTCGGTCACAGAAACACTCGCATCGACGCGCTCGCTACCGGCGCGAACACTGAAGCGGAACCGCTGCCCGGCACCAGTGAAGCTCGGCCAGTCAAACAAATCGAAGTTGGTCTGCGTGACCTCAAAGAAACCAGTAAGACTGTCAATTGAACTGAAACCCGCTCCGAAGTTGATCGTTCCCGTTGGCTTTTCCACCACACGAATCAAAAGATCTTTTGTATCGAGGTAGCTCGTATCGATCGGCATGACCTCGACGCTGGAGAAGTAATTCATGTTCTGGAGACGACGTTCGGTGACACCGGTTTTGTTCGTGTCGAACATTTGACCAGGCTCAAGCGGGAGCTCACGACGAATCACGTAATCCTCAGTCTTGTCATTTCCTTCGATGCTGATCTGACCGATCTTGTAGGGGCGTCCCTCGTTCACATCGAGAATCACACGAACTGCGCCGCTGCCGGAATCCTCCAGACGAGGAGTGACGCGAGCGTCCGCATATCCACGGCTACCATACTGATCGGTGATCAGTTTGATATCATCCTTCAGTTTGTTTCCCGCAAAGGTATCTCCTGCCTCTGTTTTCAGGTAGGGGAGGACGTCCTTTTCCATTTGCAGAACCGTGATGCCATTGATCGCAAGGCTATCCACTTGGTAGGTCGCGCCCTCGTCGATGGTCATGATGACATCCACGTATTTTGCGTCGACTCGTGCACGAGACACATTGACAACCTTGGCGTTGAGATACCCATTATCCCGATAGAAATCCTCAAGCTTCGCCACATCCTGCGTGAGCGTCTCGGCATCGGTCGAACCTCCGCTACCAAAGATGGATTTCAGACCCTTTTCTTTCTGAGTCATCTCCGCCTTGAGCGCTGCTGCGGTAAAAGCAGTGTTCCCGACAAACTCCACATTCCGGAGAACCCCTTGATTTCCTTCGTCGATTGTAAAGATCACGGACGAATACCCCTCCGCAGTGGGGGCCCCAATGCGATAAGTCACGGTCGCAGCAGAGAACCCTTTCTTACGATACATATCCTGAATCTCGCCTCTCGCAGTTTGAAGGGCGGTCTCGTCAATTGGCTTATTCACATCCAGATCGACTTTTTTGGAGAGCTTCGAAGTTTCAATCAGGGTATTCCCCACGAATTGGACACCCCCGTAGACGGCGCGAGTCTGCGCCACAACAGTAAGCGCGACTCCACCGCTGACAGCCTCGGAGAGAATGCGAACGTTTTCCACATCACCGCTCGCGTAGAGACTCTTCACATCTTCATCGACTTGCGTCATGGACAGCTTCTGCCCCACACGAGTGGACATGTTCGAAAGGATGCGCTCGGGAGCGACCGTCTGATTGCCGACATACTCCACCTTGATCGACTTCACGATTGCGCCTTCCTGCCCGCGGACACTTGAAACCCCCATCTGGAGCAACAAAAGCCCGCCCGTCACCACCGGGAGAAGGCTTACAAGGAAAGGACTGCGGTTTCGCTTTAAAAAATTCATGCGTGATGGGTAATGTTCCGTTGACTGAAATAGCGTTGAATCTGTTATCTGAACAGTCGGAATGAAACCCACTTAGATAGAACCTTAGGGCTCTACGTCAAGTTCGAATTTCCATCCAACGGCTCTTTACACGGCAGAAAACAGGCCAACTAAACGGCCAAAAACTCTCTCCTGCAATCGTTTATCGAAAAATGCCTTACGTGCAAGTAAAACATATCGACTTTTATAATTTTAAGGTTATTCTTAATTTCTGTAAATCTTTATTATTAAGTATTCTTAAATATCTGAATAATTTTTGAAATCCTAAACGAAAGTACTTTTCCCTGTGCCTGCCCTGCCTCCCAGTGACTCCACCGCCGAACCGACGCGGGAGTTTGAGCAAAGTCTCCGTCCCCCGGACTTTGAGGAGTTTTGCGGTCAAGCGAAGGTAAAGGAAAGGCTCATGCTGATGGTAGAGGCAGCAAAAGGGAGGAATGACGCACTCGATCACGTCCTCCTATGCGGCCCTCCCGGTCTCGGAAAGACGACGCTTGCCCACATTCTCTCACGCGCATTCGGCAGTGAGATCCATGTCACGAGTGGTCCGCAGATAGAGCGTGCCGGGGATCTAGCCGGCATTCTCACGAACGTGCAGCATGGAGACTTTCTCTTCATCGATGAGATTCACCGTCTCCACCCCGCCATTGAGGAGTATCTTTATCCGGCGATGGAGGACTTTAAGCTCGACATCATTATCGATCAGGGTCCGAGTGCGCGCTCGATCTCACTCTCGCTGCCAAAATTCACCCTCATAGGCGCAACGACGAAGGCGGGCATGTTGACTCGCCCCCTCCTCTCCCGGTTCGGGATCACCAATCGCCTCGATTATTATTCACCCGAGGAGTTGGTCATTATCATTCGACGATCCGCCTCTCTTCTCGGGGTACCGATCCAAGACGATGGCGCTCTCGAAATCGGATCTCGCAGTCGGGGAACCCCACGGATCGCCAACGGACTCCTACGCTGGGTTCGCGACTACGCACAGGTAAGAGCTGACAATATCATCACCCTGGAGGTTGCTCGGGCGGCCCTCGCGATGCTCGATATCGACGAAGATGGTCTCGACGAGATGGACAAACGCATTCTCGAAGCGGTGATCTACAAATACAATGGCGGCCCCGTTGGCCTGAATTCGATTGCGGTAGCAGTCGGCGAGGACGAAGCGACGATCAACGAGGTCTACGAGCCCTATTTGATTCTGAAGGGGTATCTGAAACGGACCCCTCGGGGACGCTCCGCCATGCCTCTCGCCTATCGAAAACTCGGCCTTACCCCTCCCACGGGATCGGGTGAGGACACTTTGAACCTGCTCTAAGCCCCCTCTCATCTGAACCCCTTTTTCTCATGAGCGAATTCATCAATCAGATCGAAAAACTCCTCTCTGCCGTGGCAGACCCCGAATATCGTTACCTCCTCCTTGAGCCGTTGATCTTCTACGGACTCCTCATCGGCGTGATCATGCTGGCGGTTGGATTTTTCACGAAATCCCCAAAACTGAAGACGATTGCCTTTGTCGTGATCGGACTCGCCGCGCTCGCTCACTTCCCCTACCGGGACGCGCGACTTGCGGCACAACCCCGCATGGAGCAAGTCTACAAGATCAGTTCTCCTGCCCGGGTCAAAGGATTCGCCGAGAATACCGCCACTTGGAAGGCGGTCTCGTGGCAGTTCCGACTCCTCGTGCTCTGTACTGTCGCCACCATCATGATCGGCATTGATCGGAAGCGGATCGGCTACGGCCTCACCATGCTAACGATGTTCCTCAGTCTGCTTGCGGCAAAAAACGCGATCTGGCTGAACTACCAGGATGCGATCACCTACCATCCGAACCTGAAGCTGCACGAAGCGCCCATTGATCGGAGAGAAATCGCGCCACCTCCCCCAGCCGTGGTAAGAAGCGAAAGCGAACGCCGCCCCTCTATCGTCGTGGCACAACCGATCGAACCTTCCGCGCCGGCACCGTCCTCACGCTCTTCAAACCGCATTCCCCCGCCTCCTCTCCCGGTGGAATCACCGAAAGCACGGAGAATCCAGCCGTTTCAGCACTTCTGAGCAAAAAGTGGGACCGGTCGGAAATCTCCCCTATCAGGCGACTAGGGAAGGGACAAGCCGGAAATTGTAATCGCTTTCACAGGGTTTTCCCGTTTAGTCGGACTACGATGTCCTTGCCTTCCTCTCTAGACCCTGCCCGGGAATCTGCGATCGAGATCCTCGAAACGATCAAGAGCGCTTCGGGAGAAAAGCGTACCATGCTTACTCTCTATAAGGAGTATTTGAAGACAGGACGGAAAGGAATCCGGGAATCGCATTCGGCGGGAGGCTCGGGTTTGGTGATCGCCTCCCGGCTCTCCGCTCTGATGGATGTGCTCCTGAGCGATTTGCTGCGACATTTTCTGAAAGAGACCGATGCAATCGCAAAGACGGGACAGATGCACCCGGTGACGATCGTCGCGAGTGGCGGTTATGGTCGGGGACAGCTGAATCCAGGGAGCGATATCGATCTGCAATTTCTTACCCCCGGATCGACGAGTCGACTCCCGCTGGTAGTAAAGGAATTGGTCAACCGAGTGTCGTTAATGTTGTTCGATCTCGGTCTCAACGTCAGCTATCCCGTTAGATCCATCAAAGAAGCGTGCGCGTTTGCCAACAAAGATCACCAGACAAAAACGACCCTGCTAGATGCTCGTTTTATCTGCGGTGACGAGTCGCTCTTTACGAAATTTGAAGAGACCTTCTTTGATCTTTGCCTCCGCGGTCATGAAAAGAGCTATCTCGCGGAGCGAAGTCGGGATATCCGATCTCGTCACCAAAAGCACGGCAATACCCCTCACCTCCAAGAACCAAATGTAAAAGAAGGTTGCGGAGCGCTCCGTGACCATCACAATCTGGTCTGGGTCCTTTGGGTTCTACGAAAGTCGCGCGACATTTCCGCTCTCGTGGCCGAAAATAAAGTAACAGAAGACTCCTTCGCGAACATCGAAGCGGCCTTTGAATTCCTCATGCGGGTGCGAAATGAGCTGCACTATTGTCAGAAGGGTCGCCCCGGAGATATCCTCAGCCTCCGCCTGCAAGGGGTTGTCGCGACGAAACTCAACGTCCCCGGCACGAACATTCTCCGGAAGAGCGAAACCTTCATGCGGGATTACTATCGCCACACTCGGAACCTGTATCAGCAGAGCACCTCGCTGATGCAATCTTTTGAACTGGAAGTCGTGAACGATGACACTCGGAGAACTCCAGTCTTCAATTTCTTGGCCAGACAGACTGCGACGGAAGACTCCTTCGACGGATTTCAGACGAGACGCAGCCTGATCTATCCGGAGAACGACTCCATTTTTGAAGAAGACCCGAATCGCTTGATGCGGTATTTCCTCCACTCGCAGAGGCGGAACTTGCAATCTAGCCCGGAAATTCGCGAGTTGATCAGCCGGAACCTCCACCTTGTCGACGACACCTTCCGGAAAAGCCGGGCCAATCGAGCCACCTTCGAAGAGATTCTTCAAAATCGCGGTCAAGTGGCGCACATCTTTCGCAAGATGCACCAACTTGGTTTCCTGGGACTGTATCTTCCCGAGTTCGGACAACTGACAGATCTGGTCCAGCACGAGTTCTTCCACCGCTATTCCGCCGACGAGCATACCCTGCGCTGTATCGAAATACTTGATAGCCTCATCCATTCGGAAGATCCCAAAAAGCAGTTTTTCCGCCGGATCTTTCAAAACATGGAAGATCCCGTCGCGATGTATGTGGCACTTCTCCTCCACGACACGGGCCGGGCAGAAAATGTGCGCCATCACGAAGACGCCAGCGCCCTCCTCGCCGCGCAGGTGTGCCAACGACTCGACTACCGGGGCGACCGATTGCGGCTCATCATGTTCCTCGTCGACCATCACCTGACTTTCTGGAAAACGTCTACGACGATGGACATCACCGATCTGGAAACGATCACCGAATTTGCGGCTGCGACCAAAAACCGGAAGTGGATGGAGGCGCTCCATCTTTTCACCTACGTCGACTCCAACGGGACAAACGATACGGCGTGGAACGATTGGAAGGAATCACTGATGTCGCAGCTCCACCGACGCACCGCCGCCTTTTTCGAAGATCGAAATACCTATCGGAAGGAATTTACCCGACCGGTTACGGAGACAAAATCGAAGGTTCTCGCGAAGCTCCCCGAAGGACTTGTGGAAGAGGTCGAAGCGCATTTTGCAGCGATGCCGCGCCGCTATTTTCGCCACCGCGGCTCGACCAGCATCGTGCGTCACATCAATCTGTTTCACCGCTTTTTCGAGCGCACCGCGAAATCGACCAACGAGAGTCTCATTCCCGTTCTCGGCTGGGAAACTCGATCGGACGAGGGATACAGCCTGCTCGAAGTGGCCGGGTGGAATCGTCACCATCTCCTCGCAAAAGTCGCGGGGGCTCTTGCCGCGAGGAATCTGAACATTCTCTCAGCCGACTTTTACGTAAGGGCCGACGATCTCGTCCTCGATATTTTCCGAATCTGCACCGCAACGTTTAATCCCGTGACTTCACCGAGGGAGATCGAACGAATCGAAAATCTGATCCATCAGGAATTCAGTGTCGACGAAAAGGAAGTGAAATTCCGCTCCCTCATCGAAGACCGCGTCCGCCCTTCGATCACTCAGGAAGAGCCCCCGAACTTCGATATCCCCCAGCGAATCTATTTCTCAAACGAAGAAAACGAAACCTCAACGATGCTGGAAATCCAGGCGCAGGACAGAATCGGTCTTCTCTACGATATTTTCACAATCCTCGGGAACCACGATGCCGAAGTTTTGAACGCCCGTATTAGTACACAGGCAGGAGCGGCGATTGACCGATTTTTTCTGGTCGACTCGAGCACCGAACTGAAGATCACAGACAAAAATCGTCTCACGAGGATGCAGGACGAGCTGCAGAAATGCATCCTCGTCACCCGCATCGAGTCAGACCTGCGGTAAGATCAGCTCAGGAATTCAGGGATTCGCCGAACTTTCCCGAACCATTTCCTCACTGCGACCCTGCTCATAGGCTGAGATGATCCTCGCGACGACGGGGTGGCGCACGACGTCTCCGGTGTCAAAACGGCTAAAGGCAATCCCATCGACTCCGTGCAGGACATTCATCGCCTCCAGTAGGCCGCTCCGCGCCTTAGGCCGAAGATCGATCTGGGACGGATCGCCCGTGACGATACACTTTGCGCCCTCACCCAGGCGGGTCAGAAACATGAACATTTGTTCGCGAGTGGCATTCTGCGCCTCATCGAGGATGACACAGGCCCGATTCAGAGTGCGACCCCGCATGTAGGCCAGCGGTGCGATTTCAATGAGGTTTTTTTCCGCGAACTTCATCGAATCGGCCCCGTCGAGCATGTCGCTCATCGCATCGTAGAGAGGACGCAGATACGGCAACACTTTTTCCTCCAGCGCACCGGGGAGAAATCCCAGCGCCTCCCCGGCCTCCACTGCGGGTCGGGTCAGCATGATTCGGTCGATCTTTCGATTTTTCAGAAGATCGAGGGCATACGCCATCGCGAGATAAGTCTTCCCAGTCCCGGCAGGTCCGATCCCGAAGACGACATCGTGCTGATCGAGCGCTTGGAGATACTTGAGTTGATTTTTCGACCGCGGACTCACCGCAGGTTTCGACCCGCTGCCAAGGAGGCGGCGATTGAAAAGATCCGTCACCTTCGCACCGTCTTTCAGGGCAGAACTTGCCATCGACTCGGCTGCGGTCTTGACAGCATATCGGAAGGTGTGAGAGGAAATGACGCCGCCTTTTCGCCGGACTTGCTCAAGATCCTCCATCACCGCGACACCGGCCGCCGTGCTCGCCTCGTCGCCCTCGAACTTGATCCAAGAATCCCTCGTCGTCACGGTGAGACCGAGCAGAGTCCCCATCTCTTTGAGGAGAGACAAATCGTCGGCAAAGAGCCCGTGCAGAAAGTGGGGACTCTCGAATTCCAGCGTAGTCTCAGCCATGGGATACGATAAAGCGGTCGTTCGAGAGGGAATACTCGATTATCGATAGCCGTAGACGACACCCCAATCCAGAGTTCCGGAGAATACCCCTACCCCGTCCACCGGTTCGTTGGCACCCTTTTCCGCCTTGGTGAGCCCGGTTCCTTCTTTTTCGTAGGTCGCGACGACGCGCACAAAATAGGTCGCCGTTTTTTGCGGCAAGGTCCTTACCCCGGCGAAGGAACCTTTTGCAAAAGACTCCAAACCGACGGAGTTCCCTTCACTGTCAAAAATATCCACTCGGATTTTGGCCCCGGGCCAGCTCGTCCCCGCCCAGAACCAATACTCATTGCCCCGGAAAAGTTGATGACGAATCAAAAGTGGTTTGCCTGGCTCGACCTCCCCAGACCAATTGTCCTCCCGGACTTCGAAACCCTGCTCGACATACGGAGTCGCCGCTTCCAGTGCGAGGGAGATCGCCTCGTTTACAAAACCGTAGAGCCATCCGGCAAGCGACAGCACCGCAGTGCACACGAGTGCTGGAACGAGGCGTGTTTTCCTTTGGATTGAATGATTCATCTCGGGGGTAGGGAGGAATTCAGTTTTTCGGTGCATCCGTAGCGGACGACGTTTCCGGTTTTTCAAAGTAATACTCTTCCAGCATAGAGCGACTGATATTGCGAAGCTGATTCACCCCCTCTTCGGAAAGATTCCCGGAATCAACGATGATCGCTTCTAACCTCGCCAAACCGGTGGAAAGAGTCCGGATCTGTGGAGACGAACTCGAGGGACCGCGCATCGTGCTGAGCATAGTGCGGAAATGGGCAATCAATCCAGGCTGATTGAGCAACTCGGCTTTGTCCTCGCTGTAGGAATCGCTAATGATCGCGGTGACGACATATGTCCCACGAAGCCAACCACCGAGACTGACGAGCCCCGAGAGCTCATCGTCGCGCAATTGCTCCATCGTCGTCCTCACCGTCTGCTGAGTCGCATCCAGCTCGTCCCGCACTTTCCCCCACTCTCGGTTTCCAGCGGCTTCGATGATGCTAAGACTATGGGGTCGCACCGCGCTGGCAAGCCCGAGAGCCTCGGACATCGCGAGGACGCGGCGACCTATTGTCTGGATCTGATCCGCGTTTTTTGCCTGCACCGCAATGAATCCCTCCCCCACGAGGCTGCCGAAGGTCAGCGCGAGAATGGACCGTTCACGCCCATTCTGTTTCTCGTCCGGCAGCTCGATACCGCCATTCCAGTTCGGTTCATCCAACTTATCCAAGACCGCAAAAATCTCGGCGGGAATCGGCACAACCACTTTATCGACCAGCTCACCCGGAAAATTCGTCAGGTCGATGCGTGCAGGAGCAGCCGCATTTTCGGTCTCCTCTGCAACGACACCAGCATACACCATGACGCTGGCAAGCGCCGGAAGCCAGCGACCACGCCACAGAGAAACAAGGATGGAAGATCTCTCAATCATTACAAATCTGCCGTACTATCGCAGAATATCCCAGAGTATCAATCCTGCATCATAACCCAACATAGGTCCGGCGATCGGCGGGACCGGCTCAACCCTCTTGCCTTCCTTACTGCACCCTGTTCCATTGATTAGATCGAAGTCTGCGTGATCGCAACATCCCCGCCGAAGCAGACGTCCACATCGCTCCCGGGAATGTGGGAGCGCTCCTGGTATTGCCCAACATAACTCAGAAATCCCGGTGTTTTCTCTTCGTAAGCCACAGAAAGAGGATGCCGTTCCTGCTCACAATAGACAAGAGTCGGTTCGCATGCTCCCGGCTCGGGGTGCGGCAGGTTTACATTCCAAAAATGCTCCCGTTCGAGGGGCTGCACCAAGAGGGCTGCCATAGCACGCTCTGCCCGCGACATGGCCGTTTCCCAGTCGAGCTCGAGTCCGCGCCGGAGGAAGTGAGAAAAAGTGATCCCCTTGATCCCGACAAAGGCGGCTTCCCTTACTGCGGCAACCGTGCCTGAAATGGAAAAATCGTGTCGCCCGAGATTGCCGCCGTGATTAATTCCCGAGAGGACCCAGTCGGGCCGATTTGGCAGGAGACAGGTGAGCGCTACCCTCGTGCAGTCCGCTGGCGTACCATGGACCGCGAATCTCCGCTCGCCGCGACTTTCGAATCGAATCGGAGTATCTGTCGTGACCCGGTGACCGATCTGGGACATCTCCGAAAAGGGGGCCACGACCCAGATTTCATCAAAATGACGGGAAGCAATCGACTGGAGAGCGGCGAGACCGTCGGCATCGATTCCGTCGTCATTGGTGAGAAGGGCGATCATAGGAGGAGGGGGGAGGATTCGAGGGAAAAGACTTTTGCTCTCTTCGGGCAAACGGTCTATCTCTCACGAGTGAATTCAACAAAAGAACTTCGTTACTTCGACCGCTACGAAGGTCGACTCAAGCAAGAGGGAATTTATGGGGAAAAACCCCTCCGGTGGGCCTACGAAACGGCGCTCGGCCGTGCCTGCCTCGAGGGGATCATCAAACGCCCTTGGTTTTCCGGGCTCTACGGAAGCTGGGCCGACAGCCGATCCTCGGTCAAAGAAGTATCCCGTTTCATCGAACGATTCGGCGTGGACACGAGTGAATTCCTCAACGCTCCCGGCACGTTCCGCACCTTCAACGAATTTTTTTATCGGAAGCTCAAACCCGAGGCTCGCCCGATAGCCCCGGAAGCCGATTCCGTTATTTTCCCCGCCGATGGGCGCCATTTTTTCATTCCAGTGCTCTCCGCCGATTCCCACCTCTATGCCAAAGGGCAACGATTCGACCTCCCCAAACTTTTCGGCGACGCCGACCTCGCGGCTCAGTTTTTCGGCGGCAGCGCGGTCCTCTCTCGGCTCTGCCCGACGGATTACCATCGCTTCCATTTCCCTCTCGCTGGGGAGTGTGGAACTCCCCGGTGCATCAACGGTTCGCTTTATTCGGTCAATCCCATCGCACTCTCCCGACAACTCGGATATATCGCGGAGAATAAACGCAGGATCACCCCCGTCACCGACACGGCTCTCGGCACGTATCTATTCCTTGAGATCGGGGCAACCAACGTTGGCAGCATCGTCGACACCTGCGAACCCGGTCAGACAGTGAGAAAGGGAGATGAAAAAGGCTATTTCCGGTTCGGGGGTTCGATGGTCATTACCGTTTTCCCGGAGGGCACCCTGGCACCCGCCCCGGACCTGCGGGAGCAATCTGCCGCCGGAATCGAATTGTATGCCCGCATGGGCGATCACATGGGCACACTCCTCGTCTAGAAGTCTGTCGGAGTACATAAAAAAACGGCTGCCTGTGAGGACAGCCGTTTTGAAATCCAAAAAAGAAGTCCTCAAAGCAGTGCCTCAAGAACAATCTTCGGAAAGATTACTTGGAACAGCTAACAGCAGAAGCTGTGCAAGCAGTTTTACAAGGCTTGTGACCGCAAGCGCTCAGAGAAAGTGCGCCGAAAGCCACGATAGCAAGAAGGATGATGTTTTTCATATTTTAGTAGTATTGTTTGTGAACTTTTT
>JAGPCC010000349.1 GCA_018058245.1 Verrucomicrobiales bacterium
GCAATGAAATGGAGACCTGGATCTCGACCGGGGATGCAAATCTCGCGGAAATCTCGTTGATCATGGGTCGTTCCGGCGCCCGCATGAAAGTGGAATCCGTGCGACAGCAGTATTATCCTGTCGAGTTTACTGCCGATGAAAGTGGGCATTCGTTTCCAGGCGACTTCGACCGAAGAGACTTCGGCATGATCCTCGAATGCGACCCCGTGATCCTCGCTGATGGAAGCGTCGAGATGAACCTCTCTCCGGAACGGGGAATCTATCGTGGCGAAGCTCCCCCGAAAACCGAGATCGGAGTGGAGGAGGGCGACATCCGATGGCCGCTCTTCGGAATTCAGAAGGCGACCCTGTCACTCACGCTCGACACAAATCAATGGGGACTGATCGCTTGTGAAGATTCATTGAGCGGGAATACGGATGAGAAGACCCTGATCTTTCTCCGACCCGTTTTGCATCGTTTTGAGGAACCATCGGCAGATCCGCTTGGCGACGCCCAGGCAATCCTGACCTACCAATGGGTCGAGACAGACAATGAGTCGCTAAGTTCCTGGCTCACCGGAAACGGCGACATCTCTCCTCTCATCGCGGGCGATCTCTACGCAAAAGCGACCCAGGCAGGAGCTACGCTGCTGGATGAGAAGATTCTGCGATTTCGAAGCGGGCAGCGAGTCAAAAACGAGTCCGTCCAGGAACTGATTTTTGCCCAGGAGTTTTCTCCCGGATCCGACGGGAAGCCTTCCGTCCCGAATGGAAACGAAACCATCAACACCGGCGTGACCGTCGAAGTGGACCCGGTCTTTTCGGCGGGCGGACGCGTTCTCGACCTCAACATGGCACCTGAGCGGGTGAAATCTTTCGGGACCAGCGTTCATCATCGCATTCTCACCGAGGGACGATGGATCGAAGACGTTACCATGCCAGTGATCTACCGCATGGCTCCCACAACCCAGATCGCCCTCCCCATGGACACTCCCGTCCTTGTCGCCGTGATGTCTCCGCCCGACGAAAAAGGGGTCATCGATTCATCGAAAAAGGTGCTCCTTTTTGTAAAAGTCTCCCGTTGATCGAGTTGCCGCAAGTGTGACAAGATGAGTAACTGATGTCCCCTCCCCGTTTTTGCCTCACCCTGCTGCTGCCCGCCGCCACGCTTCTCGCGGCGGTCGCGGTGCTCTGGGGAGGAATCCAGCTCGCGAGGGAGCGACGCGTCGAAAAGATCCCCGTTGACCCCGCCGCTGCGGTGGCCCTCGCCAGGACGATCCAGCGGGAACTCACCGCGCTGGAGTCGCTCTATGAAGCACAGCTCGATACGCTCGCCCGCTCCGATCTGAACAACCGCTTTGATCTCCGTGATGCCGTCAACGAGCTCGTCGGAATTCGTCAGCTTTCCACCCTCAGCGCAAACGGCCAGGTCAGTCTACATCTCCTCTCCGATGAGGAAACCCGGGACGAGGCGGAACTACCGCTGCCGGTTTTCAAAGAGGAGAATCTGCCACTCGGACGGGAAACCGCATTCTTCGTGACCGAAGCCGAAATCAGGAGCGCGACGATGGAGCTCTCGTTCCACTGGATCGAGCGGGACGGACGGACCTTTTTTCATCTCAATGTCTCGAACCTGCGATCCGTTTTTCTGCTGATCGACAAGCCGTCCGTCTCGCGGGCGATACAGACCGCGCTCGCGGACACGATCCGTAGGCAAATCGACTCCGCCAAAAACAGGGAGGGCACTCTTGCCGTTTTTGTAGACGGAGCCATCCTCGCAAACCACGGACCGGAACCCGACGCCGAACCCGATCTGATTCGGCAAGCGGAATCCCGCTTCGGACACTGGCAGGTCAGAACGCGGGATCCCCGGACGACCTTCGTCGAGTATGATCGCAACATTCTCTTCGGTGCCATCTTCCTCGCCCTGCTCCTCGCCGCTGCCGGCGGTCTTGCCTCTGCCTCTCTGCATCGCGCCCTTCGACTCGCCGAGCGCCGTGTCTCCTTTGTGAACCAGGTCTCCCACGAACTGAAAACTCCGCTCACCAACATCCTTCTCAATACCGACCTCGCCGCCGACGAAACGAACGAGGCCGGGCGGAAACGTCTCGCGATGGTACAGGAGGAAGCCCGGCGTCTTTCCCGGCTCATCGACAATGTCCTCACCTACTCGCATCGCAACGAGTCCACTCCCACCACTGCCAGGGAAACGATCCCCCTGCGCCCGATCATCGACCGCGTCGCGGAGCAGTTCCGGCCCGCCCTGACTCGGAGGGAAATCGAGCTCACCGTGAGTGGGGACTCCCCTCTCGAGGCTCTCGCGCATCCCGATCTTGTCGCCCAGATTCTTGGCAATCTACTCTCGAACATCGAAAAATACGCCGCCGCCGGAGGCATCGCATGCATTCATCTCGCATTGCGCGGCGACGAGGCCGTGATCCGGGTGAGCGATGCCGGTCCGGGGATCCCGACGACTTCGGGAGAGCGGGTCTTTCTGCCGTTTCAACGGCTCCATAACAAAACATCCGAAGGAGCGAGCGGCACCGGGCTCGGACTCTCCATCGCAAGGGAACTCGCCGGGCGCATGGGCGGTTCGCTCCAGCTCGTCTCCCGTGACCCATCCGACGAAGCTACCGGGGCGACCTTCGATCTCCTTCTCCCCGGTGCCGTGGTGGCCAATATGATCGCCTTCCCCGATTCCCGCGCTTCATGAAAATCCTCCTTGCCGAAGATGACCCCGTCACCCGCGAGGCAGTCGCCGCCTGTCTCCTCGCCGAAGACTTCCGGGTGGTCCCTGCCGAAAATGGCCGGGAGGCACTGGGGTTGTGGAAGACCGAAAAACCCGACCTCATCTGCCTCGATATCATGATGCCCGAAATGGACGGCTACGAAGTCTGTCGCAGAATCCGCGCGAGCGGCGACCCGGTTCCCATCCTCTTTCTTTCCGCCAAAAATGAAGAGATCGATGTTGTTGTCGGTCTCGAGCTCGGTGCCGACGATTTTGTCCGCAAACCCTTCGGCCGCCACGAACTGCTCGCGAGAGTGCGCGCAGCATTGCGCCGCACCGCTACCGCAGGTCCGGGAAAAGGGGAACGAATACGAGTCTCCTTTGTCATGGGCCCTCTCACGATCTTCCCGAAAGAGCTCCTCGCCGAAAACGGAAGCGCAGAGATCGACCTCACTCCCCGCGAGGCCGCGATCCTCACCCTGCTACACGAGCGGCGCGGAGAAGCCGTTCCTCGCGACACCATCCTCGACCAGTGCTGGGGCCTCGAATACTACCCCGAGTCCCGCACCCTCGATCAGCACATCGCCAAGCTCCGCAAGAAAATCGAAACCGACCCCGCCAATCCCCTCATCATCGAAACCATCCGCGGAGTAGGTTATCGATTCCGGTAAGCGGTGAGGCGTAGCCGCCTACGTGAGAAGGGAAAGTGGCCCGTTTGGATTTGTCCACGCTCTTCCGCTGCCTGATATACGCTCGTTTCCCGCACTTTTCCTTGTCAGGACGGGGGCCCGCACTTTTGGACTCCGGTCTCCTGGTGGAGATCATACGAATAGAGACGTTCTTCCCAAAAACCTGCTTGCATGACGTGTAATTCTGAGCAATTATACGTCATGGCCAAATTGACGCTACATGTTCCTGATGAATTGGTTGTCGCTGCGAAGTCTGAAGCGGCTGCGCGGCAGGTTTCCGTGTCCAAGCTGGTGACAGACTTTTTCAGGAATCTTGCCAGTCGTGCGGGCGAGGAGGTAGGCGAAGACAACAGCTTGGCTCCCCGGACACGACGCTTGGCCGGTTGCATTCCCAACGCCGATATCGAAGACTATATTGACTACCTCGACGAGAAGCACTCGTGAACGCGCTGATCGACACCAATGTCGTGGTTGATGTCCTTGTAAGGAGGGTACCTTTCTTCGCGGATTCTTCGCGGGTCTTGGATCGAGCTGAACGCGGCGATTTCACCGCCTGGCTCTGTGCCACTACGATCACAACCGTCTTCTACCTTGTTCGTCGCCACCTGGGAGCAACGGAGACAATCGAGCGACTCGAAGATTTGACTGCGATCTGTTCCACCGCTGCAGTCAACAAGGCAGTGATTGATTCAGCTTTGCGGAGCCCCTTTCGTGATTTTGAGGACGCCATCTTGAACTACTCCGCCCTGACAGTTGGAGCGGATTGCATTGTGACTCGGAACGAATCTGATTTCCGGCATTCATCGCTATTGGTGTATACTCCAAGCCAGTTCCTAGCTGCCCTAGCACAAGAACAAACAGAATCAGGTAACTTATCTCACCTCTGAGTCCCGCACCCTCGATCAACACATCGCCAAGCTCCGCAAGAAAATCGAAACCGACCCCGCCAAATCCCCTTATCATCGAAACCATCCGCGGAGTAGGTTATCGATTCCGGTAAACGGGAGGCGTAGCCGCCTTCGTCCCTGGGGTACCGCTTCAAAACACCGCCTCTGCCCAGTCCAGCGGACTCACCACCCCGAGTCCGTTCGCCCCCGTCGTGACGTGCAGGGAAATCTCTGTCGTCGTGATGTCCTCGTGTCCGAGGACTTCCTGGATCGTGCGAAGACGGTAATTTTCGAACCACTCCAGGACGAGGAGAAAGCCCGTCCGCTCCCGGTCTGTCAGCCCGCGGAACTCCGCGAGATCTTTTCTCCAACACCAACGCGCCTTCTTTTTCACGGTTTCGGTCGTCATGCTG
>JAGPCC010000094.1 GCA_018058245.1 Verrucomicrobiales bacterium
ACCGCTTCCTGCGTCATGCCGCGAGGGTGGCAATCGAGTCCCAACCAAGCGAGCAGTGGGCTGACCTCGTCCTAACAGCCGAATCGCCGCAGGCTCGCATCACCGGATCGGTCGCTCTGGCCCGGTCCGGCGATCCGGAAAAACATCGCTCGGCCATTCTCACGGCTTTGCTGAAACTCGATCCAAGTTCTCTCCCCGAGTCCCAGCTCCTCGGGCTGCTGCGGGCCTACGCCCTCGACTTCATCCGCCTCGGGCGTCCCGATCCTGCCGAGCGGATCGCGGTCCTTGCCGAGTTGGACCCTCTTCTCCCGCACGCGAGCGCCAATGTGAACACCGAACTCATCCGCGTGCTCGTCTACCTGGAGTCTCCTACCGTCGTGGAAAAGGCGATGGCTCTGATCGAGCATCGCGGAGCGCCTGAAATCCCGGACTGGACCGACCTCGCCTCTCGCAATCCCGGGTATGGTGCCACGGTCCTGGAGTTGTTGCAGAACCATCCGCCTTCACGGGAGATTGGGTATGCCTTCATGCTGCGAAATCGGAAGACGGGATGGAAGCTGGAGGAACGCCGTCAATTTTTTGAGTTTCTCAATGAGGCCGCGCAGTTCCATGGCGGTGCCAGTTACACCGGTTTTCTCACGAACCTGCGCGACGAGGCTCTCGGCAACTGCACGAATCAGGAACGCGCCGCACTCTCGGAGCTCACGGGTGAAAATTTCCATCCTACCCCAGATTTTCCGATCACTCCGCCGAGCGGCCCCGGTCAGACTTGGACGAGCGAGACGGCGAGACCCTTTTCCAATGCCAACGCGCTGAAAAAAGCCTCGTTTGAAAACGGAAGAAGTCTCTTTCATGCCATCGGCTGTGCCGCCTGTCATCGCTTCGGAGGACTCGGCGGGGACATCGGGCCAGATCTCACGAGCATACGCACGAAGTTCACCAACGATTATGTGCTCGAGAGCCTCATCGACCCCGGCAAGGTAATCTCGGATCAATACGGTTCGTTTACCGTGACCCGAAAAGACGGCTCTCACCAAACCGGGCTTGTCGTGGAAAAAGACGACACCGTCGATATCTATCCCGCCGTGAATTCCGCCGCCCCCATCACTGTAAAACGCTCTGAGATCGCGTCCATCGCGCAGTCACCAGTCTCCCCGATGCCCCCCGGACTGATCAACTCGCTCAATGGGGAGGAACTCCGGGATCTCCTCGCCTATCTGATGTCCGGCGGAGACAAAAACGACAAAGTCTACGGCGAGTGAATCTCCTCACAGATGCAAACTCACGCGAATGCGCTTATCCCATGGTTTCCCTGACTCATTTCCTCTTGTATACGATTCATGTTATGAAATTTCCTTCCTTCTCCCTAGTCACTTCACTCCTCTTGGTTTTTGGAACCTCCGCAATGGCGGAGGAGTCAAAGAGCAGCGGCGTTTCCATCACCAAGCAGGAGGACAGGCTTCGTATCGAAGTCAATGGGACTCTCTTTACCGAGTACATCTTCCAAGGAAAAGAACGATTTTTTCCTCTTTTTTATCCCGTCCTTGGACCAGGCCAAGTACCGATGACCCGGAATTATCCACTGAAGGCGGTAGAAGGCGAACCAACCGATCACCCCCATCATCAATCACTCTGGTTCGCTCATAGCGACGTCAACGGTCACAATTTCTGGGCAGTGCAGACACACAAAGACAAGGTGCCCGGCAAGACCGTTCACCGCGAATTTAAAGAAATCGTCAGTGGGAAAGACGAGGGACATTTCATCTCCGAAAATGACTACGTGGCCGCTGACGGCAAGATCGTCATGAGCGATACTCGCACGGTGCGATTCCTCACACCCGCCAATGCCGATGCGCCCCGCGTCCTCGACATCACGATCGCCTTCCACGCCTCCCATGGCCCGGTGCGCTTCGGTGACGACAAGGACGCCGGAATGGCCATTCGCATCAATCCAGAGTTGCAGGTGGAAAAACGAACCGGAAACGGTACCTCGACCATCCCCGCAGAAGGTCATCTCCTGAATAGCGAAGGAGTTTCTGGCGTCGAGACATGGGGTAAGCGAGCCCGCTGGGTCGATGCCTATGGCCAGGTGGGTGAGAAACCTGTCGGCGTCGCCATCTTCGATCATCCTTCCAATCCCGGTTATCCTACCTACTGGCATTCCCGCACCTACGGCCTCATCACCGCAAACATCTTCGGAAAGCGCTTTTTCGAGAAGCTGGAGGATCCCAAAGCAGGGGAGGTGAATCTCCCAGCTGGTAAGGATCTCACCTTTCGCTGGCGCTTTACCTTTCATGAAGGGGATCCAACCAGTGCCGACATCGAGGCACTCTTTACAAAATTTGCGGCCGAGTAATTGTTCTTTGCCAGAGGAGGGAGAGGATTCGGGATTCCCCTCCCCTACTGGACAATGGAATCTGGCTACGACCCTCTTTGGTCAAGAACCCAAGAGGGTAGGGTCAGAAATCCCCGCTTCGAACCTCAAAATTGGTCGATTTTCCCAGAATCGCGCCGCCCCGTTCAATCCAGTCGGCGACCCAGTCGATGAGGACGCTTTCGGGTATGGCTGGCGGGCCAAAGAGACGATGAGACTTCCTGGCATTGTTCAGCCACGCGGTATCCGCCGGAACCCCCGTGAAGGAAACGGGGAGATCGAACCGCTGACCAAACTGCTCAGCGACCTCCCGAACGCTGAGAATGCGGGCACCAGTCACATTCATGAGACAAGCGTCAGGTGCCGGGGAAACCTCATCCAGCGAGCGGATCGTGTGCGCGACCGCATCCCCCTGCCAGATGCAATTGAACCATCCCGTGGTGAGATCCACCGCTTCGCCATGCTTCACCTTCAGAGCGAGATCGACGAGCACTCCATATCGTAAGTCCACCGAGTAGTTCAGTCGGATGAGCGACAAGGGGCTGTGATGCTCTTCACTAGATCGGAGAAACGCCCTTTCCCTACCGAGACAGGATAGTGCATAGCCTCCCACCGGGGCGGTTGTATCCTCTTCCGTCGAACCACCACTCGAAGGTTCGACAAATGGGTAGACACAACCGGTAGAGAGCGCGACGAGATTCGCCCCGGAATAACGATCCGCTACGAGCGCGGGCATCACTTCGTTGAACAATCGCAAACTCTCCGGATCGTCACTCGTCCCAAATTTTCTCCCCGCGAGGTAAAAGAGCGCCGCCGCATCGGGCAGGTTTGCCACCGCTTCAGGATCGGTGAGATCAGCGGAGATCGTCTTTATGGAACGGGATTCGAATCGCTCCCGGACGGAGTCCTCTCCAAAACGCGAAACCGCGATGACTCGATTGCTCCAGCCTAGGATGTCGAGACTGCGACGAAGCATCAGAGAAAGATGGTAGCCCATCTTCCCGCCCGCCCCGGCGACCACGATATCCCCTTCGATCCGCTCCACCGTGGCAACGACTCCCCGATCCGGCTCGCTCGCCAACTCATCGAGTTCCTCTTCCGTTTGGGGGGCCATTCTCATACGGAAGCACTCTCGTATTGTTCACACAGAAAACAATTCGTATCGTGCCTCTTGGGTGGTTGACAGCACTAGCATCTTTCTGCCCGCTCCCTCTTCTTCGACAGGCTCCTAGGCAGGAAAAAGTGAACCGGCGACTGCTCAGGATATCTGGATCCCTCGTTGGGCCAAATAGGCATGCAACTCTTCGTCACGAAGTAACTTTCCACCACCTATCACGAGGGTAAAGGTAGCTCCGGTCTCCTTTGCGAGCCTGGAAAGGGGGCGGGACGCCTTCGGTTCCATCAAGGAAATCGTATGCACCTTCGGATTTCCCCGGCTCCGGCACAACTCGATCATTTCCTCCGCCACCTCATCTTGTCGCGCCGTTTCGCCGTCTGTCAGGAAATAAATCGTCCGGGGCGCGGGCTCCAGACTGAGAGCCATCGTCAAGGGGAGATGCCAGGTAGTTCCGTAGGACTTCCTCACGGCACGGACGTCTTCCAGCGTCGCTGCGATGTTGGTCGCGGTCGCTTCCTTCCACTCCCCTGTCGGAAGAGAATCATTCCCCTTCTCGTAGTCATAACCCGTAAAGCTACTTGACCACTTGTACATTTGCGCCCCATCACTGATGATGACCTCCTGTCCGCGCTGACCGCCGGAAGTCATTCGCTGATGGGCGAACCACGTGGCACCCGAAAAGAAAATTACCTGGTAAAGACTGCCTGACGGAAGGCTCGAAATGGCAGAACTCAATTCTGACTTGCTCAACTTCATCTGAGCATCAGAGAGTGACTTCGAAACATCCATGATGAGAACCACTCGTCGAGGTCCCCCTCCTTTTTTGGGAGCGCCATATACCACGGCGGAATCCTCCGACTCGTCCTCCCCCACCCCAAAAAATCCCGCACGATTTGCGTCTGACGAGGCTGTTTTCGTCGGATCGAGCGCAAGGTTCAGATCGGATGGCAAGGTCGGCTCGCTCGTCTCGGTTGAGACAGGCGAGGATTCCTCTCCGGAGGCAGCAGCGGACAGTCCTGCGACGGTCGCACCGCCCCAAAGCAATCCCCAGCTCCCCCAGTTGATCTCGGGAAAACCGAACTTTGAAGCAAACCCTAGGCGCTGCTCCTCGTCGAAACCTTCGAGCTGATCAAACTTGTAAATCCCAGCGTCGTTCAGCTTTTGCGCGGTAGCCGCATCGATCCCTTCAAGGAGAGTAAGATCATCTGCATCCAAAGGGGCCGTTGAATCCGGACTCGCAATCGAAAATTCTTCCTCCGGCTTCACCTCATAGTCCGGAATTTCCAAACCAGCAGGCTCTACCTCTGGCAGGTCCCCTGTCACGATCGGGGAAATCTCAGGAGTTTCCGACACCACTGGATGCCCCTCAGGGAGTTCGTCGGTTGTGATATGAACATCAGTATCTCCGGACAAATTCCATTTCGACCAGTCAATCCCGCTGAAATGGAACTTCGTAGCAAGGGCAGAACGCTGGCCGTCATCCAACGCTTCCCACTGAGAGCGCTTGTAGATTCCGGCTGCGTTCATCTTCGCAGCCGTGCCGGAATCCACTCCTTCCAGAAGGGTCAGATCCTCTGCGTCGTGCGGGATTTTCTGATGCCGGGAAATTGCTACCAAAGTATCCTCCGGTTCAAGATCAACTGCGGCGAGAGTTGATGCCGGAACTTCGACGCCACGGGACTGATTTCCCCATTCCCGCGACTCGCGTGTGAGTCGATCATTTTCCTCACGCGCTAGTCGAAGTCGCCTTGCACTGCGATACCAGTAATGATGGGCGAGGATAACGCCGATGAGGAATCCGATAACGGCCAGTAAGACAATCCAGAACGGCGAAGCCTCCCAGATAAGTTTCCAATCGGTGAACAATCGCATGATCCGGTAGTATTGGGTTGAGAAAGAGGGAGAAAGGGCGGAGAAATGGCGGAGAAACAATGGGATATCACACTTCCGAACGACGTCGTGCCGCTTCGGCTCTCAGTTCCGAATTCTGTCGCTCGATTTCCAGACATCGTTCCCGGCAACCGCGCCACAGAATCCAGCCCATGGCGAGTCCGATGAGCGCGGCAACGAAGAGAACGACACTAAATAGAGTGTTTTGATACCAATAATAATCAAAACGGTTTTGGACCTCCGTATAGGCGAATAAAGTTTGAAAGTGCATGGCGATGTGGCTCGTTTATTTTCCAATTCTGATTTCCGAACGCCGACTCTCCTGCTCATTCCCCCCGCGACCGACACTTCCATGTCCACTGGCGGAATGAATTCGGGAAGCGTCGATTCCGTGTTCGACGAGATATTGCGTCAATTTTTCCGCTCTCATTCGGCTCACGAACTCGTTCACAAATTGGGTTCCCTGCCCGTCGGCATACCCGTCGATAAGAATGGGCTGATCCGATTTTTTTGCCGCTTCGACAATACGATCAAAGGAATCGCGTTCCGAGTCACGGATGCCGTAGGCACCGGAGTCGTAATAGAGCGTGAACGAATCGAAATGTGTTAGCTCAGGTCGCTTGTCAGCGGACTTCTGTGCCTTCACCGAAGGTACCGGTGCAGGTTCTACTCCCGTTGGAATGGCGGGAACTTTCATCGGTTCCACCTTTGCAAGGGGTTTGGGTTCCGATTTTGGCACTGGCATGGGCACTGGCTTCGATTCCACTTTTAGCACGGGCACGGGCACGGGCACGGGTCTGACCGTCAGCTTGTCTACGATTCGGTATCCGGCCTTCGAAAATGGTGTCGCCAAAGCGAGAAGGTTTTCTTTCATTGCTTGAGTCGCCATCTCCCCCTGCAGAACGAGCTGTTTTGCGCTCAGTTCATAGGTAGCAGCTCCACCGCTCAGACTCTGAAGAACTGCCGGAAGGGTTCTTCCTCCGTCGAGAACCATGACCTGATCATCGATTTTCAGTAAATCTAGAACCTTCACCGGCGGAGGGTTCCCCGCCTTGACGGCATCGAGGATTAAAGTCTTCTGGGCATCGCTCCCCACCGTTCCGGAAACGATCACTTCCCCCTCTCTGCGCTTGAGGGCGAGGGTCGGAGGAATCGTGGGAGAAGGTGCCTTCACCGTGAGCTGATCCAGAATCTCAATCCCGGCGTCTTGCAAGGGTGACAAGCCCGAAAGAACACGTGCCCTTGCTTCTGCAGAAAGAAGCTCACCCGACACGGTCAATTTCCCTTCTTTCAAAATGACGGTCGCGCCGTTTTTGATCTCTGGAAGCAGGTCCTTGAGTAACTGCGGAACCGCAGCCATCCAGGCGGCTGTCATCGTTGCCGGATCCACCGTGAGCCGATCGATCACGGGGACAGTAGCACCGGCAAACCCGGAACGGAGGGCATTGAGTGAGGATTCATCGGGCAACCGCCCCTCTACCACGACCCCTTCTTTCCCGGAGGAGGAAAAACTGAACTCCATCGGTCTCGTCCTTGGGACTACTACCTCCAATTCAATCTTCGGGGCAAGACCGGAAGAGAGACCGGCAAGAGCGGAAGAAATTTCCTGTTTCGCCTCTTCCGAAGAAACGGTTCCACTGAGCAAAAGCCCCTCGCGGGACAATGAAAAGTGGGGGGCAGAAACGAGCGCCGCCGGTGTTTGCAGAAACTTCGGCAGACCTTCGAGCCAGGTCGGCAATTCCACGTTTTCACCTACGAGGAGACCGTCAGAGTTCACTTTTGGCCCGGTGGGGAGTGCCGCAAGAATCGTGGCCCGGGACTCGACAGTCGGAAGTACGCCAGACACGACATACCCACCCTCCGGAGCAGCCGCTAAGGAAAAAGAAGCGGGAGAGGGCGGCGCGACCGTCAGACCATCTTCGAAGCGGTAGGAGCCGTCCGCAAAGGCGTTGATCTGACCGACGAGCGCATCTTTCGCAGCGGGACTATTCAACTGACCTTCGACTCGGATCACTCCGTCAGACAAACCAAGAAGAGAATTCGATGTCGCCCCCACGAGCGCCCTAGCAATCTCCGAAAGCTGCTCTGCCTTTGGCACTTCGAGAACCCGGCTACGCACCGTCAATTCGTCATTCACCTTCTCCACGCCGAACTGTCCTTTTGGAGAAGTCATCAGTGACTCGAACGGGGAACGATCTTTTACTTCACCGGAAATCGTCAAATCCGTCCCCTCTCGTTGGATAAGAATCGAGGGAACGGTGGGAGGTACAATTTCCACACTACCGTCTACCCGTCCTGCTCCCATCGCACTCGAGAGACTGCGGAAGAGAGCGTCCCTCTCCGACTCGGAACTGACCATGCCGGACACACGGGCGGTTAGGTGATCATATTGAATTTTGACGTCACGGAATCTCTCATCGGCGAGGAGACCGCTCGCATCAACTCGTCCCGCGACCCGTGCGACCACTTCCTTGTTCGCGCTAGAACGACTGATAAATCCAACCAGAACTACGACGACTATCGCAAAAAACAGGGCAATGAGAAACGCTTTCATGAGAGAGGAGAGGAGCTGAATTCAAGATTCCGAACAAATCGAATTCGAGGGTCTGTCGAACTTGCCACGCCCGGTTGCGAAAAACGCTCGAAGTCCGAAAGACTCCTAGAGCACGTGGCCGAAACCAACCGGTGGCATGATCAGAAATCAGTACTGAGGCTATCTTTCGTCTTCAATGGTTTCAATTCTTTTTCTCACTTTTGTTCCTGCGAGATCAAAAAACCGAATCACTCAAAGAAATCACGTTTTTCTCCACTTGATAAGACCCCGAAAGTTCGCCACGATGGACTCCATGCGATTTCCGCCGTTTGCCCTCATTCTTCTGACCGGTTTCCTGGCCCTTCCGTGCGCTGCCTTTGATCCGGCAGAGCAGGATGACAGTCAGGCGATTGTCAGGGAATTTTCTCAGCCCGTCGGACCGGTCGCGCCCGCTTTTCAGGGGGCTGCGTTTTCTCCCTTGCAGGGCGAAACGATTTCACTCATTGGCGGCACGATGGTCGTCCAAATGCAGGATCACGGGTACCTGGAAGCGACTCTGCAACAATCCTTTCCCGACAAACAAATCCGCGTTCGCAACCTCGCGTGGCCCGGGGACACCGTCTACCTCCAGCAGCGACCGATGTTTTATTACACCGAAAAGGGCGATCCCCGCGAGGGTAGTGTTCCAGACCAGCGGGAAAAAGTGGAAGCAGGCACACTGATCCTCGCTTTCGGGAAAATGGAATCGCTCGACGGTCTCCCGGCGCTCCCCGGATTCAAAAAAACCTACGATGATCTCCTCGCCGCACTCGGAACACGATCCAAACGAATCGTGATGATCGAACCCATTCCGTTTGCCAACACCGGACCAGCGGCCGCGCTTGCCGCGCAGCGAAACGTAGTCCTGCAACAGTACACCGCAGCAATCCATGACCTCGCGGAGAATCACGGTGCGATCTTTGTGAAAATGGGTGCCTTCCCCGAAAGTGCCTTTACCCGTAACGGTCTCGGACTGACGGCGACGGGACAAGAAGAGTTTGCGACTCGCTTCGCACAAGCGCTCGGCCTGAAACCCTCCGTGGCCGTCGACCTCATCTCGGCCATCCTCACAAAGGACACCCTCTGGAATCAATATCATCGCCCCACGAACTGGGCTTTTCTTTTCGGGGATCGGCAGTCCGTTCCCAGTTCCCGTGATCACCGGGACGCCAACCGACGTTGGTTCCTCGAGGAGATTTCCCAATTCCCCCAGTTGCTAGAGATGGCGGACGAGACCATTCACGAAGCGGCACGGAACGCTACCCGATGAAACATCGTATTTTTTCATTCTTCTTCCCAGTTCTATCCGGGATCACTGCGATCTCGCTCTTCGCGGATTCTGTTGAGGTAAAATCCAATGATCCCTCGGCTGCTGCGGAGCAATCCACCTTTCGGGTTCATCCCGAATTCGAGGTCAATCTCTTCGCCGATGAAACTCTCGGGATCGCAAATCCCATCGCGATGCACTGGGACAGCCGGGGAAGACTCTGGGTCCTCACCACCCTGACATACGCCCAATTGGAACCAGGCGAGAGTCCGGATGACAAACTTTTCATCCTCGAAGACACCGACGGCGACGGCCGCGCTGACAAATCGACCGTTTTTGCGAAGGGTCTCACGATGCCCATGGGGTTCGCTCTCGGCCACGGTGGTGTTTTTCTGGGAGAAGGTTCCGACATCTTGTTCCTCACTGATACGGATGGCGATGATCGAGCGGACACCCGCGAAGTTCTGCTCACCGGCTTCGGGCAGGGCGACACCCACCAGAATATTTCCAATTTCACCTGGGGGCCAGACGGGTGTTTGTACTTCAGTCAGGGTCTTCACTGCTACTCTCTCGTGGAGACACCCTGGGGGATCGTCCGGGGAGACACTGCTGGATTCTGGCGCCTGAATCCGGTCACACTGAAACTCGACCCGTTCTGCTTCCCGAGCCTCGCAAGCCAGAACCCCTGTGGCATCGGCTTTGACAAAACCGGAGCGCTCTTTGTAAAATCGAACAACAAGGAAGTGATCTACGCAACCCCGGGGCTGATCCCGACAACCCATCAGCTCAATCTCGAAACCATCGGCGTGATCGGGGCCACTCCTGGGAAGTCCATGGGGGCGGAATGCGTTGATTCCGCCCACCTGCCGGACTGGCTGCAAAACAATCTTATCATCTCCGGTTATTATGCTCACGAAGTCTGTGCATTCCCTCTCGTCAAGGAAGGTGCCGGTTACGCAAAAGTAGAATCAGTCGAACTGATGGTTGCGGGGCACCCCAGTTTTCGTCCGGTGGAGACTCGGGTCGGCCCAGATGGTGCCCTCTACATTGCGGATTGGTTTAATCCCATCATCGGTCACTACCAGGCATCTCTGCGCCATCCGGACCGCGATGTAGAACATGGCAGAATCTGGCGGATGACAGCGAAAGGCCGCCCCCTGAACAAGCGGGAGACTTGGAACCGGCCAGAAACGATCCCGGTAGCGCCGCCCCTGAACCGCGAGGAAATCACGACACTGATCCGCCACGACGATCCTCGAAAACGTCTCGATGGCATCGTCGCCGCCGCTTCGTGGAACGAACCAGAATCTCTGCCCCTCGCGCTTGCGGTCCTTGACTCTCCCCTCGACCCTTTCCTCTCCTATGCGCTGGAGCAAACCGTTCATGCGCTCGCTCCGTCCTGGATCCCGGCGGCAAAAGCAGGCAAGCTCACCTTTTCGAAACCGGAGCATCTTTCCTATGCTCTCCTTACTTTCGGAGGACCGGACTCGCTTGTGATCGCTCGGAGCCAACTGGAAAAGGGAGACCTGGCTCCCGCCGTCCGGAAAGATCTTGCCTCGGTGATCGCCAAAACCGGATCCGCAGAAGATTTACGCGACCTCTTGAGATCGGATCACCTCGATCCCGGGATCCTTCAGGCGATGGCCGATTCTTTCCCGCTGCGTCACATCGCCCCAGCGGAACCCTTCGATGAGCGGATTGCCGAACTGCTCCGCACGGAAGAGGAAGCCATGCAAGCCGCAGTGATCCGCCTGATCGGACTCTGGAAAACAGAGACATTTTCTGAAGAAGTGCGGAAACGCCTGGAAGATGAGACTCAATCGCCTGCCATCCGAGCCGCTGCCGCAAACTCCTATGCTGCTTTGACAGGAACGAAAGCGGTCGAGGTCGTTGCCGGACTTTTTCCAAAAAGTGACGGAAACCTCCGCACCGCACTTCTTGAATCGCTCGTCACGATTGCGCCCCAAAGGGCAATCAACGAGGTCATGCCACTGCTGCTTTCTGTGTCAGGATCAGAGGAAGCGGGAAAACTCCTCAGCCCGTTTCTGCAAAGGAAAGGAGCACCCGAGTTGCTCGCCACGACCCTGAAAGAGAGCACGCTCAGTGCCGCCACTGCGGGCTATCTCGCCGAGGCTATGAACACTCTCGGGCGCAATGAGGCAAGTCTCCTCGGAGTATTCCACGATCGGATGGGACTCTCCGCCGGGTTCCGTGCCTATTCCCCAGACTTCGTTGCGACCCTCACGAAGGAGATCAAAGAGAGCGGTAACCCCCAAGCCGGAAAAGAGGTCTTTCAACGGCCACAACTCAGTTGCAGTGCCTGCCATCAACTCGGTGGACTCGGGGGCAAGATCGGTCCATCGCTCGACGCGGTCGGCGCAGGATTGACTGTAGACCTGCTCATCGAGTCTGTCCTCTGGCCCGACCGCCAGTTAAAAGAAGGGTACTTCGCCATTGCCGTCACCACAAAAAGCAGCGGGACTTTTTCCGGATATCGAGAGAAAGAGGAAAACGGTATCCTCCACCTGCGCGACACGGTCACCGGTGCCGTTCAGGCGATTCCCCAAACGGAAATTTCCAAACTCGACAATATCGGAACACTGATGCCAGCGGGGCTGACCGGCGGACTGACTCGCGAAGAACTCCGAGATCTGATCGCCTATCTGTCAGGGTTGAAAGGATGACGGGCGAGGTTACGCATTGAGCTTCGCGAGGATCGCCTCCACATCATAGACGCAGCCGCCCCACGTTCCACCGCTCACATTCTGCAGGGCGGCCCAGAGGCGGGTATCGTCCGGCACGTTGGGGAGCCGATGGAGTTTTTCATTTACCGGGCGGGCGATCAACTCCCCGATGTCGCCGACGTAGTCGACAGACCCGGTCATCTTTCGGCAATCGACTTCAATCCGGATAGTATCCCCGTCACGCACTTTTCCGATCGGTCCCCCGGCCCAGGCCTCGGGGGAAATGTGGCCGACACAGGCACCCGTGGAAACGCCGGAGAACCTTCCGTCCGTGATCAGCGCAACCTGTTTGCCCCAGGACAAATGTTTCAGGGCAATCGTGAGTTGGGCCGTCTCCGGCATTCCGCACCCGATCGGCCCGAGGCCGATGAGGACGATGACATCTCCCTCGCGAATGCGATCGTCGCCCGTCGATTTCACGGCAGCGATGGCCGAGGGTTCCGAGGCAAAGACGCGGGCGGGGCCTTCGTGGAGGTAGATTCCATTTTCATCGACCTTGCTCGGATCGATCGCTGTCGATTTAATGACCGACCCTTCCGGTGTGAGATTCCCATCCGGGAATGTCACGGTGGAAGTCAGGCCTCGCGAGGCGGCGACTGCAGGGGACATGATCACATCGTCGGGGTTGATCGCGTCCAGCTGCGTGAGTTTTTCCCGCAAGCGCTGACGACGTTCGGACTTCTCCCACCAGTCCAGAACCTCCCCGAGTGTCTTACCGGAAACGGTGAGCGCCTCCAACTTCAGCATGCCCTCGTTGCGCAGATGCAGCATCACCTCGGGAACCCCCCCGGCGAGAAACACCTGCACGGTGGCATAATGCTTCGGCCCATTTGGCAACGCATCAACGATACGGGGAACAAGAGCATTGACCCGTCGCCAGTCCTCGACCGTTGGACGATGAACCCCGGCCTGGTGAGCGATCGCCGGCAAGTGCATGATGAGATTGGTCGATCCGCCAAAGGCCGCATGAACCGCGAGCGCATTTTCAAACGCAGCATCCGTGAGAATGTCTTTGGTCGTGATCCCGCGATTTTCGAGGGTCACCACCGCTGCACCCGAACGACGCGCCATGTCGCGCCAGATGTCCGCACCCGAGGGAGCGAGCGCCGAATGTGGAAGTGTCAGTCCGAGAGCTTCGGCGACCACCTGACTGGTCGCAGCGGTCCCGAGAAACTGGCATCCCCCTCCCGGCGAAGCACACGCCCGGCACCCGGCCTCTGCTGCGTCGGCATAACTCAGTGTTCCGAGCGCGTAGCGAGCACCGATTGTCTGGATGCGCCCAAGGTCTTCTTCCGTATCTTCACTGAGAAGCGTGACCCCTCCCGGCACGAGCACGGTGGGGAGATCATGCATCGCAGCGAGCGCCATCATCATCGCCGGAAGACCTTTGTCACAGGTCGCGACACCGACGACTCCTTTCCTCGTCGGATGAGATCGAATCAACCGCCGATAGACCGTCGCGGCATCGTTCCGATAGGGCAGCGAATCCATCATCCCGTCGGTACCCTGAGTACGCCCGTCACATGGGTCACTAACAAATCCCGCAAACGGTACTCCGCCCAGCGACGTGATCGTCTTCGCGACCTCTTCCATGAGCAAGCCCACTTCAAAATGTCCCGTGTGATACCCGAGGGCGATCGGTTTCCCGTCGGGCTGTCGGATCCCTCCCTGCGTACTGAGAATCAGATAATCCCCCCCCGCAACCTTGTCAGCATCCCACCCCATCCCTACATTCTGCGTCCATCCGAAAAGATGGCCACTGGGATGCGTAGCAAGTTGTTCCGTAGTGAACGGCAGCACCCCGGAAGGCCCGGGTGCCTTTGTCCGCAGCGTGTAAATCGAGTCGTCACCTGAGTCAAGAATAGGATGCATGGGGAGAAGTTTTTGGTTCTTGGTTCTTGGTTCTTGGTTCTTGGTTCTTGGTTCTTCGTTCTTAATCCTTAATCCTTAATCCTTAATCCTTAATCCTTAATCCTTAATCCTTAATCCTTAATCCTTAATCCTTAATCCTTAATCCTTAATCCTTAATCCACGACTTGAGTTTACGATTACGATTACGATTACGATTACGATTACGATTACGATTACGATTACGATTACGATTACGATTACGATTACGATTACGATTACGATTACGATTACGATTACGAATTCAAACTCTCTCCACCGTGTTCTCCAAAGTCCCAATGCCCTCAATCGTAATGGCAACGACATCGCCCTCTTTCAGCGTGAAACTGGAGTCGGGGACGATTCCGGTTCCTGTCATGAGATAGACTCCGTTGGCAAAGTGATTCGACCGGAAAAGATATCCCGCCAGTTCTTCGAAGCTTCGTTTGATTTGCGAGAGCGACGTCTCCCCGGAAAACACCTCTGCCCCTTCACGAGAGATCGAAATCGTAATCGACGTTTCTGGAGACGGTGTCGGCCCGACGACCAGGCAGGGTCCGATCGCGCAGGAACCGGTGTAGTTTTTAGCCTGAGGGAGATAGAGCGGATTCTCCCCCTCGATGGAACGCGAACTCATGTCATTCCCAATTGTGAATCCGAAAATAGTTCCTTCGCTCGAAATCGCGAGCGTGAACTCAGGCTCCGGGACGTCCCAGGTGGAGTCGCTTCGGATTCCGACGTGATCGAGATGACCTCTCACCCGCGCCGCATTCGATTTAAAAAAGAGTTCCGGGCGTGGCGCCTCGTAGACCTTGTCATAAAAAACATCTCCACCGGCCGTTTCCGCCTCCTCCATTCGCGCCGTCCGGCTGCGAAAATAGGTCACACCCGCTGCCCAGACCTCCTGATCCCCGATGGGTGCAGCGAACGAAATCTCGGAATTAAAAGACTCCTCTCCCGATTCTGACTCGTAAACTGCTTGAACATACGCGAGCGGATTCGGTGCAGTGAACAGTTCATTAAAGGAAAATCCCTCCGAGATGTGCCGAAAAAGACCCGGCTGTTCCGAATTTTCCAAAAAAATGGCGGAGGCAGTTTTGAAGATACGAAAGGACATACTCCGATGATACCGAAAAAAATCTTCTGCGCCAGCCTCAAGCGTGACGGACTTGTGTCTCGTGAACCAAAGGGAATCGGTCCACCCGTGAAATGGCTCATTCTACCCTGTCTGCTATTGAACCTGACCCTCTTGCCTCCCGTCCAGGGAAAGGGAAAAAAGATTTCGGTAGCTTCCATCAAGGCAAACGACCTAGCTGATTTTGAAACACAGCCCGAGTCCGTCCGCAAATTGATCGAATCGTCGCTCGCTCTAACAACGAAGAAACTCGGGTACCAATTCGGTTCCAACGCCCCCGAAAAAGGAGGGATGGATTGCTCTGGAACTGTTCAGTGCGTCCTTAAAAAATCGGGTCTTCACGATGTCCCTCGCTCGTCCTTGGCCATGTACGAATGGGCGGAAGCGGCCGGGACTCTCATCAAAACTCCCAACGCACGCTCCATTTCCGATCCCGTTTTTAAAGATTTACAACCGGGCGACCTACTCTTCTGGGAGGGCACCTATGAAACGGGTGAGCGCAGCCCCGCAATCTCCCATGTCATGATCTATCTCGGGATTTTAGAATCGGACGGGGACGGAGTCGTCTTTGGTGCCAGCAGTGGACGTCGCTATCGAGGAAAATCCATCCACGGGGTCAGTGTCTTTGACTGGACCATCCCAAAACCAGATTCGAAATCAAAGTTTGTCGGTTATGCCCGGATTCCCGGCCTGATCCCCCCGGAAACTGCTGAAAAACCGCCGAAGGAAAAGAAGAATCCTCGGAAATAAAGGAGGTGGTCAGATCATCAAACCGGCTCGGCGGGGACGCCTTGCCGGACCGTGGCAAGAGGATAGAGAACCTGTCCCTAGAGGATAGAGAACCTGTCCCTGGAAATTGACCGTGACCAAATTCTACGTCCCAATTACATTCTTCTGCAAATCACGCAGAACCCGCAGCTCGCCCCAGTCCGCGCCTCGCATCCGTCGCGCCCCGGTCGTGCGCTTTTCGCCAAAACGTTTTCGTCGTTCCTGTTCGCGCTCGAAAACTCCGTTGACGAACTCCGTCGTCCCCAGGACCAACCCATCACAAAAATACCGCACCCGGTGACGCAGGACTTTCTGCACCGGCATCACTCCCTTCTCTACACGGACCGCCTCAACCTCCGCCTCCGCAAATCCGATCCTCCCGCGATCCCCACGTTCGGGATCGGGGACCACGGCCTGACCTTCCTCATACAAAAAGAGCCGATACCGCGCCGAAGTCCGCCGCCAATCGCTCTTAAATTCAGGATCTTGTAAGGCTTCGCTCAGCATCAAACCCAGCCCCGCGCGGGCCTTGGCCGCATCCCGCCGTCCCGAGAACGCCTCCGCATAACCGCACCAGCGGT
>JAGPCC010000095.1 GCA_018058245.1 Verrucomicrobiales bacterium
GACCTCCTAAAGCCCGCTCCCACTGGAAAATAGTGCACTCTGGCTCACGCTCGGCACCACGCTGAGCGTCCCGATCGCCGTGTAATTTCCGGGGACTAATTTCCGGGGACTAATTTCCGGGGACAAATTACCGGGGACAATTTCCGGGGACAGACAATTTCCGGGGACAGACAATTTCCGGGGACAGGTTCTCTGTTGCAACGGGAAGCCGACGGATAAGCCAACGGTATTCGCAGGTTAGGGCACGAATGGAGGCATTTCATAATTTAGCAGGGCCTGTCCCTCGGAAATTTTGGTCGCATTCTTAACATTCATTCCTCTCTCCTGCCTCTCTAACCCGGTCTCAATGCCGTCGCACAGGCTCTTGCTGCCGGGGAAAAAGTGACCGGCTGTACCATGCATCTTATTGATGCCGGAGTCGATACCGGCTTGGTTCTGCGACAGGAGTCCGTGCCAATCCGTGGAGGAGATAACGTCGAGAGAGTCACCGCGCGGATCCATGAGGCGGAGCACCGGGTCTATGCCGAGGTGATTGCGGAGAGGTTGGGGGACTGAGGTGGCGGTGAAGCTGGAATCGCACTTGATGTTATTACGAATGTGACTACATTAAGATCATGAACGTTGAGCTCAAAGTTCGCAAAATCGGCAATTCACTGGGAATCGTTTTGCCAAAGGAAGTATTATCCCACCTTAATGTGGAAGAGGGTGACACGATGACATTAACCGAGTCACAGGACGGAGTTCGATTGACTGCCAGCAACCCGGAATTCGCCAAGTCTATGGCCGTGTTCGAGTCGCTAAATCGCCGATACCGCAGCGCTCTCCGTGAGTTGGCAAAATGACTGAGCCTTATTGGTTCTCGCGAGAGGAATGTCTCGCGCTGCACGACATGATGCTCATGCATTACGGAGGAATTGCGGGCGTGCGGGATGAAAACCTGCTGGAGTCGGCCTTGGCACGCCCTGTGCAACTCTTTCATTATAGCAAACCGGCGATAACAGATCTGGCCGCGTCTTACTCTATAGGCATCGTAAAGAATCATCCGTTTCTTGACGGTAACAAGCGCACCGGGTTCATGCTCGGCGCTGGTTTTCTAGAACGAAACGGTTTTAAGTTCCAAGCAACCGAGGCGGAAGCAGTGGTGCGCACCCTTGCTCTCGCCGCCGGCGAAATGATTGAGGCGGAATACGCGGAGTGGCTCAGGGAGAATTCCAGCTCCCCCTCGAACCTTTGAGTTACTGAAAAGGAATCCGAATAACGACACCCCAGGTACTCCCCCGTTTCAAATCTCCAGGGACACGAAATCTCCAGGTTATCTATTGCGAGTCGAAAGCAGTTACTTAAGATCACTTTATAGTAAACCGATACGACCAAGGACGCAGTGAATCGAAGTGAAAGCCGGTCACTCTCACTTCTCTTCATCGCCGTCCTCTTCGCTCTCCTCGTCCTCGGCATCATCCTCGTCGGTGATGTCATCCTCTTCCTCCTCGAGATCATCGATGATTTCCTCCTCGATTTCACTTGGATCGATCTCGGGAAGTGCCGCTACTTCGGTTTCATCTTCTTCGCCGTCGTTGACAACTCGAGCGATGTCCTGAATCAACTCTCCCGCTTTGAGGTTCATCAGCTTCACTCCCGATGCATTTCGACCGGTGATACGGATATCAGCAGCGCGAATGCGGACGGACTGACCGGTAGTGGTCATGAGCATGATCTCGTCATCGACAGCGACACGAATCGCAGCAGTGACCGCACCGGTCTTTTCGGTGACTTTCATGGTGATGACCCCTTTGCCACCGCGCCCTTTGGTCGGGTAGTCCTCAAACGGAGTGCGTTTGCCAAGTCCCTTTTCACTGACGACAAGGAAATGAGTGCTGTCGTCGACGACGGTCAACCCGACGAGGTAGTCGCCGGGACGGGGTCGAATCCCGCGAACCCCGGCAGAACCACGCCCCATCGGACGGATCGTGTTTTCGTTGCAGCGAACCGCATACCCGCGATTTGTCACCATGGAGATATCATTCGTGCCGTCCGTGAGAACGACATTGCGAAGCGAGTTCCCCTCTTCGATACGGATCGCTATGATTCCATCTTTCCGGAAGTTGCGGAAATCGGAGAGTTTCGTCTTTTTAACCTTCCCGGAACGGGTAGCAAACAGAACAAATTTGTCCTCCACGAAAGTCGCGCTTTTGTCCTCATTGCCGACCGCTTCGATCCGGAGAACCGAGGCGATTTTTTCTTCGGGTCTCAGATTGAGCAAATTCTTGATCGATCGTCCTTTTGCAGTCCGGCTCCCTTCCGGAATCTGAAAAACGCGCTCGATATAAAGACGCCCGGTGTCGGTGAAGAACATCAGGTAATCATGAGCTGTCGCCGCAAAGAGGTGCTCGACAAAATCATTTTCATCCTCTTTGTCCACCGCTTCCCGGGTTTCCATGCCCTTGAGCCCTTTGCCGCCGCGGGCCTGGGTGCGGAACTCACTTGCGGGAGTGCGCTTGATATACCCCCGGTGCGAAATGGTGATGATGTTCGAGTCATTCGCGATCAGATCGACTACTGCGATTTCTCCTTCGTCGAGACCGAAGTCGGTCTTGCGGGGTGTCGCATACCGCTCTTTGATGTCGAGCAGCTCGTCTTTGATGATCTGGAGGACTCGCTCTTCACGGGCGAGAATATCGAGAAGGTCGCGGATCTTTTCGAGCAGTTCGTCATACTCGTTTTTGACCTTGTCTCGCTCGAGTCCGACCAGTTGATACAGTCGCAATTCGAGGATGTGATCGACCTGCTTGTCGGTAAAAACATATTTACCAGGAACGATTTTCAGGCTCGCCTGCCCACGAATGAGGATGCCAAGGGCCTCGGCTGCTGCCGGTTCGAAGTGATAACCTTTGATCTTTTCACGCGCTTCATCGCGGGTCTTCGAATCCCGGATCATGCGGATAAAATCATCGAGATTCCCGAGAGCGAGGAGGAAGGCCTCCAGTTTCTCGGCCTGTTCCTCCGCCTTTCCAAGCAAATAGCGGGTACGTCGCAGAACCACCTCGCGGCGGTGCTCGATGTAACACACCATCGCATCCTTCAGATTGAGAAGGCGCGGGCGGCGATGATCGATCGCGAGCATGTTGACCGAAAAAGTCGACTCCAGCGCGGTGTGCTTGTAGAGATTGTTCAGGACGACCTGCGAACGTGCGTCACGCTTCAGATCAACCACAACGCGGTTGTTTTCATCCGACTCATCCCGCACCGCACTGATCTCTGGGAGGATCTTGGCGTTGGCAAGCTCGGCGATGCGCTCGACGAGCCGCGCCCGGTTCACGGAGTAGGGAATCTCCGTGATGATGATCTGTTCGCGACCCCTTGCATCTTCTGAGATACTGGCACGACCACGAACTTTGATACTTCCCCGTCCCGTGCGGGTATAATCGTAAATGCCGCGAGTCCCGAGGATCGTACATCCGGTCGGGAAATCCGGCCCTTTCACGTAGGTGAGAAGCTGCTCGACCGTGATGTCAGGATTGTCGACCGTGGCACAGATACCGTCTACGATCTCTCCGAGATTGTGAGGAGCGAGGTTGGTCGCCATGCCCACCGCGATGCCCGTTCCACCGTTTACGAGCAAGTTCGGAAATGCCGCAGGGAAAACAACCGGCTCGCGCTGAGTTTCATCGTAGTTCGCGATGTAATCGACCGTATCCTTTTCCATGTCGGCCATGAGAACATGTCCGAGATGGGTAAGACGGGCCTCGGTATATCGCATCGCCGCCGGCGGATCACCCTCGACCGAACCAAAGTTCCCCTGACCGTCGATCAGCGTATCCCGCATCGTCCACGGCTGCGCCATATTCACCAGCGTGGGGTAAATCGTCGCCTCACCGTGCGGATGGTAGTTACCGGAGGTATCACCACAGATCTTCGCACATTTCCGGTAGTTTTTACCGGGAGCAAGATTGAGGTCATTCATCGCCAGAAGGATCCTTCGCTGCGAGGGCTTGAGCCCGTCCCTCACATCAGGCAGCGCCCGCGAGATGATGACAGACATCGAATAGTCGAGAAAGGAATTCGACATCTCCACAGCTACGCTGATGGGTTCGATGTCGGCGTGCCGGGGGGGGATGATAGGGTCAGGAGTCATGGGTCAGATGTCGAGATTGCGGACACTGAGGGCGTTGTCCTCGATAAAACGGCGGCGGGGTTCGACTACGTCACCCATCAGAATGGTGAAGATCCGATCTGCTTCAACTTGATTTTCTTCATCCATTTTGACTCGCAGAAGCTTTCGGACCGTGGGATCCATCGTCGTGGTGAAAAGCTCTTTTGCGTTCATCTCCCCAAGACCCTTGAATCGCTGCACTTGCATACCGCGACGCCCGATTTGAATCACCGTCTCCAAAATCTGAGAAACGCTGAAGATTGGATGGACCTTCGCGTGCTCGCTCTCCCCTTCGATAATTTCGAAAATCGGTCGGTCTTCGTCCGATAGATTCTCGACGCTGATCCCCTTTTCGGCGAGAGCGTTGATCAATTTCGTAATGGATCGCGCCTCGTGAATCTCAATGAGTCTCCCGCGACGCGTCGGACCATCCACTCTCGCAACCGTGATTTCACTAACGGGTTCAACCTCGCCCTGTTCGGTGACACTCTCGACGCTGCTGCCGAAAATACCGAGATCTGCATTGGCGGCGGCATAGTCTCGAAGGTCGGATTCGTCGACAAAGTATTTCACAAAGACTTCATTGCCCTCCCGAATCTGCACCAGGTATTCTGGAAGTTTTCCTTCTCGCCCGTGGGCAAGGTACTCTTCAAAATTCCCTGCATTGCGAGCGATCGCGTCGCTGTAGCGATTGAATTTCTCCAGCATCTCGAGGATCTCTTTCAGATTCTCGGGAGATACTTTTTCGTCCTTCCCACCCTGGAGGTTTCGCAAATAGACATCATCCGCCCCGAGCGAGATCAAAATCTGGCTCAGTTCGCGGTCGTCTTGCACATACTGTTCGCGCTTGCGACGGGTGATCTTGTAGAGAGGCGGCTGAGCGATGTAAACGTATCCGCGCTTTACGAGTTCCAGCATCTGCCGGCAAAAGAAGGTGAGCAGCAGCGTCCGGATGTGCGATCCATCAACGTCCGCATCTGTCATGATGATGATTTTGTGGTAGCGAACCTTCTCAATCTTGAATGCCCCCTCCTGATCTCCGTCACCGATCCCGGCACCAATCGCCGTGATCATGGTCTGGATCTCTTTGTTCTGAAGCACCTTATCGAGACGGGCTTTTTCCACGTTGATCAATTTCCCTCGAATCGGAAGGATCGCCTGGGTGCGACGATCTCGCCCTTGCTTCGCGGAACCACCTGCGGAATCTCCCTCGACTATGTATAGCTCGCTCTCCGAGGGGTCACGGGAGGAGCAGTCCGCGAGCTTCCCTGGCAATCCTCCACCGGACATCGCAGACTTCCGCACCGTATCACGGGCACGCCTCGCCGCCTCACGAGCACGCGCGGCGTTGAGAACTTTGTCGATCATCTTTTTGGCGAGCGCCGGGTTTTCTTCAAAAAACTCGGAGAGACCTTCGTAGACGATGGAACTAACAACCCCCTCAACCTCGTTGTTGACGAGCTTCTCTTTTGTCTGTGAGCTGAAGCGCGGATTCGGGTGTTTCACTGAAATGACGGCAACGATCCCTTCACGGCAATCTTCCCCGGTGATCGCAGGGTCCTTATCCTTGAGCAGCTTATTCGCTTTGGCGTAGTTGTTGAACGCCCGCGTGAGGGCGGCACGGAATCCGGAAAGGTGAGCTCCACCATCACCGTTCGGAATCGAATTCGCAAAACAGAGCACGTTCTCGTGATAGTCCCCAGTGTATTGCAAAACAACATCGGCGTAACACTCGTCCTCGGCTGTCTTACCATTGTCATCGATCTCGACCATGCGCTTGCCACTGAGACTGACCGGTTTGTCGTGAACGAGTTCCTTGTTTTCCCCGAGCTGCTTTACGAACTCGATGATACCATCTTCGTAGTAGAACTCTTTTTTCTTTTTCGAATCCTCCCGCTCGTCGATCAGAACGATGCGAACCCCTGGATTGAGGAAGGCAAGTTCGCGCATCCGATTGGCGAGATAGTCAAAATTGAAATTGATCCCGGCCGTAAAAATGGTCGTGTCAGGAAAAAAGGAGATCTTGGTTCCCGTGCGCTTCGGGTCCTTCAGGTCACCGATCACCGCCAGTTGCTTCGTCGTAACTCCACGCTCAAAGGCGATATGGTAAATCTTTCCGTTCCGGTAGACATCGGCGGTAAACCAGTCGGAAAGGGCGTTCACACACTTTGCTCCGACCCCGTGGAGGCCACCGGAAAACTTATAGGCACCCTGGCCGAACTTACCGCCGGCATGGAGATTTGTGAGCACGAGCTCCACCGCAGGAATACCGAATTTCGGGTGCGTATCGACCGGGATCCCCCGTCCATCATCCTCGACCGAAATCGAACCATCCGCGTGGATGTTGATCGTGATGAGGTTGCAGTGACCTGCGAGATGCTCATCGATCGAGTTGTCGAGCACTTCAAAAACCGTGTGGTGAAGTCCCCGCTCGGTCGCGGGATCACCGATATACATTCCGGGACGTTTGCGGACGGCCTCGAGGCCTTCGAGCTTGTCGATCTGTCCGGCATCGTAGTCTCCAGTCGGTCGCGGCGGCGTATTGTCTTGAGCAGGGTCTGACATAAGATAGGTACGAGATGGGGGCGGGAAAATGCGCGAAAGGAGGAGAGTTCCAATTCCTTCCGGAAAAGCGATTTTCGATCTCCTCTAATACGCTCAAAACCCTGAAATATCAACGAATTACGCCGATTTTCGCCCGGAAAACAGGTCTTTTTTGCTCTCAGGTTCGCATTCTCCCGATATCCTGCAAATCGGCTGCAAATCGAGGCGGCAAACAGGGTCGGAAAGCCCACCCAACCCTCTTACATTCAGAGTCGACTGTTTCGCAAAATGAGACTCTTTACCGCCTCCCAATTCTGATTTCGGAGACTCCGGGGGTCAGGCTGTACCTCAGCATCCTCAAAATAACTCAACCCCTCTTCCGTCATCAATTCGAGGAGGAGGAGGAGCAACTCCGGAGTGACCGCTTCACGATGTAGCGTCATGACTTCCAGAGAGTTCCCTGATGACGAAAGGCTCGAAATGCTTCCAGAGGAAGCGCAAACTGATTGGCGAAAAACGAAAGCGTCTTTTTACCCAGCGCAGGCGCTTCGAGGAGAGCCTCACGCACTTTATCGGACCCGTAGTATTCCCAAACCAATTTTACATCTTCAAGAGTTCCGCGGTCCATGACCCGGACGATGAGAAACGAATCGTGCTTCCCTTGCTCAAGAGACGCAGAGTCGATATCCCAAAAGAGATGACGCGAAAGGTCCCCGATAAACCGCCGAAAACTCATTGCTGAAACAGTAGGCTATCAATGGCACATTACCATTCTGGGTTTCACTGAGGAACCGCCGTCGATTCACTCTCTCGGTCCTAAACTCAGTTTACCTTCAAATACGCCACCAGGTCAGCGACATCCTGCTCCGTCAGCGCGAGTTGGGCGGCGCTCAGCATCATGGATCGGGTCATCTTGCGATTTTCAGCAATTTTGTTTTTTGGAAGGATTTGGGTAATCCCTCCCATGCTCACGATGATCAGCGGATTTCCTTCCTGAATGAGCAGCCCGTTGATTGTCTTCCCGTCCTTCGTTACCAGTTCGGCACCGTCGAATCCATGAGAAATGTCCGCACTCGGGTCGATGATGCTTCGGGCGATCACTTCCGAGGTCTGCGTTTTCCCCCATCCGTCGAGCGGAGGACCAAACTGCACTCCTATCCCGCCGATTTCGTGACACATCACACATCGAGTTGCCGTGATTTTGCCGCGCTCGGCATCGCCCGTGAGAGCGAGAGTCGCCTCGACGGAGAGAGCGCTCTTCTGCGTCGCGTCCGGCTCGGGAGTCAGAATCTCTTGGATGACTACTTTTGCCGGATCGTAGATCCCTCGGGCTTTCATTTCGGCGAGCAAATCGAAGTCCTTCCAATCATTGTTCGCCCGATTCATAAGCCAAAAAATGGCGCTCGATTTCACCGGAGTATCGATCTGCGCGATCGTAAGCATCTCATTGGCGGCTGCCCTCAATGGAATAAAGGCAAGGGCATCCAGAGCTTGCTGACGTTGCGCCTGAGTCAAGATCTCGCTCTGCGCTCGAATGGCGAGATTCTCAATCGCCGAGGCGGGATGCAACCTCCAGGTGATCCCGGCGAAGGGTTCAGTCCAGCGGCGGGAGTCGTCGTCCCCCATCTCCTTTTTCACCGCTGCGTAGATCTCTGCTTCTTTGTCGGTTGCGCCGGTACCAAAGGCCTCAAGATAACTACGATCTTTGCCATCGTAACCTTTCGCGATCGTGACGAGGACATCGTGGGATGAATCGAACGACTCATTCCGCATCGAGAGGGCTACCTCCCGGCGAACGGCGGGGCTTTCATCATGCGCGAGTTCAAGAGCAGCACTGCTGAAGTCGAGTCCGGCCCGGCGCATCGCCCGATAGGCTGCGATTTTCCTCTCGGGATTGGGCTGGTTGCCGGGATATCCAGCCACCCGCGGACCACTGATCCCGAGTTGATAGAGCAGGTGAATGGCCCGTCCTTGGATGAAACGATTCGGATCATTCAGCAAAGCGGCGACTGGGTCGAGTGCCTCGCGTCCTTTTGCCTTGAGTCCCTCAAAACCAATCGACCGCACGTTGATCGCGGGGGACTTAAGGGCTTCGATAAGTCCTTCCAGTGTAGTTTCATCAAACTTCGGAACGACTGACGTAAATCCTTTTGGCGCGATCCGATAGATCGTTCCCGAACAGGAGTCTTCGAGATCCTGGTGACCACCGACACGGGCATCATACCAGTCCGCGACGTATAGAGCGCCATCCGGTCCGACCGCAATATCTGAAGGGCGGAACAAGGTATTGGTCTCTCGGTTGACACTTTGCTCGCCCCCGAGGAAATCCGAACCGGCGAACGCTTTGCTCGGATTGGTCGTCGCAAAATCGGTGCGATCGAGCTGAAACCCGGCCCCTTGGAGCGTAGGTTGGTAGGCAAAAATGGTATTCCGGCCCGGCTCACAGGCAAGAAAAGTGCCGATCCAGTCCTCACCAAGGGCACCATTTTCATAGTAGACATTTCCCGTCGGTGATCCCCCTCCATAGACATCGCCCGCCGGGGTGATGCCCGGATCCTCCTGCCGCCACTCGGCCACGGGGATGCTTTGACCGGGGCGTTTATCGGCCCGCCATGTCCGCTGTCCGTCATTGGAGGAAAATCCGAAATTGGCGTATTCCATGAGCCATGAGACTCGGCAGGCGGGCGGGTCATCGTTGTCATTTTGGAAGATGTCGCCCAGCGAATTGATCGACTGTTCGTAGGAGTTCCGGTAGTTGTGGCCGATGATCTCTGCATCTGTCCCGTCGGGATTCATGCGCACGGTGAAGCCACCGACATAGACATGTCCATCATCACTCACTTTCCCGGCGAGTTCGTTGGGATTGTGGGGAAATTCAAAGGGTCCGATCGTTTTGGCGCGATAGGAACCAAAGATCGTGAAGGTCTTTCCCGACTTGTCCGTGAACTGTCCGCCCGTGTTCCCGGAGTTAAAATACCATTTTCCATCCGGCCCGACGGTGACGGAGTGCAACGAGTGATCGTGATTCTGGCCACTGAACCCGGTGAGGAGAATCTCGCGAGTGTCCTTGCTCTCATCGAATCTCAGATCGCGATCGACGTCGGTGTAGACGATGAGGTGCGGCGGTTGGGAGACAACGATCTTGTTATCGATCACCGCAACACCAAGAGGGGCAACCAGGAGAGGTTCCTGCACAAAAGTGTGGCTCGAATCGGCTTTCCCGTCGCCATCCGTGTCTTCGAGCACAACGATGCGGTCGCCTTCGGGTTGACGGTCAAAGTGTTTCCGGTAGCGAACGCCCTCGGCGACCCAGATCCGCCCGTCGCGGTCGATGTCCATGTTCGTGGGGTTGAAGAGCTGAGGCGAAGATGCCCAGACCGTGACTTCAAGCCCCTCGGGCTCGACAAACATCTCCAGCGGCACCGTCTCCGCCGGAGCATCGGGATACGCTTTTGCCTCCTGCGCAAAGGTGTCCTTCGTCAAACTGAGATTCAGGGCGATCGAACCAAGGAGGAGGAGGAGAGTATTCAAATAGCGAATCATATTCTAATTCAGAGCGTGACCGAGCAAGCCGTCCACTTTCCACGAACGAACCCCGCACTTCAAGCACCGAGATGGGCCGAATTGCGCCCCAAAACGGTCTGCACTGGACAAAAAATGAGGGAAGGGAGAAAACTCTCACTTACGTCCCTTTCCCGGAGGGCCTGACCCGGGCGGAGTTCTGTCCTCCCCGAAGTATTTTTCGCTACGATATCGCAACCAGACCCTCAAGACCTGGGGGATCTGCTCTTTTTCCGTTACCGAAAGACGCTCATAGAGGGCCAACGCCCGCGTCCGCTCGAGACGACAAGCCCCGTTGTGATGGGCATCCCAGTGCGTCCGGGCCAAGCGAATGCGGCGAGCCGTTTCCTTCACGAGAGCGGCACCACTGAGTTCTTCGTCCGAGATTTTTTTCTTTTTCGACATCAGTTCGTACCCCCGTTCCCTCGAATAAGCAGCAAACACCCTCCGTTTCCCAGAGGAAAGATTGCTCGTGACGGGAACACTGAGCCAAGTAAGCCCGATTTTGAGTCCATCCTACCGCTTCCATCCATTTATTGATTGCCAAGGGGATTCCTTGCCTGTTTCATGAACGCTCAGAACACCCATCTGTATGCCGGACCCAACTGCCGCCGCTTCCAAGCGACGAACGCTGCTTTATCGAACCATCAGCACGACCATCCTCGTTGCGCTCATCAGTGTGGCATTGTGGCTCGGAAAACCGTTCTTCTTTCTGATCCTCTTCGGGATTCTCTCGATGGGTGGCCTCATCGAATACTTCAGTCTCTTCCCCACGGCAGGATATCGGCGCTACCGCTGGCTGGCCTTCGGCGTCGGCAGCGCCTATCTCGTCCTCCTGTTTGCCCCGCTCTGGGGATATGACGCCAGCACCATTCTCTCGCTCGACAGCCTTGCGCTCGCCATTCTTACCATCCTCATGTTCCTAGTGCGTCTCCGCGCTCCGTTGGAAGGGTTCCGCTCTTTTGACGAAATCGCCGCGACCCTCTTCGGATTTGCCTACTGCGTGATCCTCTTCAGCTTCGTCCCGAAAATCCTCCTGCTACCCCTCACAAACACGGCAGGTGAGCCCGCCTCCGTCGTCTATCTGGTCTACCTCGTCACCGTGACAAAACTCACCGATATCGGGGCCTACCTTGTCGGTTCCGCGATCGGACGCGACAAACTTGTTCCCCATATCAGCCCCGGGAAAACCTGGCAGGGGTTCTGGGGAGCGCTCACCATCGCCATGATCGGGAGTTATGTTTTCTGGTATGTCGCCGGAGATCAGATCCCCGCGATCAGCGCGCTGGATGCTGGAATCCTCGGGCTTCTCCTCCCTCTCGTCGCGGTTCTCGGAGACCTCGCGGAATCCATCATGAAACGCAGTCTTGCCGTGAAAGACAGCGGTCACGTCATGCCCGGAATCGGAGGCTTCCTCGATCTCATCGATTCAGTCATCTTCACCGCTCCGGTTTTTTACCTGTATCTCGTTCTTTTTACCTGAGTCCCGCGAGTGTAGCCGATGCCTGACCTCCCTCCTCCCAAAAAAGTGGTTGTCCTCGGTTCGACCGGTTCGATCGGGGAAAGCTCCCTCAAAGTCGCACGCGACCTCCCGAATCGGATGACGCTGGTGGGCCTCGCCGCACACAGCAGTGTCGATTCCCTCGCTGCGCAGATTCATGAATTCGGGATCAAACAGAGTTGTCTCTATGACCCAATAGGGTTGGATAGCCTGAAAAGTGCCGTCCCCTCAGATGTCACGCTTCATACCGGAGAAGAAGGCCTCATCGAACTGGCGACGCTGCCCGAAGCCGATCTCGTCCTCATCGCGATCGTCGGAGTCGCCGGTTTGCGGCCCGCCCTCGCCGCCATCGAAGCGGGCAAAGACATCGCCGTGGCAAGCAAGGAAATCCTCGTCATGGCCGGAGAAGCCGTCATGTCGGCCGCTCGGGAAAAAGGGGTCAAAGTCCTCCCGGTGGACTCCGAACACAACGCGATTTTTCAATGCCTCGAAGGCCACGATTCCAAAGAAGTTTCCCGACTCATCCTCACGGCATCAGGCGGCCCTTTCCGCCAACGCCCCGCGTCGAGCCTGTCCGCCGTCACCGTCGAGGAAGCTCTGAAACACCCGACGTGGGAGATGGGGCGCAAGATCTCGATCGATTCGGCAACTTTGTTCAACAAAGGTCTGGAGATGATCGAAGCCCGCTGGCTTTTTGACATCGAGATGGACCGGGTTGATGTCATCGTCCACCCCCAGAGCATCGTCCACAGCATGGTCGAGTTCATCGACGGTTCCATCCTCGCGCAGCTCAGCACAACAGATATGTGTTTTCCCATCCAGTATGCGGTGACCTGGCCCGAGCGGGTTCCGAATACCCTTCCCCCTCTCGATTTTGCCCGATTGGCCCGCCTCGATTTCGAGGCTCCTCGCTGGGAGGACTTCCCTGCGCTGCGATTGGCAAAAGAAGCAGGGGAGTCCGGGGGCACTCTTCCTGCGGTCCTCAATGCAGCCAACGAGGTTGCGGTGAGCGCTTTTCTGGAACGTCACTTGAGCTTTCCCGGAATCTGGGACACCGTCGCGGAGACGATGTCTCGTCACAAGACTGTAGATCGACCGGCTTTGGAAGAAATCATCGAAGCCGACCGCTGGGCTCGGAAAGCCGCGAAAGAACGTATCCCATGAACAAGAAAAAGCCCAGTTACCCCGGCCGCGTCTGGATAGGATTCGACCTCGGCGGAACCAAGATGCTCGCCAAAGTCTTCAACGACGATTACCAGACACTCGGCCGCGCGAAACAGAAAACTCTAGGGGCAAAAGGGGCAAAACACGGCCTCACCCGCATGGTTTCGCTGATTGAGGAGGCCCTCGACGACGCCGGGGCCGACCCCACACAACTCGCCGGCATCGGAGTCGGCTGTCCCGGCCCGATCAATCCAGAAAAGGGCGAAATCGTCGAGGCGCCCAATCTCGGATGGACACGAGTCCCGGTGGAGGCTTTTCTCAGCAAGACATTCTCTTGCCGCACCGTCATCTGCAACGACGTCGATGCAGGTGTCTACGCGGAATATACCGAGGGTGCCGCTCGCGGTGCCCGTTGTGCTGTGGGGATCTTTCCAGGAACCGGAATCGGCGCCGGGGCGGTCATCAACGGTCGGCTCCTCCAGGGAGCCAAACTCTCCTGCATGGAACTCGGCCACATCCCGCTCTACCCGGAAACCTCCGGGAGCGGCGAAGACGGCAGCACACTTGAGACCGAGTGTTCGCGGCTCAAGATCGCGATCGAAGCCTCCCGCGCCGCCTACCGGGGACAGGCCCCGAATCTGCTCAAAGCCTGCGGGACCGACATTTCCAAGATCACGAGCGGAGCCCTCGCCAAAGCGATCGAAGCCGGTGACAAAGAGATCGAAGAGATCGTGCGCCGCGCCGCTACCCTTCTCGGCTGCGGAGTCGCCACCGTCGTCCACCTTCTCGCCCCCGATCTCATCGTTCTGGGAGGCGGACTCGTCGAAGCCATGCCCGAGCTGTACCTGGAAGCGGTCAAAAAATCGGCGGTCAGTCGTGTCCTCGGCCCCTACAAAAAGAGCTTCAAAATTGTCACCGCCGAACTCGAAGAAGACGCCGGAGTGATGGGTGCAGCCGCCTGGGCGCGGAAAACGATTGAGGGGTGAGGGTGGGGCGACTCGGGAAGCGCCCTTTTGCTTACCACCATCCATAGAATTCCATGATCCGGTCGTTCCTCAAGCGGTGTTTACTCGGAGCCGTGGCGTTCTTTGTATTAGGATTCATTGCCCTGTTAATTCTGGGGATCGTCGATTCTTCGAAATTCGGAACCGAAGTGAGACAATGGGCCGACCTTGAGGGCCGCACTCTACAGGGTGCTCTGGTCGTCGGTTCACCGGAGGAAGCGCTTCTTCGCGTCCTCCCTGCGAATCGGATTTATCGCGTGCCTCTCTCGCGTCTCAGCGAACCGGATCGTGACTACGTGAGAGGACATCAAATGGACCACGAACTCTTTGGGGATCTCTACCCCGGGGTAAAAAATCAGTGGCCATCAAAAATCGAAGGTAGACAGCAGCCCATCAATCTCACCTCAAGTAACCAAGGGAAAACCTGGGAGAGCACCCACTACGAATTCAGATCCGATGTCCCGGTCAATCCGAAGGTGGCCGAAGGGATCGCGGTCACCTGCGAAGCGATCGATCTCGCATTGAAAGATTCTCCCTTACCGCTCACGTGGGGCAGATCATCGGATAAAAAACGGGTCGTCATTCTTTACCATTCTGACACCGATTTCTATCGTTCTGGCGCTCAGGATAATTGGGGTGCCTATTATCATACCGGTACGAATCAGGTTCACGTTCCGTTGAGCGCAACCCGAAACGAAAAACCGAAAGGAAGTTACTCTCGGTTTACCCTCGATAAACGGAACTCCTACAAAATATTTGTTCATGAAATGGTGCATCAGGCCTGCACAAGTCTTTCCGCGCTCCGTCTTCCTGCATGGATTCCAGAAGGCACGGCAGAACTTTATAGCGCGTTGCAAACCTCTCCAGGGTTTTTTAACTTCGTAAATCATCCGGTACAAATTCGTCGGCATCTCTCGGAGCGGCTCGGGGGCGGAGAAATACTTCAGGTTCAAGAGGTGGAACTTCCGAACCTCGATCGTTTCCTGACCCTAGGGCTCAACGGATTTAACAACACAACGGCAGCGAGTCCCAACGGAGGTCAGTGCGAATACTCCGCAGCCCTCCTCCTAACCGAATATTTCTGCTTCGAGGACGGGAATTCACTGCGTCATTATCTCGAAGCGGTCCTTACCGGAGTCAATCCAAAGAATGCCTTGGAAATGCATCTCCTACGTGGAAGGACTCCTCACGAAATCGAGGGATTAATCATGAACCGTTGGAAAAAATTCGGCATGGCGCTCCGATTTGTGAAACATCCAGAGATTCGAATTCAGCAATTTACACCCGATGTCGGGATTGGCTCGAAGCTATCCTCTCCCTTCTGAGGAGAGATCGGGTCGGTCTACGTCTTTGCATTCTGTATCCGATGCGACTCGATTGTGAGCACGGAAAGCCTTTTCATGGGATCGAAATGGAGAAATCCTGTCGACAGAGCCGACCTGACAGCTACACTACGAACCTTTCCTTCATTTAGGAGAGCCTAAAAAGAAGGCCCAGGCCGGAGAGAATCACCGGTGCCCCCATTCGGAATGAAAATTTTTGCCCCACGAGAAACCGACCCCATCGAGACACGAGCCTCGCTCGATCCCGCTGCGGTGAAAAAACTCATCGGCCTCGGTGCCGAGGTGATCATTGAATCGGGCCTTGGTGCCCGCTGCGACCATCCCGACAGCGCCTACGCTGAGGTGGGAGCCACCGTGACCCACGACCGCGCCGGAACCCTCGCCTCGGCGGATTTGGTCACTCGTGTGCGCAAGCCATCACTGGAGGAAGTCGGGCAACTCAAGGCTGGAGCGATCCACATCAGCTTTCTGGATCCCTTTAACGAAAAGGATCTCATCACCAAATTTGCAGAGCAAAAGGTGAGCGCGATCAGTCTCGAAATGATCCCGAGGACGACGCTAGCCCAGAAGATGGACGCGATCAGCTCGCAGGCGAATCTCGCAGGCTACGTTTCGGTGATCATCGCAGCGAACCGGATGAATACGATTTTCCCGATGATGATGACCCCGGCTGGCACGATCTCACCGGCGAAGGTATTTGTCCTCGGAATCGGCGTCGCGGGTCTCCAGGCGATCGCCACGGCAAAACGTCTCGGAGCCCGCGTGACGGCCTTCGACGTCCGCGCCGAAGCGCTCGAGCAGGCAGAATCACTCGGTGCAAAAGCACTCCGCATTGATCTCGGTGACACCGCCGGAACCGATCAGGGATATGCGAGGGAACTCACTCCCGAGCAGCTCGAAAAGCAGATCCAGGCGCAGGCGAAAGTGTGTGCGCAAAGCGATGTCGTGATCACGACCGCCAAGGTATTTGGCCGCAAGCCGCCCATCCTCCTCAAGAAAGACGTGGTCGATTCCATGCAGAACGGTAGT
>JAGPCC010000350.1 GCA_018058245.1 Verrucomicrobiales bacterium
GGCAGGATCCGCATGTCACCAGCAAAACTGGCGCCGTAGGAGAGCACCCCGATGAAAAGGGAGAAAACGGCAGGTCTCATGATCCAAACAGTTCCTTCACGGGTTCTCTTCCGAAATCGACTATCGGAAACGGTCTCCCTGCTGGACCGGGAAGGTGCGTCTCTAGATCAAAACCCAATCCGTGAAAAATCGTTGCGACCAGATCGCCCGGTTCGACCGGCCGCTCCGCCGGGAAACCTCCGATCGGATCGCTCTTTCCGATGACCTGCCCCCCTTTGACCCCACCACCGGCAAACGAACAGGTGAAACACTGCGGCCAGTGGTCTCGACCGCCGGCAGGGTTGACCTTCGGAGTTCGCCCGAACTCGCTCAAACCGGCCACGAGGACATCGTCGAGCATGCCTCGCTGAAAAAGATCCTCCAACAGCGCGGAGTAGGCTTGATCATACATTGGTGCAACAAGATCCTTCATCTGCTGAACCGAGATGAAGGGTTTTGACCCATGAATGTCCCAGGAGAGTTCATTGAAGACCGTCAGGAAGGTATTCACTGTCACAAACCGGACCCCATTCTCGATGAGGCGACGGGCGAGGAGAAAACACTGCCCGACCCGATTCATTCCGTAGCGCTCGCGCACCGAAAGCGGTTCCTGGGAAAGGTCAAAGGCGGCCCTCGCTTTCTCACTTGTCATGAGCCGAAAGGCGGAGTGAAAGTTTTCATCGAGAAGCCGCGCATCCTCACTCGCCTCGAAGGACTTTACGGTATGATCAACGAGATCTCGCATCTTCCGACGACGATCGAGGCGGGAAGCGCCGATCTGGTCCGGCGGGAGGAGGTCTGGAACTCGGAAATCAGGTTTCGACGGGTCGGCCATCAGAGAAAACGGATCCTGCGCCTTGCCAAGGAACCCTCCGGCCTGGCCGTTCGGGAGATTTCCTCCACCCCGGCCCATCAGCTCTGGCAAAACCACAAAAGGAGGAAGATCATTGCGCGGCGGCATCAGGTAACTCGCGACAGCACCGGCATGGGGTGTCTCCACTCCGCCCGTAAATCGCCGACCTGTCTGCATGATCTGCCAACCCGCATCGTGGACCGCAGCGCCATCATGATGGCAGGATCGAACCAACGAAAACTTGTCTGCCACTTTGGCATGGAGTGGCAAAATTTCGGAAATATCGATTGCCTCCGATTTTGTGCGAATCGGTTTAAACGGACCCCGGATTTCGCTCGGGGCATCGGGTTTCATATCCCACAAGTCGATGTGGCTCGGCCCGCCGAGATTAAAAATCATGATGCAGGACTTCGTATCGTCCCCCTTCAATCGTCCCTGTTGTTTTGCCGCGAGAAATTGCGGAAGCGAGAGCCCGATCGGTCCGAGCGCCCCTACCGTGAGGAACTCGCGTCGGGTGCGTTTGGCACCGCAGAGAGGACCGTTGGTTTCAGCAAGAAAATCGAACATGGCAGACAGGGAATTTCAGGAATCGTAAGTAGCGTAGCGGAAATCTCGCAACCCGTCTTGTAACGTGATAGCGGTGTTTGGTATAATCCGCTCATGCCTTCCTTTGAATGCACTACCCTCTCGTCACCTTGACGATGATCCCCTTTTCCAACTCTGCATTGATACGATCCGGACGAAAATCGCGCGTCGCCGGGCGCATCTGTCCGTCCACCGAGACGATCCGGAATCGCAGCGTTCTCTTTCCTGCGAGCGCGACACCCGCCTGCTCTGTCAGGCCAACAAAATCGTTGTCCGACTCCGTCACGGCCGACTTTTTACTCCCTTTCTCTTTTGGGTGGTCCATTCGATCTTTGCAGGAGACCATACAGATGAGAACAAAAACCGAGGCGAGGATAGCGGTAATGAGCTTCATAGACTTCGAATCCTCTCACTTTTTGAAAGTCGATTCAATCAACAAAACGTGCCTTCCGAAGCCGATGAATTCCTAGACGCCCCCTTCGACGGACGTCCCTTCAGCGACTTCGTCTACGGGATCGGCATGGCCCTTCCCCATAAAGGCGGAGATCCAGCGGAGATCAGAATTGTTATCCAGCATCACCTTGACGAGCATCGTCAAGGGAACTGCGAGCAGCATGCCGACCGGTCCCCAGAGGAAACCCCAGAACAGCACCGACAAAACGACAATCACGGTCGATAGGCCAAAACGTTCGCCGAGAAAGATGGGTTCCAGAAAATTCCCAATGGTAAAATTGATCACCAGATAACAAGCAAGAACTCCCGCTCCCGGCCAGAATCCGTTGAGGATGAGAGCCAAAATCACCGGCGGAACTGCGGCGAAGATCGAACCGATCGCTGGCACATAGTTAAAAAGAAAGGCCGTGAGCCCCCAAAGCAGAGGGAAATCGACCCGAAAAACGACACACACAATCGCCGCAAGGATGCCGGTCGCGGCACTCGCGACGGTCTTGATCGCGAGATACTTCTGGATGTCTTGTGAAGTATTCTGGAAGAGACTGAGATCGGGCCCCTTTTCCCGCAGTACATCCCGCACCTTGTGCGCGTATCGACCGGACTCGGAGAGGATGAAGATCATGACAATGAGCGCAAAAATGCTCTGCGACGCGAGGGAGGTGAAACGGGCGACAACGTCGAACTGGCCGATGGTCGCGACAAGGCGGTTCGAGTCCCAATACCGTTCAAAAAGCTCCTGAAAGGTCGGAAAAGAATCTTCTAACACTCCGGCAAGATCGTCTCCTGCGGGACTCGGCAAATCGATTTTCGTTGGAATCGGCAAATCGTTTTGCACTGGATTCGGGGTCGCTCCACCCTCACCGGGTTTTGCCCCCTTGACCGTTTCACCCGCTCGCGTCCAGAAACTTCCGAGCCGGGTGATTTGCTGGTCCATCGATTCCGAAAACTCGGCCGCTTGCTTGCGCAGTCTCTCGGCATACTCGGCACTCTTGCTCTGGAGATTTCCCAAGACTCCAGAGAGCAGGAGAACGACAAGAATGAGAAAAAAGAGATCGATTAGAATCGTGGCAAGCACCGCCACCGGCCTCGGTAAGCCCTTGTCATCCAGCCAGTTCAGGATCGGGAGGGACAGCATTGCAAAAAACAGACCCAACATCACCGGAATAAAGAGCGGTGCGGAGAACTTCAGTCCTGCCACGATCACAACGACGCTGGCCAATGAAAGGAGTATCCTCAATCCACTCCCCGCCTGTCTCCTGATCGGTGTCACGTCGCTCATATATTGGCCGCAAACATCCGGTATCGTTCCGGCGAAACAAGGTGTTTTTCAGCGAGTCGCTTTCATCCTGTGCTACCGTTCGGAAAACGATCCTTTCTGGAGAAAAATGACCATGCCCTCGTCCCGTTCTCGCGCCCTTCTTTTGATCGCCCTTCTCGGTCCGGTCGCCTTTTTCTGGATCGTCTCGCAGGAGATGACTTACCTCAATTGGTTCCTCCCTGCAGTGGTGCTGCTTTGGGTATTCTCGTTCGGGATTTGGTACCTCGTCTATGGCAAGGGCACACCAAAAGTCCGATTCCAGCGATTCCTCGGGATCTTGCTTGGATTTGCCGGAATCGGATTTGTCCTCTCAAAGCTTGTCCGATATGAGGGTTCTGCCTCCGGATCCTCCTATCCACGAATCGTCTGGAAATGGAAAACACCCGAGGCAGAGCGAGCACCGGTGGAGACGGTCACCGCCCCGCTCTCCTCGACCGTGAACCTTGCCGAAGTAGAGACCGATCTCCTCAATTTCCTTGGGCCTGACCGAAACGGAATCTTCGACGATCTGCCCTTTTCAACAGATTGGGTGAAAAACCCGCCGCAGCTGCTCTGGCGTCGCCCCATTGGCAAGGCGTGGTCGAGTTTTGTGGTTTCCGGTTCCCAGGCGATCACCCAACAACAGGTCGGCGACGCCGAGTGCATCACTTCCCTCGATCTCGCCACGGGGAAAGATCTCTGGAATCACGCGCAGCCGGAGACACGCCTCCTCCTCGAACGCGCGGAAAACGAAGGTGCCGCGATGGGCGGCGACGGCCCTCGGGGGACCCCCACGATTTACGAGGGAAAAGTCTATGCGATGGGCGCGACCGGGATCGTCAATTGCCTCGACCTCGCCACCGGTCAGTCCGTCTGGTCCCGAAATGTCCTCGAAGGGCTCGCCGGGGGCATCCAGCGCTGGGGAATGGCCACTTCCCCCCTGATCCTGCCGGAGCAGAATGCCGTCGTCGTAGCGGGACCAGAATCCGCCGGACCGACCCTGTTGGCCTGTGATCTCCAGAGTGGAGCCGCCGTCTGGACCTACCTCGGGACCGGGGCCAGCTACAGTTCGCCACGGCTCATGACGCTAGCCGGTAGAGAACAGATCGTCAGCATCAACGCCACGAGTGTAAGCGGCGTCGACCCGACAAATGGAAAAGAACTCTGGCGGCACGAGTGGCCCGGCAAATTCCCGAAAGTCGCCCAGCCGATTCAGGTTGGCACCGACCAGCTCCTGCTCACAGCGAGCTACGGCGTCGGGAGCCTTCTCATTCGCGTCATCCCCTCCCCTGACGGATATCGGACCGAACCACTCTGGAAATCGACCCGACTAAAAACGAAGTTCAGTTCGCCTGCGATCCTCGGTGACTATGCCTATGGACTCGACGAGGGACGCCTCGCCTGTGTCGATCTGAAAAACGGCGAACGAGT
>JAGPCC010000096.1 GCA_018058245.1 Verrucomicrobiales bacterium
GCTTGCCGGGCGACAAGAGTGTCGCCGCTCCTTGTGGTGGCAGCGATGACCTCGCTGCGATCGTTGTAGGCGACGTCGATTTTGTTTTCGCCGAGTGGAAGCATCGCGAAGGAGCTGCCGCCTTGACTGATGGTTTCGCGGCGACCGAGGAGGTCGTTGGTGTAAACGTAGGAGGATACGATCGTTTTGTCCGCATCAAGGAGCGAGGGATCGGCAGGGTTCGGATCGGGCGTGTCCGCACGGTCCACGGCCGAAGGCGGCCCCGACAGGATGCCCGTGCTACGGGAAGCGTTCACCACGCCGGTGACCAAATTACGATGCGGCTCGTAGCTGGTTTCAACTTCATGGACGGGACCGGTCATCTTGGTGAGCAGGGCGGGATTGGCTTCATCATAGCCGTAGGCGAACTCTCCGGCGAGACTTTTTACGCTCGCGAGTTGGCTGTGTTCGTTCCAGGTGTAGTCGATGCGGTGGTCGAGGGCGATGGATTGGCCGTCGGCGCTGACGAGATGGACGCTTTCGGACTGGCCGAGGGCGGTGTAGGTGCGGCGGATCTCGTAGTGGATGGGGTCGGCTTTCGGATCGTGTTGGAGGACGACTGTTTCCTTCGTGACCTGTCCGCGCAGATCGTAGGCGAATTCCCGCGTGCCGGTGGCGTCGGTGACTTTGGCGAGACGGCCTTCGGAGTTGTAGGCGTAGGCGACCTTTGTGCCGTCGGTGCTGGCAGTTTGGGTGAGCTGGGCGGTGAGGGCGTCGTAGGTGTAGGAAGAAGCGATTTTGCTGGGAGCTTTTTGGCTCTTTTGCTCTAAATCAGAAGAGTTCGACTGATGGGCTTCGTGGTGGACAGGAGTGTCCACCCTCCTTGTGTGTTCCCGCGCCCAGCGACGTTCTTTTAGTCACTCCACCCTCCGCTACCCCCCGTGCCAACCAATACTCCCGTGATATCACCATACCCATCGCCATCCCAGTCGTCCGCGTGACCGATTACAAACAAGCTGAACAAACTACAAAAAACGGCGCTGAAATACTTTAGGAACATTCTCCCGGAGACTTCAAATCGAAACCAGTTAAGCGGTGTCATAGCAAGTTCTCGAAGAGTAGCGGGAAAGGGATTCTCGATACAAGATATATTTCCCTTTTTTGGAAAAATTCGTCAAAGCCAGTCAAAAAGCCAATAAAAAGCCAATAGGGTCACTCCGGAAAGGCAAGAGGGTTGCCTTTTCTATGGAGCGGTGATCACCTCAAGCCGCGCTCTTCGAGCGGCCCGTCGCCAGAGTCATGATCGCTTCCTCGCTTAATTCCTCACGGCTCAGTTCGCCCGAGAGCCTGCCTTCGTGCATCACGAGAACACGATCAGACAAGCCGATAACTTCTTCCATTTCGCTCGAAGCAAACAGAATCGCGACCCCGGCCGCTGCGAGTCCCTCCATCAGAGCATAGATCTCCTGCTTTGCTACCACGTCGATCCCGCGAGTTGGTTCATCCAGCAAAAGGATGGTCGGTTTGGTCGCGAGCCATTTCCCTATCACGACCTTTTGCTGATTCCCGCCTGACAAATACCGCACGATCTGGCGGGACGACGGCGTTTTGATGTTCATCTTTTCCATCATCTCCGTGGAAAGGCGCTGCTCTGCGTCAAAATGGATGAATCCTAAACGCTGCTCCTGACTGATCAGAGCGAGACTGAGATTCTCCGCCACGGCCATGCCCAGAAGGAGTCCCTGCTGTTTGCGATCTTCCGGAACGAGTGCGATCCCCGCTGCGATCGCCGTAGTTGGATTCCGGATCGGGAGAATTTCTCCGTTTACCGCGATCCTCCCATGCACTGCCGGGGTAACGCCAAAAAGAGTCGCGAGTAATTCCGTCCTCCCAGCTCCGACGAGCCCCGCGAGGCCGACAATCTCTCCGGCACAGATCTCAAAATCAATCTCGTGAACCGGGTGCGCTGGCGTTCGTAGACCTCGAACCGTGAGCACTGCAGCACCGGGCACTTGGGGAGCATAGGCCGAAAACCGAGCGAGATCCCGTCCCACCATCAATCCTACCATTCGTTCATACGTAATCTCCTCGCGTTCCAGAGTGCCCACATTTTCTCCGTCTCGCAGCACGATGACGCGGTCCGCGAGTTCGATCACTTCACTCAATCGATGCGAAATATAAAGAATGCTGATTCCCCGCTCCCGCAGTTCCTTCACGACCTCAAAAAGTCGTTCGGTCTCTTGGAGAGAAAGGCTCGAGGTGGGCTCGTCCATGATGAGAATCCGAGCATTCGTCGAGAGCGCCTTTGCGATCTCGACGAGTTGCTGGCGACCGATCGTAAGATCCCCAACGAGAGTCGCAGGCGGCACGTCGAGCCCGACTCGATTTAAGTATTCCTCCGATCTTTGATGAATTTCCCGCTCGTGAATCAACCCGAATGTTCGGGGTTCGCGACCAAGAAAGAGATTCGCAGCGATACTGAGATTCGGTGCCAAAGTAAGCTCCTGATGAATGAGAGCAATGCCGAGGGATAGGCCCTCCGCGACTGACCGGATCTCCTTCCTCGCACCATCCACTCGGATCGTTCCGCCATCGGGTCGTTGCACCCCGGCGAGAATCTTCATGAGCGTGCTTTTCCCCGCTCCGTTCTCACCGAGCACCGCGACTACTTCACCCTTTTGGAGCGAAAAACTCACCTGATGCAAAGCCCTCACCCCGGGAAACGATTTACTGATGTCCTCGACTTCCAACACTTCTGCCATGGGGCAGAGACTACCAAACGTAGCGATCGAAACCAATTTTTTGGTTCCAAAAATGGAAAAAAAGCATCGAAAGGCTGGAAATGTTCTCCTGAACATGCCAACTTACCCCACGTGAACCCCTCCTTTCCTGCTGTCCTACCGACCCGCTACTATCTCGATCATTTCGTCGAAATGCTCGACTTCGTTGCCTCCAAATACGATCACGCCCTCGAGGGAAATCATCGGCGTTTTGTGGAGGACTTCCATCGACTCGATCAAGATGCGCGCTGCCTCTACGTGCGACTTACGAATCGGAAAGGCGATGTCTTTCGATGGGAGTATTTGAAATACGACGAAATCGCCTCCATCCCCGCGACGCTTGCGACCCTGCGGGAGGCGGGTTTCATTCGCTCGCCTCGCGAAGAGGATTTTTCCGCCCTCCTCGCCCTGAAATCTCGTGCGGATCTCGTCGCCCTGATCAAAGAACAAACGGAAGGAAACGCCCCCGTCTCCAGCCGACTTTCCTCCCTGCGAAAGGCTGATCTCGTCGCACAGGCGCTCACTCATCTCGGGTTTTCCACCTGTTTCCCCTGCAAGGAAAGGGAGGAGTATTTTGTGCAGGACCGCTGCGAAGAGATTGATTTCCTCCTATTTTTGTATTTCGGGAAGCGGCAGCACGGTCTCACCAATTTCGCCTTGCGCGATCTCGGAGTCATGCGCACGGCTGGTTTCAAAACGGGATTCACCGCCCGCTTCGAGTCCGGAGATGTTGCCCGCGCCGCATTCCAATATTCCGGGATACTCGCCCGTCTCGAGCGACCGGACTACAGCCTGATTTCCAGCCTCGCAGAGGAAGCTCCCTCCTGGCCTGTTATCGATGATCCCGACGTCGATGCGGCAAGACACCGCGCCCTCTACCGGCTCGGGCGAGAGTTGGAGCGTGTTGCGGAGATCCCGGTGGCACTGGGCATTTACCTGCTTTCCGATCAATTCCCCTCTACTGAACGGGCCGTCCGCCTCCTCCTCCAAACCGAACGCCGAGACGAGGCGCAGGCGCTCCTCCAGCGACTCATTGAAAATCCCTCCTGCGACGAAGAACTCTTTTTCGCGGAAGATTTTTACGAACGCAAATTTCACCAAAAGAAAGTCGGCCGACTCACCGCAATGCTCCGCAAGGCCCCCATCATCGGACTCGATGAATCCGGACGAGAACGTGTCGAGGCAAGCGCGGTCCGTTACTACGAAAGCGGCGGTGCCGAAGCATTTCACGCCGAAAATGTCATCTGGATCCAGCTTTTCGGCCTGCTCTTCTGGGATCTCCTTTTTGAGTCCGATCAGGCCGCATTCCACAATCCCTTTGAGTTTCGACCCCAGGATCTGAACTCAGGGATCTTCCTCCAGCGTAACCGCGAGGCCTTCTCCGAGCGACTGGCTCTCCTCGACGATCCCACCCTCGCGATCGCCCGCCTCCGCGACACTTGGGACCGACTCGTATCGACCCCGAACGCACTGGTTCCCTGGTACGAGGATGTTTTCACTTGGGCTTGCCGCCTCGTCGAATTCGCCCCCCGCGGTGGCCTCGCGCCCATCCTCGAAGCGATGGCCGAAAATCACCGGGCGAATCGCAGCGGCTTTCCCGATCTGATCGTCATGGAAGAAGGGCAACTCCGTTTTGTGGAAATCAAAGCCGAAGGGGACCAAATCCGGCGGAATCAACTCGTGCAAATCGAGCGGTTAAAACGGGCTGGTTTTGCCGTCGAAATGGTGCAGGTGCGGTGGACAATCGAGCCAGAGCAAGAATATGTCGTCGTCGACCTCGAGACTACCGGTGGCAATCCCTCCGCCAACCGGATCACGGAAATCGGAGCGGTAAAAGTTCGGGGTGGTGAGATCGTGGGCGAGTGGAGCACTCTCGTAAATCCCGAACGCTCCATCCCGAAATTTGTCGTCGGATTGACCGGGATCACCGATGAGATGGTCTCGACTGCACCCCGGTTTCAGGAAATCGCCGACTCCTTTCGCGAGTTCCTCGGAGACGCCGTCTTTGTGGCCCATCGTGCCAAATTTGACCACGGGTTTCTCAGAGCCGAGTACGAAAGACTCGGGGAAGCCTTCCAAGGCCCCACGATGTGTACCGTGGTCGAGATGCGACGCCATTTCCCCGGACTCGGGACCTATGGCCTCGGCTCTCTTTGTCACCACTTTGGCATCGCCCTCGAGTCCCACCACCGTGCCCTCTGCGACGCAAGAGCCACCGCTTCCCTGCTCCATAAGATTAATGCAAAACGCATAAATCCGAATCCGCTCTGAAGTCCCACCATTTTCCGTTCCGGACAAAATGAGAGATTGAACAATCCGGCGATTTCCGTTTCTATTCTCCTTGTGAATAATCCCTTTTCCCAACTCTTGATTTGCACCAGTGCGCTGATAACGGCGGCACTTGTAAGTTCCTGCGAATCCGACCCCTATTATGGCGGACCAGGGAACTATGGTGGAGGCGGCTACCGTAATTACGGTCCTCCACAGGCTTACTCCTCGTCGAGATATTACTCCTCAGGTCCCTACTATTCGAGCCGCTACCGTAGTTCCAGAACTCGATACGACCGGCACCAGCCCCCTCCTGCCCGCCCCGCGCCACCGTATCACAGCCCTCGAAACTATGGGAACAGTCCGCATCATGGCCCCAGTTCTGGAGTGCGCCAGCAGCAATTCCCCCCTCGTCCGAGCAGCCAGAATTTCAATCGTCCCTCGGTGCCTCCCCCTTCCGCCCACTATGGAGGCGGACATTCACGCTCTCCCTCCTTCCCGCCTTCGCTAGAAGCAGAACGCCAAAGGCACCGCTGAAAAGCCGAATTCGAGAAAAATCCAGATAGTAACCGGGTCCCTTGCCTGAACCCCTGAACCCCTAAAAACGAAAAAACCCTGTCAGGCGGTGAGCCTCAACAGGGTTTGGTCCGGAACCAAAGAGGGTTCAATCCAGCGATCAGGCGGGCGCTAGCTCACCGGGGAAATCGCCTTCGTGTTCTTTCTCTTTCTCGACGGGCCGCTTTTTCGCTTCCGTTCCAGACGGAAGATCGGGTGGAGTCGGGCGCGAGGGTGGATTTTGAATATCGCCGAATTCCATGATCTCGTGGATGTGCTTGGCGTCGAGAGTCTCATACTCCAGCAAAGCAGAGGCAATGGAATCGAGTTTTGCGCGATGTTCGACGATCAGCTTGGTGGCGAGCGCATAAGCGTTGTCGATGAGACGTTTCACTTCGTCATCGATCTTCTGGGCAGTCGCTTCGGAGTAGTTCCGCGGCGATCCCATGTCGCGCCCCAGAAAGACGTGTTCCTGGTGTTCCCCGTATTCGACCATGCCGAGTTCTTCGCTCATGCCCCATTCACAAACCATCTTGCGGGCAATCCCGGTGGCCTGTTTGATGTCCCCGCTGGCACCGCTCGCGACATCGCCGAAAACGACTTCCTCGGCGACACGCCCGCCCATGATGACGACGAGTTGATCGAGCAATTCGCTCTTCCTCTGAGTATATTTGTCTGCGATCGGGAGCCACATGGTCGAACCAAGAGACGGTCCCCGAGGGATGATGGTGACTTTGTGCAGTGGATCGGTATTTTCCAACAGGACAAGAAGGATGGCATGACCTGCTTCATGATAAGCAGTCTTTTCTTTGTCCTTTTCCGAAATCGCAAGGCTGCGGCGCTCTTTGCCCCAACGGACTTTGTCCCGTGCCTCTTCGAGTTCGGAAAGAGTGATGGCCTTGAGGCCTTTGCGAGCCGCGAGAAGGGCCGCTTCGTTGATCACGTTCGCGAGTTCCGCTCCCGAGTATCCGGGCGTTCCGCGTGCGACGACACCGAGATCCACTCCTTCGGCCAATTTCACCTTTTTCGAGTGAACTTTGAGGATTTCCTCGCGCCCATTGACGTCGGGAAGACCGACGGTGATCTCACGGTCAAATCGACCGGGACGAAGCAGGGCGGGATCCAGGACATCGGGGCGGTTTGTCGCCGCGATGATAATGACCCCTTCCTGGGTATCAAATCCATCCATCTCCACTAGGAGCGCATTCAGTGTCTGCTCACGCTCATCGTGCCCTCCCCCGTGACCGTGGCCACGGTGGCGACCGACCGCGTCGATCTCGTCGATAAAGATAAGGCAAGGAGCACTCTTTTTCCCCTGCTCGAACATATCGCGGACACGGGACGCACCGACACCGACGAACATTTCCACAAAGTCAGACCCGCTGATGGAAAAGAAGGGAACGTCCGCTTCCCCCGCAATCGCTCGTGCGAGGAGAGTTTTCCCGGTGCCAGGAGCTCCGACCATGAGAACTCCTTTCGGGATGCGACCACCGAGGCGCTGGAATTTTTTGGGATCACGGAGGTATTCGACGATTTCCCAGACTTCCTCTTTTGCCTCTTCCACTCCCGCAACGTCCTTGAAAGTGACTTTACTTTTGTCGCTTGTCATCAGTTTTGCCCGACTCTTCCCGAAGCTCATGGCACCTTTCCCGGCGGCTTTGATCTGATGCCGAAAGAGGAAGTACAACAGAATGAGCAAGAAAAACACCGGAAGATAAAAAGACATCATGACCATGCCGAAACTGTCCGAATCGGTCGGCAGGTCGGCAATCTGGAGATTCTTCGATGCAAGCAGAGTCTTGAGATCGTCGCCGACATACTCCAGGATCACAGGGACGGTGAACTCTTTGTATTTGGAATTGCCGCTTTCTTGGGGTTTCTCGACTTTTCCATCGGGACTCACGACAGGTTTTTCGACCTCATACCAGCCGCTCACATACTGTCGGGAACTCCCATCCTTCTGCACGAGGCGGAGGAGTCGCGGCGGGGTAGCATTCTCGTCGATGTGGATTCGATCACTTTCGACGATTTTTTTGAACTCAGCATAGTTCAGCGTCTTCGAGGAGTCGGAGAAGCTCTTGGACCAGATCGCGAGACCGAAGAGCCCCATCGCGAGCGAGAGAAGGATAAGGCCCTTCCAGTTGAATCCATTTTCTCCACCGCCGGAACGCTGGTCATTGTTTTTCGGTTCGTCGTCTTGCATGAAAATTGGTCGGGTTGAGGGAGCTCGGGCTGCACCGGATCGGAAACGCTACCACAGGGGAGTTGCCCACGCAATCATTGCGAATCGCTGTTTCAGGAGGATCTAAAGACCTCCCCATCTGGAAATAGTTCAAATATATCGCTCAAGGGACCCATTTACGATGATTCCTCCAAAAAAGGATACGAATCACCGCTCACTCGAGACACGGAATAATCGCGTCTTATATCGTTCACCCTATCATTAGAAATTCTAATTCATTTTTGGTTTGTGAATCATTTTTACTGAAATAAGTTCTGCTCATAATGAAGCCAAATTCGCCGCTAGGATTGCCTTTTGATGACGATACCGACAGCAAATGCCTCGAAGGAATCGCGGCAGGAGATGCGGAGAGCTTTCGGCAACTCTACGACCGATATGCAGGGTTGCTCTTTGCGACGATTTTGAAGGTCGTGAATGACCGGGACGACGCCGATGAAGTCCTCCAGGAAGTGATGAAATCGCTCTGGCAAAAAGCACACCTCTTCCGCGAGACTCGCGGTCGGCCGGTCACTTGGCTAGTCTCTACCGCAAGGAATCGTGCGATTGACCGTCTCCGGGCGAAAAAGCGCCAAACGAAGCTCAAAGACGCCTACACCGAAGGCACTGAGGTAGGTCAGCGCATCACCGTTCCGATCTCTGGTCTTGACGCAGCGAGTCGTCGTGATACCTGCCGTGCAATCCGGACGGCTGTGCTGGAACTGACTGATATCCAGCGAGAAGCAATCGAAAAAGTCTACTTCCACGGGCTCAGCCAACAGGAGATCGCTGACGAACTAGGCCAACCTCTCGGTACGGTGAAGGCCCGAATCCGGCGCGGGCTCGCCAAACTACGGGAGACGGTCGAGCCAGGCTGAGCGGGGAGATCAGACGAGGCGGGTGAGGAGTTCGAGATTTGCCGTCGGATCGAAGGCTTCGAGGGCGATGCGCTGGGCCGCGACGAGTTCACTGACTCCTTTTTTCCCGAGTTGCAGCATGGTGAGCATTTCCTCTTCGGAAAAGGTCGCCTCTTCGCCCGTGCCTTGAACTTCGATGAGATGGAGATCTTCCGTCATCGCATAATTGAAATCGACCGTAGCGTCTTTGTCCTCATGGTAGTTCAAATCGAGGCAGCTCTCGCCTTCCCAGATCCCGGCACTGACGGCAGCGGCAAGTTGTCGCATCGGGGAAACGGTCATTTTTTTCGCAGCGATAAATCGGCGAAAGGCCATCTCCACGGCGACAACGGCCCCGGTGATCGAGGCGGTGCGGGTTCCGCCATCGGCACGGAGGACGTCACAATCGATCCAAAGAGTGCGCTGACCGAGGGCTTTCAGATCGATTACGGCACGGAGACTGCGCCCGATGAGACGCTGAATCTCGGAGCTGCGTCCGTCGAGCTTGCCGCGACTGATGTCCCGCGGTTTCCGTTGCAGAGTCGAGTAGGGCAACATGTTGTACTCAGCGGTGAGCCATCCGCCCTGCACTCCCTGATATTTCATCCAGCCGGGCACACCAGCCTCGAGCATCGCACTGCAAATGACTTGAGTCTCACCGAAGCGGACGAGGACGCTTCCGTGGGCGAGGGGTGCGATGTCGAGTTGGAAACTCACTTCGCGCATTTGGTCAGGGCTACGGCCGTCGATTCGATTCATGTCCTAGGCCATGGTCTACGAGACCTCCTTTTGCAAGTGTTCACATTCGCGGTTGCGTCGGAAGATGATTTCGCGACCATTGTGCCCGCCCTATAGAGAAGTGTGATGCGACCCAATCTGGAAAAGCTCGAACAATTCGTCGTGGACGTCATTTTGGACCGTCGGCGGGGATTTCGTGCCGGGATCCTGCGCTTCTTTCTAGGGGGACTCTCGAAAATCTATGAGGTCGCGGTGAACTCTCGACTCGCCCTCTACCGGAACCGCATCCTTCGTGAACGGAGCCTCGGCTGCCTCGTCGTCAGCATCGGGAATCTCACCGTCGGAGGAACGGGGAAGACCCCGGTGGTGGAAAAATTTGCCCGCTCCCTACAGGACGGGGGGCGTCGTGTCGCGATCCTGAGCCGAGGTTACAAATCCGTGAAACAACCTTTCCTCAAGCGCCTCGCCGGGAAAATCCAGGGAAAGAATGAGATCGATCCCCCCCGTGTCGTGAGCGACGGTAAATCTCTCCTCCTCGATTCCATGACCGCCGGGGACGAGCCCTACATGCTCGCCTCGAACTTGCGCGACATTCCCGTGGTCGTGGACAAGGACCGTGTTAAAAGCGGCAAACACGCCATCGGAGAACTGAACTGCGACACCCTCATTCTCGACGACGGGCTTCAGTATCTACGGCTGCGTCATCGGCTCGACATCGTTCTCGTGGATCGCTGGCAACCCTTCGGAACAGAGCGCTTGCTCCCCCGGGGAACGCTCCGCGAACCGCCCCGAAATCTCAAACGTGCCTCGTATATTTTTATCACCAAATGCAACGGCGAGCCCAATGATGAACTGATCGAGCGCATCCGGAAATACAATCGCACCGCCGAGATCATCGAATGCGAACACCGCCCCCGCTACCTCCAACACATCGAAACCCGGGCCTCCATCCCGCTGGATTCCCTCAAGGGAGCAAAAGTCGGAACCGTCAGCGCGATCGCAGTGCCGGAAAGTTTTGAAGACGGAGTCCGCAAACTCGGTGCCACGATTGAGGCAACGTGCCGTTTTATGGATCATCACCGCTTCACCGAGCAGGAGATCATCTCGTTTATCAATTGTTGCGTCGAGTCCGAGGTCGACATGATCGTAACCACCGAAAAGGACGCCGTCCGCTTCCCTCGCCTGGGTCGTATGGATGTACCGATTTACTTTCTTCGGGTGGAAATCGGCATCCTCAGCAATGAAGAGAGTTTCGATCAATGTATCGCGAGGATCTGCCAGCCACGTGACGAAAGTTCAGCCCGCCGCTTTTTCTAACCCATTCCCTCTGCATGACTCCCCTCCTAGCCGCCTGGACTGACTTCTTTTCCGGAGAAGCGATCTTTGACACGATCATTTGGAGCACGGTCATCATTTTGCTGGTTGTAGGATTCCTCGGCACCTTCCTGCCAGTCCTGCCCGGCACGACCCTCATCGTGATCGGCAACCTGCTCTTTTACTTTTCGATGGGACGGGAAGCATCTGGACTCGCCTGGCAAGGTCTCGTTTTTGTCATCGTACTCTATCTGCTCTCCATCCTCATCGACTGGGTGAGCGGAGCCCTCGGGGCCAAATGGTTCGGCTCCAGCAAGTGGGGGGTGATCGGTGCGATCGTCGGCGGCATCGTCGGCATCTTCTTTGGACTGCCCGGTCTCATTATCGGCCCGATCGCAGGGGTATTTGCTTTCGAAATATTTTTCGGGAAAAAGCAGATCAAAGAAGCTTCGAACTCCACCGTCGGAACAGTCGTCGGCGGACTCGCCGGAATCTTCGCCCGAGTCATCCTTGCTCTCGGAATGGTTTCCTGGTTTGTCGGAGACGTGTTTTTTGTCAATTGAGAAGGACGGAGTTCATCCGGAATCAAATTCGTCCTCTTTCCTCGACAATTTCCGAACCCTCCGCGCCAGGAGTCAGATTCCGGCTAAATCTGGCCTGTTTGTAGCTTTACAAAGTGAGGGTATGCACCTCCCGTCCTTTTGAAATGTCTGACTCCCCGCTGACTCTACCCCGTCGTATGAAACTCGAAGTCGCGATCCTCGGCGGAGGATTTGCGGGCGTCTATTGCGGCCAACGCATCGCAAAGGCCTTGAAAAAGGCCGGACGTTTGCCCGAAGAGGCGATCATTGTTTCGGAGCAGAACTACATGGTCTTCCAACCCATGCTCGCAGAAGTCGCCGGTGCCTCGATCGCACCCCGTCATGTCATTAATCCGATCCGTCGACTCTGTCGGGGACTGCGGGTTCTGCGCGGGAAAGTCCTGGAGATCGATCTCGTCCGGAAAGAAGTCCACGTCGATACCGGGAATTTCTCCGCCGGAGTGATCATCGAATACAATCATCTCGTCCTCGGTTTAGGCGCAGAGATCGACCTCAGTCGAGTTCCCGGAATGCCGGAACACGCCCTCGTCATGCAGAACGTCGGTGATGCGATGATCCTGCGAGCGACCATCATTTCCCGGATCGAAGAGGCCAATGCGGAAGCCCGGGACGAAGTCCGGAAGCGACTGCTCACCTTCGTGGTCGTCGGAGGAGGATACTCGGGCGTTGAAACCGCCGGCGAGATTCTCGACCTGATCTACGAATCCGCCCGCTACTATCGCGGGCTCGACAAAAAGGATATGCGCGTCGTGCTGATTCACAGTCGCGAACGCATCCTCCACACCCTCGGTGATTCCCTCGGAGACTACGCCGCCCGGAAATTGCGGAAGCGAGGACTCGAGATCATTCTGGAGGAAAGGGTCCGTGCCGTCACCTCATCGCGAGTCTACCTACAGTCCGGTGCTACGATCGAGACGAACACCGTCATCTCCACCGTCGGCAACGCCCCGAACAAGGCGATTCAGGCCTTATGCAATACATCAGAGATCCAACACGACCACTTCCGGCTCCTCACCGATGAATATCTCCGCGTTCAGGGCCAGGAGAACATCTGGGCGGCGGGTGACTGCGCCCTCATTCCCCTCGAAGGGAAACCGGGGGAATCCTGTCCCCAGACCGCTCAATTCGCGATGCGGGAGGGAATCTGCCTCGCGGACAACATCGGGCTTTTACTGCGCGGAAAAGCGCTGAAGCCATTTACTTTCAAAGGCCTCGGAGAGCTCGCCTCGATCGGGCACCGCACCGCTGTCGCGAGCATCATGGGAATGCAGTTTTCCGGGTTTGTCGCCTGGTTCCTCTGGCGGACGATCTACCTTTCAAAGCTCCCCGGCCTCGACCGGAAACTCCGCATCATGATCGACTGGACTCTCGATCTTTTTTTTCCCCGCGATATCAACCTCCTGAGCCCTCGCTACACCAAACTCTTCAAGCAGGTCCATCTGGAACCGGACGACATTCTCTTCAACCGCGGTGAACCCGCGTTTTCCCTCTATGTCGTGCAGAGCGGAGAAATCGTTCTCAAGGACCACGAGGGAAAGATTGTTCGGACCATTGAAGAAGGAGACTTTTTCGGAGAGCGTGCCCTCGTTCATGGCGGAGGCTACCTTTACGACGCAGTGGCAAAAGGCAGCACCGAACTGGTTTCGCTCAGCGGAGAGGTTGTGCTGCCCTTCTTCCGCAGCAGCCGCCGCTTCCGGCGTGTCCTCGCCAATACCACGACACAGGGAACGGCCGAGAGCGAGGTTGAGGCGATCATGACAAAGCTCGATCCGTCTGTCCTGAAACGACCGGTCAGCGCCGTCATGAGAACCGATCTTGCGACACTGCGAATCGACGAAACCGTGAACGATGCGCTCGCTCTTTTCCGGGAACGCCGATTCAGTGTCTACCCGCTCGTAGATGAAAACGGACAGGTCGCGGGAACTCTGGCTCGCGAGGATCTCTTCGATTTTCTCAAACGCGACGAAGTTGGAGATGACACCTCCATCAGCGGAATTGAACGCTATGACCTTCCGGAGTGCACTTCCGGCGAACTGGTCGAATCCGCGCTGGAAAAAATGATCCGGTCTGGACGCTACAAATGCATCGTCACCGACGAGGCAAACCGCCTCATCGGGATGATCGCAGTGATGGATTTGTTCGGCACTGAGTTGGAAAAACCAAATCCGGTTGGATAAGGATTCTGTCGGACTTATCCCGCCCGGCTGCGGAAACGAAGATTCGGCCCAAATTTCCGTCGATGCGCAATTTCACAAACTGGTACGAGAGTGAAGACAATGGCACCGCAGTAATCCCGGATCGATTGCCGCACCATTAAAACAATTCCACTGTCAAGAATAGCAGTTTTTGGTAGATTCCAAGCCAGTTCTTGTTCACACTTTCCCCATGTCGCACCAATTTACTGATCCGGAAGAATCTGAAGCCGGGCACTTCACCGACCACCAGTCTTCGGCACAGCCATACCCGCAGCCTGCAACGCGCTACGACTACTCGGCCCCCTTCGCCGACGCTGCACCTACCATGCCTTCAGTCAGAAAAGGGAATCCTGCGCTCTGGGCGATTCTCGGGGTGGTAGGGACGCTGGCCGTCCTCGGAATTGGCTACGTGATCTTTCAGTCGGTGCAGGATCCCTACCGGACCCTCGATGTATTTCCGACGGAAAAATACCTGAGTGACTATCAGGGTGTTGTGGGAAGCCGCTTCCGGGCGAATTTAATCGTTGACGCTGAGTTGGGCGGATCCTTCGAAAAAGGTAGAATTCTCACCTTTCGCGAAGAGACATCGAGCAAATCCCTTGCTGTTCTCGTCCCGCCAGATCTAGCTCAGACGGGGTTTTCAAAAGGCCAGAATTATACTGCCGAACTCGAAGTTGGACCTGGAGGACTCATTCAAGCTTATGGATTCAAGAAAAACTGAACGTTTCGCGCCCGTTCTTCTGGCGCTTGCTATTTGTTTCGGGCCAGCCTCAGCCTCCCACGGGCAGAATGCGCCAGCGCCTAAGACTGCCGCATCGCCGTCTCCGGCAGCGAAACCCAATCCCAATGGCACTGCAGCGCCACAATCGCCAGCTCCAGCCACGGATGCACCATCTGCTTCTCCTTCTGACACCGCCACGAGCAGCGCTCTTGACTACTTGTTCAATCGGAAAGCGAAAGATGGCTCCACCGCAGAAAAGAGCACCGCCCTCGCCGAGGCGATTGGGACAAAAGCTCTTGCTGACGAAGCGCTTGCAGGAGTCAGTCGGACGATCGATCCGGAGTTCGAGAGCTACCTGAACGGAATCGAGCAGAGCGTTGAATTAGTCGAAGCCTACAAGACGATGCTCGATGAGACCGTGCAATTCCTTCGAGATCGGAAGGCCTACGATGCGATCGCAAACCTTTATGTCCTTGGCCGATACAATTGGGATGCACGGATCAGTGAACAGCTCGCGAACCGGGTTATGGCGCTTCGCGATGCCAAGCTGAGTCAGGCGCAGCTTGAAAATGATAACGTGGCTCTTGAGGCCAAAATTAAGCAGGCCAACTACAATGCGGATCAGCTCTCGGACCGGGTTCAAAAACAGGAAGCTGACTTCCAGAGACGCCAATCCCTTCAAGCTCGTAAGGCCACCGCACAAGAGGAACAGAAAGGAAATGCGAACAAAAATCAAAATTCCGCCTTTCTCCCCAACCCCGAAGTGAGCCAGCAGGCTGTCAGCTCGGTGATGGGAAGACTCCAATTGTCCGAGGAATATTTTCGGTCCCTTGATTCCCGCGCCCGGTCCCGGCTGAACGAGAAAGAGATCGAGCAGATCGAGGCAAAAACGAGGAAAGACTTCCAGCAGTTCATTGGTGTGCTGTACGAAGGACAGCGCCATCACCACGCACGATTAGCAGCAGACTTTTACAGGGTCCTTTTTGGGGACGGAGACCTTCCATCAGAAATGGCAAGTCAGGCCACAGCTGCTTCCGAGATCATCACACGCATCGAAAACGATGTCGAAACATTCAAGTTCAAAGCTGAAAAAGGGCAAATGGCGGGAGCTACCGCCATTTTGCAGGAGGCGTTCTCTCTTTCGCGAAATCACCCCTCGCTACGCCTCGTCAACCGCGAGGAAAAACTCAAGGTGGCCGACTATCTCGCTGACCTCCAGAAGCTAAGGAACATGATTGAGGCTCGCGATTTTACCACACTTGAGTCTGCTTTATTGCGTCTCGAGGAGGAAGTAAGCGACTTTGACGGTACCAAACCTCGCTCGCTTGTGAATGCGGTCAAACGCGAGAGCGATATGCGACTGGGGATGGCAAAACTCGCTGCCCAACAGGGAAATCTGGAAAAGGCGATGGAGGAGTTCAAGTCCGCCGCTCAAACCTGGCCAGATAACCCTCGATTGGAGGAGGCCTCTAACCAGTTTTTTGAGTCACAGGATGTCATGAACCAGTCCAATGTTGAGTTCGACCGTGCCTTTGCCGCCGAAGAATTCCGGCTCATCTTCGACCAGCAGCTTGCTTTTGCCGTGGCCGTTCGCGGTGATGCGGAACGGGAAGAGCAACTCAAAGAAGCCCTCGAAACGGTAAAGGCGGCTGAGTTGGCTTTAGAAAAAGCAAAGCTGCTTGAGCGGAACCGGGATCCTTTTGGAGCCTGGGAGTCAGTTGAGTTGGCTGCAGAGGACTGGCCCGAGGATCCGGCCCTCAATCGCCGCAGAGCTGATCTCGCGATCCGCGCATCAGAGTTTGTCAGCGCGATCGCCAAGGCCCGCGAAGCAGAGCAACTGGGGAGCGATGGATATGGTCTGACCTGGTTTTTGAATGCCCAGAGCCGGTACCCGGCGAGTCAACTCGCGAACGAAGGTATCCAGAGACTAACCG
>JAGPCC010000351.1 GCA_018058245.1 Verrucomicrobiales bacterium
CGGCAACCGCGTTGCGGCAACCGCGTTGCGGCAACCGCGTTGTATTGCGTTTCGGATAAATGGCTGAAAATCGCCCGATTCCGCAGTAGACTCCGTGAATGGCAAAGATCCTTGCAGCAATGTCCGGGGGAGTGGACTCCAGTGTCGCGGCGGCTCTGCTCCTCGAGCAGGGGCACGAAGTCGTCGGGGCCTACATGAAAAATTGGACAAATGAGGAGGGACTCCCCGGAGATTGTCCCTGGGAGCAGGACATTCGCGATGCCCGTGCCGTCTGTGACTTTCTGGGAATGGAGTTCCGTATTCTCAGCCTGACTGAGCAGTATCGCGACCGCGTCGTTGATTATCTGCTCGCAGGGTATCGCGAAGGCGTGACCCCGAATCCGGATGTGATGTGCAATCGCGAGATGAAGTTTGGCATTTTCCGGGAGTTTGCGGCGGCTCAGGGCTTTGAATCACTTGCGACCGGTCACTACGCCCAGATCGAGCGATCCGCAGACGGCAGTGTGGACATTTTGCGCGGTGCGCTGGGGAAGGATCAGAGTTATTTCCTCGCCCTCCTGCAGCAGGAGCAGATCCAGCCTGCCCTGTTCCCCATCGGCCATCTCCCAAAACCGGAAGTGCGGAAGGAGGCGGAACGTTTTGGGATTCCGGTCGCGGCTAAAAAGGACAGTCAGGGGATTTGTTTTATCGGTGACATTCGCATGGCGGATTTTCTCGGACACTATATTGCGGAGGCTCCCGGACTGATTGTGAATCTCGCCGGAGATCGGGTCGGGGAACATCGTGGGCTCCATTTGCACACCTTGGGCCAGCGAAAAGGTCTCGGAGTGGCCTCGAACACGTTCGGGAAAGCCTACGTCGTGGTGGAAAAACGTCCTGTGACCAACGAACTCGTGGTTGCCTTTGATGAGCCGGATACCCCGGGCCTTTATGCAACGAGGTGCCGGGTGGGTTCGATCTCGGTGACAAATCGTCCTCTGGTGGCCTGTAAATCACTGCTCGCGCAGCCACGCTACCGCTGCGAGGCGGTTCCGGTGGAGGTGGAGTATCTCGACGAGGAGACGGTGATTTTGACCTTTGCCAAACCTCAGCGAGCGCTTACACCGGGACAGATCTGCGGTTTCTACGAAGGGGGGAAACTCGTTGGCGGAGGGGTCTTCCAAGAGATCTACCACGGCGCGTAGACACTCTCAAAAGGAATCGGTGAGGAGCTGCACGTAGCGCGATCCGGACGGGGTCAGTGTTGCACTACTGCCAGTTCCGGTGATGCGTCCGGCGGTATAGTCGGAGTGATTTCCTCCGTTTGCTTTGACGTAGGTGACCTGTGGAAACGAGAGCGTGCGGCTGTCGGCTTTCGCCTGGAGGGGGACTCCGGTGGCGGAAAAAGCAATTTCCCAACTGAGCGGCTTTTTCACATTGTCGAGATCCCGAGCGAGCCAGGGATATCGGCGTACAAAATCAGGAAATCCGGGTTTTGGTACGAGCACTTTGTAGTAAATCTCGATGTTGTTGGTGAGAAATTCGGGAAGGGAAACGTTCGGATTCGCCCGGTGCGCCAGGAAAAGACCCGCGATATCGATTCCGGTAAGATTGAAACCATTGAAGATGCCGTGATTGTTTTTGGTCGTAAAATGGTGGTCGTACCAGATCTGAAACCGATCGCTCAAGAGCATATTGAGTTCGAGATGAACGTGGGCCCGTTCCCGATTGATACCGGCTCCTGTGAATCCCATTTTTGCGATCTTCTGCCCGGGTGCGACCTGTTGTCCGGCGGTAGCGAATGGGGTGTCGAGGTGGGCGTAGAGGGAAAAGAAAGGACCGTCCCCCCAGTCGTGGTGGACGACAATGTATCGACCGTAGTTGCTAGAGGTGGCATTTGCATTCACGTAGACGACCGTCCCGGCGGCGATGGAGCGGACTTCATCGAGGGGATTCCCGGACGAATCCCGTGTTACGGGCCGAATATCAAGGCCCTCATGCAGGCGCGTCGAGATGATTCCGGCGGAAGTGCGTTTCTGATTGCGGACAAAACCGTAACCGCCCCCGCTCCAGGGTTTGCTGGTGACTCCTTCGAAGTTCCGGTCGGTGTACATGTAGAACTGCGAAGGATCATTGGAGAAGATCGCATCGTTGTCGGTTGGCAGGACGAGCCCAAGCGGCCCTGCTTGGACAGGAACGAGGAGGAGAGCGTAGGTGAAAAGGAAAGCAGAAAGCAGGCGCATGAAGGGTCAGGGATCAGAAGATCCTAAACAATAAACCTTTGTGAAAGAAAATGCGAGACGCCTTTCCTATTCTGGTTTTGCGAACTGCGGTCCGGTCTTCGGTTTGTAATCGTCGACGTGAGGAAAACGACGGCGGAATTCCTGAAGGTGACGCTGCTGCAAACCGCTCCAGATGACAACGATTCCATCATCGATGGGGCGGTCGATGAGCACGGCCTGTAGGGGAGCGTCCGAGCAGCGGAGACCCAGCAGCTTGCCCTGATTGGTGAGAGTGATCGCCTTCAGTTCCTGGGCTGCGTGCTCCTTAAATTGAAAGGCCGCTCCGAAAGTGACTCCGTCGCTCGCGGTGAAGGGGTAGAACCAGGCAATGTCGTTGTCCGTAAATGTGGGGATCTTGCTGAAATAGTACTGGCGGTGTTCTTTCCCGAGTTTCACCGGAGTGATCATTTTCGGGTTGTCCGTCTCCTCGCCCTCAATGTGAAAGGTCACGAGGTAGAGTTTGTATTTCTTCCCGGCAGCCGAACACCACACCGCAGTGGAAAAGAGGAGGAACAAGATGAGCAGACGGCGGGTCATATCCGTAAGATAAGCGAGAAATGCCCTGTAAGGCAAGTCGCGTGAGTGTCCAAGTCGCTGCAGAGTGCGGAAAAGTCACTTTTTTCGTTGTCCGATTCGTGAACATTCGCTAGATCATCCGGGGCGAGTCGTGTTAGAATGGTTCTGTGGAGCGGATCGCCCGCAAATTTTTCATTTATTTCATCCGATCGGAAGCCCTAGATATCATGTCTGAATTACCAGAAACACCCGAAGTCAAAGACGACATTCGTCAGCACCATTTGCCCGCGAATCTCAATAAGCTCTATCTCAAGGCGGAGAGCGCAATGGAGCTTCGCAATTGGGGATACGCCGTCAGCCTGATCCAGGCGATCCTGGTGAAAGAGCCCGGGTTCCTCGATGGGCGGAAGCGTCTCCGTGCCGCTGCCGTTAAAGAGAATGAAGGAAAACGCGGCGTCAAAATGGGAGGAGAGGCTCTCAAGGTGATGAAACTGCAAGGGCAGGTCAAAAAGGATCCTCTCGCTGTGATCACGAGTCTCGAGAAAGACGTCCTTTCCTCGGACCCCTACAACCCGCAGGGAAACGAACTGCTTTATGAGGCCGCCGCTGCCGCAGGTCTTCTTTCCACGGCTGGTTTTGCACTGGAAACGGTCATCAGCGGAGACCCGGACAACCTGAAATTTTACCACAAACTGGGGGATTTTTACATGTCCCGGGAGATTTACGACAAAGCGGCCGAAATTTTTGGGAAGGTCGTCGATAAAAACCGCACCGACCTGGAAGCGACTAAAAAATACAAGGACGCAACCGCGCGGGGTTCCATCGCTTCCCAGAAATGGGACAGTGAAGGCGATTGGCGGGATCTCCTGAAGGATAAAGATGCCGCGAAAGATCTGGAGTCCAAAGGGCGTGCGGCAATGACGCCGGACATGCTCCAGGCTCAGGCCGAGGCACTTTCTGCGGAATATGCTGCCGATCAGAATAACCTCGAGGTGACAAAACGCCTTGCGGCGACGTACGAGGAGCTGGAGCAATTTGAGACAGCGCTCTCCTTTTACGAATGGGCTTTTCATCTCAGTAGTAACGACCCCGCTCTTGAGAAAAAAGTCGCGGCGACTCGCGAGACAGTGAACAAGAATCATCTGGCGTCGCTGCAACAGTTTGTCGATGAGAACCCGGGTCACCCCGATATCGAACAGTATCGCGAGCAGCTTGTTGAGGCCGAGAAACTCCAGATTGATACCCTCATCGCAGAGTCGAGAGAGCGTGTCGACCGTAACCCGACGGATAACGAACTCCGCTACGAGCTGGGTTCGCGTCTCTTCCGGGCCACGAACTTCCGGGAGGCCATTCAGCACCTTCAGCAGGCAAAGCGGAGTCCGAACCTGCGAATTCGGGTGATGAACATTCTCGGCCAGTGTTATGACCAGATGGGAATGACCGACCTTGCCGCGAACCAATTTGAAGAAGCGATCGCGGAACTTACCGCGATGGATGATACGAAAAAGGATCTCCTCTACAACCTTGGTCTTCTCTACGAAAAACTCGGCAACCAGGCAAAGTACCTCGAGGCACTCAAACAGATCTACGCGGTCGATTACGTCTATCGCGACGTCGCCGAGCGAGTCGAGAAATCGTACGGGGGGTGAGTCTCGGAGCCCGCAGGAAAGATCGGGTAAATTCATGACTACGGGCCTCTGGAATTCAGGGGCCTGATTTTTGCACGGAGCGCAACGAGATATTTCGTTCAATGAAACACAGACTCCTTGCTGAGTTTCTGGGTACCTTTGCCCTCGTCTTCTCCGGCACCGGGGCAATCGTGATCAACGAATCGAGCGGCGGAGTGATCGGTCACGCCGG
>JAGPCC010000352.1 GCA_018058245.1 Verrucomicrobiales bacterium
TCCTCGTGATCGGTAAAACCCTCCTCGACCTAAAACTGCAGAACCTCCCGCAAAAGAAGAGCCCCGCAGAAGACACCTTTCACGAGGAAGTCGCAAAGCAATGGGCCGAGCGCCAGAAACCGTGAGGGATTGAGGGATTGAGGGATTGAGTGGCAACGATCCCTGGCTACGAGGATTTTCCGCATTGGCCGTATCAATCCGCGCCCCTCTTGCGAGGGGCGACCTGCCCACAAATCGCAGAGCCCGCCCCATCCTGCTGTACCCCACCAAACCGCTCACGCGGGATACTCCCAGGGAGCTCGATAGTCGCGTCGCAGGAGTTTGTTTGCCTCGGTATCGTTGGGGAATGTCTCTGATTCTCCGTCCCACTCGAGACTACGGCCGAGCTTCTGACTGATCATGCCAAGCAGGCTCATATTCGTGGCGAGGTGACCGATCTCGACATCGGCGACGGGAAGGCGCTTTTGCTCGATGCAGTCGATAAAATCGGACCAAAGGGGCGGCACATTGTGCCCGTCTTTTTCATCGTCGAACTTCGGATCTTGATGCACTACGGCGCTTCCATCGGCCGGATAGAAGGTCCAACCATCGCGCCATCCCATGTGGAAAGTGCCTTTGGTGCCGTAGAAGTAGCAACCCACTTTGGACTTTTCGGCCTCATTCCCCCCGAAGCGCCGGTGTTCCCAGACGGCGGTAAATCCGTCAAATTCGTAGGTCACGACCTGATGATCGGGCGCGTCGGAGGTTTGTTCTTTGTCATTCAGGACAACAGGCCCTTTGATCGGCCTACCACCCATCGAGGAAATTTTCCGGGGATGTTTTTCGTCGGACCACCAGAGGATCTGATCGAGCCAGTGGACTCCCCAGTCACCGAGGATGCCGTTGGCAAAATCGAGATAATTCCGGAATCCGCCCGGATGAATTCGTTTGCTGAACGGTCGCAGCGGGGCAGGTCCGCAGTAGAGATCCCAATCGAGATTTGGCGGCACCGGCTCGTTCGGGGTCGGGCTCTCTGGTCCTCCCCCGCCATGGGCGAAGGCACGCACCATCCCGATTTTCCCAGCTCCGCCCTCTTTGAGAAATTTCATGCCGCTAATATGATGGGGACCGATGCGGCGATGCATCCCGACCTGGACTACCCGATCGCTGCGGCGGGCTGCTTTCACCATGGCGCGACTTTCTTGAATGGTATGGCCGGTCGGTTTCTCCACAAAGACGTGCGCGCCGGCCTCGATGCAGGCGATGCCCTGGAGGGCGTGCCAATGGTCCGGGGTGGAAATGATCGCGATCTCGATGTTCTCCTTTGCGAGCAGTTCCCGGTAGTCCCGATAGGTCGCCGGTAGCTTCCCGGTGATGCTCTCAACCTCATCTGCGGAAACCTCAAGTTCGTCGGCATCGACATCACAAAGGGCGACGACGTCGATGGCTCCATCCTGGATCGCAACCCGGAGGATGTTCATCCCCCACCACCCAGATCCGATCAATGCGGTGCGATATTTTTTCCCGCTCCCTTTCTCTTGAGCGCCAGCGCTGGAGGCAAGTGATTGACTGGCGAGCACGGCGGCACCTGCTGCGGTTTCGAGGAATCGGCGACGGTTCAGTGGGATCATACAAAGTGGGAAAAGGTTGCATTCAGGTGCGCCCTGCGCGACCTACGTGATCCCGATTATGAAGGTCGCGTTCTACGATGCCAAGCCCTACGATCTCGAATTTTTCACCGAAGCTGCTCGCGTGACCGGCCTCGCGACGGAATTCCACTCCGTCCGCCTCTCGACCAAGACAGTGCCGTCCCTGAATGGATCCGATGCCGTGTGTGTGTTCGTCAATGACGTGATCGACCGCCCTTGCCTGGAGGCACTCGCCAGTTCGGGAGTTCGTATCCTCGCGCTCCGCTGCGCGGGATTTAATCATGTCGATCTCGCCGCTGCGGCGGAGCACAATATCCGAGTCTGTCGGGTCCCGGCGTATTCTCCCTATGCGGTCGCCGAACACACCGTCGCTCTCCTGCTGACCCTGAATCGCAAGATCCACCTGGCCCACGCCCGCGTCCGGGATCACAATTTTTCTCTCGATGGCCTCGTCGGGTTCGATCTCCACGGGAAGACCGCCGGGATCATCGGCACGGGGAAGATCGGTCGGATCACGGCGGAGATCCTCCGCGGATTCGGGATGAATGTGCTCGCCTGCGATCCTGAACCAGATCCGGAATGGGCCGCAGCGAACAGGGTTCACTACGTGACCTTAGAGGGTTTACTCACCCGCAGTGACGTGATCTCCCTCCACGCGCCGCTCACGGGGGAAACGAAATATCTCATCAATCAGGAAACGTTGCGGTTGATGAAAGAGTCTGTCTTCCTGATCAATACGAGTCGGGGAAAGTTGATCGAAACGTCGGCTCTGATCGATGCGCTAAAACAAAGAAAAATCGCGGGAGTGGCTCTCGACGTCTACGAGGTCGAGGAGGGCGTCTTTTTCGAAGACTTCTCTCAATCGATTCTTCAGGACGACGAACTCGCCCGCCTCATCAGTTTTCCCAACGTGTTGGTTACCTCCCATCAGGCTTTCCTAACACGGGAGGCTCTCGCAGAGATCGCTCGTGTCACCATGGAAAATCTCTCACGTTTTGGCCGCGGCGAAGGTCTCCTGCCAGGAACGGAGGTGACACTCCCTCAGTAGCACTACGATATTTCCATGAAGCAGCCCGTTCGTCTCCTTTTTGTCTGTCTGGGGAACATTTGTCGATCTCCTGCCGGGGAGAATGTGATGCGTCACTTGATCGAAGAGGCAGGACTCGCCTCTCGCTTCGAGATCGATTCTGCGGGTACGGCGGGTTTCCATATCGGGAATGCTCCCGATCCCCGGATGCGAACGGCGGCAACGAATCGTGGCATTCCGATGACGGGAAAGGCGCGACAGGTAAATTCTTCCGATTTTGAGGAGTTTGACTGGATCTTTGCGATGGACCGGAGCAACTACAACGACCTGCTCGCGGTCGAACGGCGCTGCCAGAATCCCACCGCAAAACTGGTCCTCTTTTGCGACTTTTGCGAAAAACACACTGAGTCGGAGGTGCCCGACCCGTACTACGGCGGAGCAGAGGGATTTGAAACGGTCCTCGATCTGCTGGAGGACGGGTGTTCTGCGTTCCTCCGGAAGTGGAAAAAAGCGTGAATGACGCTGAGCAAACCTTGCTCACTACGTGCAAATTTGCACCTTCATTTCGCCTGAAATGGGCCATATTCGCCCATGATAACCTCCAGCGTCAGCGCGCGAGGCGGGCTTTTCCGCGGACTGGCGATTCCTTTCACCGCTTTTGTTCTCGCGGCCTCGCTCGCGCTCGTCACGTGGGTCGACTCATCCTATCGCCGTGAATCCCTCCGTCAGTTCCGGGAAACGGCGGCGGCAAATGCGCGCATCGTCGACCATTTGCGGCTTCCCCGGTCCCCCTTACTGGCGCAAAATCTCGCGACGGTCCTTGGTGTCGGAGTCGGATTCCGCTTCGAAGGTACACTCACGGAGGGACTCGATCCCGCCCTTGAGGCTGCGGTAAAGGACCTCATCCCTGACGCTCCTGCCTCGGCCCGGGTCGCCGGACGAGATCTTGCGGTCGCCTCGCTCGCGGACGGGGCAGCCCATCTCGTGCTGGTGCGGGCCAACGATGAGGGCTTCCCCGGCACATCGATTTGGCTGCTCCCTTCCCTCATCGTCGCCGCTCTCGGGGGCGGGCTCGCCTTTCTCGTCTCGCGTCGGCTCGTGCGTCCGCTCGCGACCCTCAATCGCTGGCTGCCGAATCTCGATGAGAAAATACCTGATCCGATCCCATGCTCCGTCACCTCCCGTAGCGACGAGATCGGTGCCCTCGCCCGCTCCCTCGAGCACAGTCATCGCCGCCTCCGCGAGGAGCAGGAGCTGCGCCGTCAGTCCGAGCGTCTCGCCACCCTCGGGCGCATCGCGACGAGTCTCGCTCACGAAATCCGCAATCCGGCCGCTGCGATCCGAATGCATGCCGACCTCCTTGCCCTCGAGAAGACGGACGGCGAGACAGACTCTCTCGACCTCATTCGGGACGAGGTTGATCGCATCACCGATCTCGTCAATCAGTGGCTCTTTGTTGCCCGCGCCGCCCCGCCCCGAACCAAAACGCACGATCTCGCCGTCCTCACCAGGGCAATCTTGCGACGGCTCGGCCCGCAATTTGATTATGCCGGAGTCAGCGCCACCCTCGAAGTCGGAGCCACCGCCGATGAATGCCTCGTCGATGTCGACAGCTCCCGCGTGGAACAGGTGATGCGGAATCTTTTCCTCAATGCGATGCAGGCGATGCCCTCGGGCGGGGAAATCCAGGCTTTGATCCGTAGCGAGGACGGGAACATCCTCATCGAGATCCGGGATCGCGGAGCAGGCTTCAGCAAGGAGGCGATTCGACGCTGGAACGAACCATTTTTCTCCGAGCGAGAGGGAGGGATGGGCCTGGGGCTCACCCTCGTGTCCGATGTGATGCACGCCCATCGCGGGTCGATCTCGGTCGAGAACAGGCCCGGCGGCGGTGCGGCGGTGCGCTGTAGCTTCCCGGCAAGCACGG
>JAGPCC010000097.1 GCA_018058245.1 Verrucomicrobiales bacterium
GGAAAGGGGCGGCAGTGAAATCCCAGCGCTGGAAGGGACGACATCATCGCCAAAGTGGCTCGACGGGGGCGATGCGATGAAAAAACGCGGTCGCTGTTGAGAAAAAAATCAAAGATTTCCGCAAAAACCGATCTTCTCCCCCCGGCGGAACCCGGCAAGCCCCCTCCCGAAGTGCGCGGGCACTGGATCAGACAGGGTTTGGTCGGGGAGGTGAGGGGGTTTGGTTTTGGGGAGATGGGGAGATGGGGAGATGGGGAGATGGGGAGTGAAGGAATCCGATTGACAGAATATTCCGCAACGATAGGCTCGGGAAACCGTTTTGATAATGGAGGGCCTACTTACATTTGTAAATCAAGAGCAGCCGCATGTTCTACGCTTGCCAAGAAGTGACTTTACGGTCGGAAGTGGCCCGACAAATGACCTAAGGCTATCGCATCCCAGCTTACCGGATTACATCGGCAAGTTTGCATGGGATGATGATGCGAGCTGCTGGACCCTCTCGATTCACTCCGCAGCGCTGTCCCTCGTTACGGTAAACAACAACGCTATCGTTTCAACAACTCCGGTCTACCTGTGGGACGGAGTTCGAATCTATTTTTCAGTAGTGGATCTTCGTTTCAATTTGAATCCGGATATGCCCCGATTGCAGGGAGCGCCGGTACGAGAATTTTCACTACGGGATGAAGCCTTGCGAATTGGTCGTGGTGATGACCCCGGCGAGAATCGAAAACTCGTGCTGGATCCAGAGGACACTTCTGTGTCGCGCCTCCAAGCAGTGATTGAGCGACGACCGGATGGCTGGCACATCGTCAATCATGGGAATGAGGAGTCGGTGCTCAATGGACGATTCTTTAACGAGGCGCGACTCGTCATTGGGGACCGTTTCCGAAGTGGGCTCTATCATTTCGAGTTCACCGGGAGAGGGATCCGCCGGATCAGTGCATCGAGTGGTGGACGGGTTACCGGTCGTGGATTGACACGAAAGATTGCGACTGGAAAGGCGATCCTAAATAATGTTGACATCGATATTTCGCCAGGAAGCTTCGTCGGCGTGCTAGGTCGAAGTGGTCAGGGAAAGAGCACCTTACTGACCGCACTTTGCGGGTTGAACCCTGCGAGTACCGGCCAAGTGGAGTTCGACGGAGTTGTTCAAGGAAGTGGGGCCAGAACACCCCAAATTGGATTCGTCCCACAGGATGACATTGTGCATACAGAATTGACCGTGCGAAAGGCGATCCGATATAGCGCTCGGTTACGGCTTCCAGACAGTCCGCCAAACGAAGAAATTGATCGCCTCGTCACGGAAATAGCGACGCGACTTTCTCTTGGCGAGCATCTGGATAAAAAGATTTCCGTACTTTCCGGGGGGCAACGGAAACGAGTCAGCATTGCAACCGAGTTGCTGGCAAAACCATCTCTGATCTATCTGGACGAGCCTTCCTCAGGTCTTGATCCCGCGACGGAGTATCACCTCATGAAGTTCCTCCGCGACTTGGCGGGGAGTGATTGCACTGTGATAGCGACGACGCATGTGCTCGGAAGGAGCTACTTGTTTGATCGTATTCTCTTTATTCAAGACGGACGTCTCATTTACAATGGAAACGCACGCGAGAGTCTACAATTTTTTGGTGAAAAGGATCTCGACGATGTTTATCTGCGGCTCGACACTGAGGATCCTTCTGCGGAGGAGTGGGAGGAAAAACAGAGAATCCGCGCGGAAGCAGAGTCTTATGACGCGATAATACCCGTCCTCCACGACGATGGGGCAGCTCCTCCTGGAAATGGCGCATCGTTCTTTCGGTCTTTTGGCACACTCCTGGCGAGGCAAAAGTCTATCCTCACAGCCGACAAGGCCAATGTCATTTTTCTTTTTGCGCAGTCCATTGCAATCGCGGCGCTAATCGGTTGGGTGGCATCCAATCCGGGATTGCGAACGTTTCTCGCAGTGGTGGCGGTACTTTGGTTTGGCACGAGCAATGCGGCACAACAAATCGTTTCGGAGTTAGCAATTTTTCGGAGAGAACGCGTTTGTGGGCAAGGGTTAAACGTGTATTTGCTGAGCAAAATTTTCTTCATATTTGCAGTAACCGCTGCGCAGACTCTTGTACTTTTTGGAGTGATGACCATGGTCTCCTTTTTCGTTCATCCACCACCATTTGATCGCGAGATTCTTCTAGAAGATGAACGTTTCACAGAGGCGGGCAAGTCTATCGATCCTGATGACGTCCCGGGGACAGGGATACCCAGATTGATGCGGATTTTTGCCTTTTCCGAAGAAGACGCCCAGAAAGTGGCGGCACCGTTTGTGGTGGGTAGTGCGCGCGGCGAGTCCGGTGAGATATCACTGACGGATGACGGCAAGGAGATTTTGGCCTATGATGAAGGGGCGATTGTGCGTTCGGTGCAACAACTGGTTGGCTCGATACGGGCGCGCCATATTCCATTGAAAAGTGATGAAGCGAGACAAATTGTGATCGCTGCTGGGATTTCACCGAAAACGGCACCCCCTGCGCGCCCACCAACGAAGGCGCTCCATCCTGCTGCTCGAAGTTTGGCGTTGACATTAGTCCGCTGGTTTGGTCTTCAGGAGAACGTGATCGACTCCGCCTCCGCACCCTTGCAAGACAAAGACGGCAAGGGAATGATTGACCTATCGACAGATCAACTGAAAAGACACCGAGCGGTGCCGCTGCACCAAGTCATTGCCTTTCCGATTCTCTTACAACTTGCGGCGTTCCTGATCAGTGCTCTCGTCGGAGTTGCGATCGGTCTCGCGATCTCAAGCTTAGTAAATTCGCCGACTCAAGCAGCCATGTTCGTGCCGCTGATTCTAATCCCACAAATTCTCTTTGCCGGATTCGTCATCACGCTTCCAGAAATGAGTCGCTCCGTCCGGACTATTGCGGCTGGAATCCCAAGTTTTGCGGCACAACGCATAGTCGATGCCGGTATTCTCTATGGGCAGAGAATACCACAGTTGACGAACACAACAAAAATCCCCCTCTTTTTCGAGGCGGACTATGAAACCGTGCAATGGAAACGGTCGAAAAATCCCGATGGAACTTCGGGAGAGGGAAGTGAGGAAACGGAAGTCTATGAGAAGTTGGCGTCATCTAACATCGCGATCCAAAATATGATCATTCGTCACAACATCGTGGGACAGCGCAAGATAGAATCCTCTAAACACCCTGGGAACGATCCTCCGAAATTCACAAAAACTCGCGAGGACGTAGCTCCGTATCGGGCAGGAATGTTACTTACGAGCCAAGCGGCGGCAAGGCGAGGGGTCGGGGTAATTGTAGTTTGGATCTCCGCCTGCTATCTGATTTCTATCCTTGCGCTGCGCTCGAAGAGCTCGTAGATCGCGCCAGAATCTTCAAGAGTGATCTGCGCGAGCGCCCCGACTCCACCTATTTCCAGGTTTCTTCAACGTTTTCCTTTTTCAGAATCAGCCGCTCGAAACCTTTGACCTTAATCCAAAAGGATGATTTGTCTGACTCCACGAATCGAACTTCGGCCGGGCCGTCACCCTCACCTAAATCGTAGTAATAAACGGTACCGTCACGAAAAATTTTTCCGATCGGAGTGTTTCCGATCGTTTTGGTTGCAGAAGCCGCGCCGGGAGACTGCGCCTCTTCACGCACCTCGGTGGTCTTGAGTTCAGGAACTTTCGCGACAAGCGAGGTACCCTCACGCAAACGGTGAATAATCATTCCGTCGTCCCAGTCGCATTTCCAAACTCCGTCCCCGTGCAGAGTAAAAGGCACATCCACCGAGAGGATTTGTTCACCCTCCAGTTCCGCACGAAACTCAACGAGGCGTACCGACCGGATCAAAGTAGCCACCTTTCTTGGGTTAAACTCCTTCTGAACACGATTTTGTAGACTACCGATTTCAATAGTCAGGTCATCATTCCGCTGTCTTTCCAGTTCGCCTGATCGCACCTTAGCGTTTTCGTCTTCTTTCCGAAGTCCAACAACACGTTCCTTCTCCTCAGCGAGTTGAATGATTAATAAATCCCGTTCTGTTTCCAATTCGAAAACTCGACGAGTCAGTCCGATATCACCTCCGCTACAGCAGACAAAAAAGACGCAGGTGAATGGAATTGTTACGCATAACAGACGTTTCATACCTCTATGATGAACCCGTAACAAAAATCATCCACAAAAAACGTATTTTCCCTTGCAATCGGTTTGGCTTTCATCGTATAAATTGCTCAATTCAATGCGCTACTTCCTATTTTTCATTCCATGGCTCGTTTCGGGTCTCCAGGCTCAAGAAGAGCCGGTGTTGCGTGCGACACCCGTTCAGAAGTCGGGCGATGTTTACAAGGTCGCATTTCCCTCCCCTTACGTGAGGCTGCTAGCGTTGCAGGAACACCTCGTAAAGAAAGAAATTGCGATAGACTGGAATGTTGAATATGAAAGAACCGCCTTCAAGTCTTTCGACCTTAAGGATGTTTCCCACGACAAAGGACCTCTCTCGATGGTGATTGGGATTCGGCTCGCAGACGGGGTGATTGCCTACCTTGATCGTGATTCAGAAAAGCTGAAGAGGTGCGCAAACGATGTGCGTGTCTGTGCAGAGGCTCTTGGGGCAAGTCGTGACGATCTTCCTGCGGTAGGAGTGTTGCTGCGTGCGATCGAGGCGGAGGATTGGTCTTCGGCTTACTTTGAACTCGGGATGATACAACAGGAAATAGTCGCGAAGGTTGATGATGGTAAAGATTCACTTTCGACTCTCGCTGTTGCCTCTGGAGCTTGGCTTCAGGGGATAGTATATGCGTGCGACATTATTCTGGAGCATCAGAGTGTGGTTGATCTTTCGAATGTTTTGCGGGCCCCCGAGATTGCCACCTTCCTTGCTGGTAAGCTCGAAGAACTGCCGGAAGAGGAGAGAAAATCCCCAGAGATTAGTAGTGCGATTCAGGCACTGAACCAGGTGTTCCCTTTGATCGATGTTGCACGCGATGAACTCATAAAGCGTTCTGATCTGGAACTTCTTCGCAAGACGGCTGCCGCGGGTCTCTCAGTGGTTGTTAATAGACAAACGAATTAAACTTGCCTTCGCCGAACCTCCCAAAATATGAAATATTCCGCATTCCGCTTGATTTTGCCCATCCTATTGTTTGGATCGGTTCTTCTTTCTAGTTCGTTTGCGCAGAATCGGGACAAGCGAGGGATAAGTATTTCGCCGCATTCTGATCCCGTAAAAGCGAGGATTGATGCTCGTAAAATTTCGAAGGAATTTATCGCTCAGGGCTACGAAATTTCGCCGGTTGGAAAGGGAGATAACTTCGAGGGGACAAACTTGATTTTCCAGGTGGAGCTCATTAAGGGAATGGACTACGTCATTATGGTTGGTATTGATGATGCGATGCCAAATGTGGATCTCTACGTGAAGAGTGAATCGGGAAACATGATTCAGCAAGATACCCGAGACATTACTCGAGCCTTGGTTACTTTTAGTTCAGATTACAATGGAGTCTGCTATGTTACAGTGAAACCCTCTCCATCCGAAGTAATCGGGAATTTTGCGGTGCTGGTAGGATATCAGCCCGGATTTTGATTTTAACGCAAATTTTATAACTTAATTATTCCTATGAAACTGCTGTTCATTCCTATTGTTCTTGCCTCTACTGCGTTTCTTTGTTCATGCGGAACCCGGGAAACAATTGTCGTTTATCAGGATAGGCCCCAGGTGAAGTACTCGAGCAATCGCTCCAGTTCAAATTCAAGTCCGACCTATCAAAAGAAGACAGCACCCGCCCAGCGAAGCCAATCGGACACACGGAGTAGTCAATACGGAACACGAACTGACTCAAACGGTCGTACCCATGTTGACGTGCCCGCCGAGGAATTAACTCCAGCAGAATCAGTATTGCGGATTGATCGCTAATTTCTTGAAGGGACTCTGATGCTTGCCGGGGTTCAGTATTGTTCAGTGTTTGGTTTAGGCATTGCCTTTGGCTCCGCCGCAGTGATAGCTGACGATTTCTCTGCGCTGGAAACGAGGGTCCAAGCGATCTTTGCGGATAATTGTGCTTCCTGTCATGATGATGAGGATTCCGAACCGGTTTTATCGGACGAAATAGATCTCAGGGTTCTACGAAGTGACGCAGATTACATTATTGCGGGGAACGCAAAAGACTCCAAATTCTATCAACTCATCACTCTGCCCGATGGTGACAAGGATCGGATGCCGAAGAGTACTGCTAAAAAGCCCAAGGTATCCCTGACTGAAGCACAGAAAGCGGATATACGGGACTGGATTGATGGGGTGGGAATGCCGAAGATCGATAGGGAGTATATTTCCTATCAATCGATCCTGAAAATCGTGGACGGAGATGTAACGAAACTAGAAGCCACTGGGGAGTTCGCGAAGTCAATCCGCTATCTTACGCTGGCAAATTTTTACAATCAGAAGGACGCGTCGGGTCATTATTCGGTGCCGGAGAATCGAATTCGTGATTTTCATTTCAGCGTCTCGAAACTCCTCAACAGTCTCTCTTGGAAGGAGGATATCGTCCAACCCGTTGTTGTCGATGGGACGGGTGTCCTGTTGCGGTTCAATTTGGACGACTATGAAATCGATCTTCGACTTTGGGAGCGTCTTTTTGGTGGATATCCCTACCATGTCATTACCGAAGATCCGGAACAAGAGGTATTGCGTAATAAATTTGGATCAGTGCCAATCATGCGGGCTGATTTTTTCGTCTTTGCGATGTCGCAGCCCCCGTTCTATTACGAGGCGTTGCGATTGCCCGGCGGCCAGAATCTACCGAATGCTGACATTGAGCTTGAACAAAGAATGGGAATCACCTACGAGAACGCAATTGTTGACCCTAGAGCGGTGAGGGCGGGTTTTCAAAGGAGCAATGTATCGCAGGGGAATCGCGTGATCGAGCGCCTCCCCTTACCGGGCAAGGGTGGATACTTCTGGAAGAGTTATGATTTTGATCCGAATCGAGTGAATGAAATCGGAGGGGATTTATTTCGTGCTCCTCTCGGCCCGATTCGCTCGCCGCTTTCGAATGACCCGAATCTGAAGTTTTCCCACGATGGCGGGGAAATTATCTTTTCTCTGCCAAACGGACTTCAAGCGTATTTTCTCACAAATCGAGATGGTGCTCGTATTGATGAGGGACCAATTGAAGTGGTCACCGATATATCTCGAAGCGACGGGAAAATCATCAATGGGATTTCGTGTATGGCTTGCCACAACGAAGGGATGCTAAGCGCGGGTGTGCGAGATGAAGTTAAAGGCTTAGCTTCAAATTTGACCCTCTCTGCGGAAGGGCGGAAGGCGCTTGAGAAAATATACGACGACACGAGGCTTACTGAGTTTTTTCAGGCGGATGCGGATCGTTTTAAGGCAGCGCTTCTACAATGCGGCACATATTCCGGGGGAGCCGAGCCGGTAAGAATGTTGTGTGACGAGTTTAAGAAGAATCTTTTTCCTTGGGATTTGAGCCCGGAATTCGGGCTCAATCTTCCAGATGTCAGTGCCCTACTCGCGCGTTCACAGGATCCGAAGGTACAAATTGTTGCTTCGAAGTTCCAGTCTTCGACCCCAGTTCCACGACTTGACTTTCAAAACGCCTTTCCAGCCATGGTAGAAGCCCTTGAAATGGGCAAAGCTCAGAAGACTGACCAACTTGGCCTGATTGAGTTCGGAGGGTATTTGGACCCGACTGATCTAGTCACTAAAGGCGAGGGCAACGGTGTTGTTTTGCGTGATCGAACATCGTCGATTACGGTCGTCCGTCCTCCAACCTACAAGGGGACCGGCGGGACTTCTAGTGGCGGGTTTCCGAAGCCAATGACCGGAGAGGGGACAAATAGCAATGGTGTCGGCGCAAGCGTTGTCAGTGATGGCATTGTCCGCCCGCCCGCCTATAGTGGAGGAAAAAGGAAAAGTGTCCATCCGTTTGTCCCGTCCGCAGACGGCGTGGTTCGACTGCCACCCTATCAGCAAGGGGAATCAAAAACCCCTCAACCAGTGCCGGCGGCACCTAAAGCAACAGGGAAAACTCCAGGAGACGGCGGCGCAGGTCTCGATACAAACGCGGGGAGTGATGGCATTGTCCGACCGCCTGCCTATAGTGGAGGAAAAAGGAAAAGTGTCCATCCGTTTGTTCCGTCCGCAGACGGCGTGGTTCGACTGCCTCCTTTCAAGCAGGGGACTTCAAAAGCCCCTAATTGATTGTTTCGGCGGGTAAGGCGTCAGCGATTCAAAGGGAGAGCAGAGACAATTGGTAGATTGGTGATTCGTATCGCTGAACAGATGGAGATCCCCCCTCGTTGTCGCTCCTTGGCCGCGCCGAGTTCGCACGGCCACAGATCTACTTGGCACGCTTTTTCTGACGTCGGGCGGAATTACGCTTTTCCTTTTGGAGGGAGCTGACTTCCTTTTTGGGTTGAGGAGATTTTCGGTTCGTGCGTGTCCCTTTTGTGGTTTCTTCCTTTTGATTGATGGCGGGTTTTTCATACGATTTTATATGCCAGGAGCGGTGCCCTATTTGTAGGTGTGTATCGATGTCCAACAAGATCGGTTCGTGCTTTTTAATCGGATCCTGGTTAATTCTGACGATTCCGTCATTTTCGAAAGCGACAACAAAGATCGCGCTTCCACGTCGGACAAATGCACCGAGAGCTTCGGCTTTCCGTGTAGGGGCGAGGAGGAGATCGCCCTCCTTATCAAGACCGAATGTGATGTCTGTGAAAATCCAGGCAGCGGAACACTTCAGCGACAGTGCGGGTTTCGCGGGGCTGATAACAAGCGCTCCTACCCGTAATCCGCTCGACGAAGCGCCCTCCCAAACATTGCCCTCCTTGCCCCAAGAGGAACGAGTAAAGCGAAGAGATACCTCATATTCGCCGGCGACCATGATTCGACAGTCCTTTCGGATCTTTACTCGACCATGGAGAGGCACACCGCTTATGAAGGATTGATTTACGTTGGATGATTCGTTGCTATAAATTGCGTCTTCCTCATTGGAGAGCCTGAGGTGCTCTCGACTGACGAGGTTTGTGAGGGTGTCGTTCTTCGGGTTTCGCGGTGAGAACTGGATGACAAAATCAGATCCGCCAGACCGACCGATCCGCATCTCATCCCCAGTATAGAGATTGATAATCCCACCTTCGAGAGTGGACGGAAGAAGTCGAAGCCTAGACACTTGATCTGTATCGACAATGTCGTTCGAAGCGATCGGTTCGTACTCGTCCGTTTCCGACGTTTCATCAAGTACGGTCGATGGCTGTTCGGGTTCAATCACGACCTCCGTTGATGAGGTAGGTATCTGTGATGTAGGCCGAACATAATGGGCTACCGCATCGGGTATCGTTGCATGTTCAAAATGGTTCAAGAACTCGGTTGCTGAAAGAAAAGTCTCACCACTCCCGTTTTCAACAATGAGTTGGAGGAGGCGGTTCCGGTCTGCGCCAAGTTCAGCGATTGGACGATACTGGCCGCTTCGAGTGGCCATTCCGAGTAGACTACAAGTTATCCGAGCGAGTTCGTTGACATAGACGCCGCTATGATGAGGGCAGTTTCGGCCATCAGCAATTGATTCTGGACCTGGCAGCGCGGGTGCGGCGAGCGGAATTTCAATAATGTCGTTGTGGCTCCCAACAAAGAGCGCATGAAGGTCAAGATCGATGCGAGGCCAACGTTTTTCCGTAATTGTTTCAAGGCCAGCAGTAATTTCTCGAAGCACTACGATAACTTGCTGATAATTCAGTTGGTGTTCCTGTTGGAGGATCTGGAAGAGAGAGCGAGTGCCCTTGATTTCACTTACAACATAGTGCCCGTCGGGTTCGATGCGATGACGCTTGAGCAGGCAGGTATGCTCAGATACGGTAGATTCTATGATTTCAAGCATTTTTGCCTGTAGGGCCAACTCGTGCTCCGCCAAGGGGCGAGGGTAGTCACGGACGACGATGAGGCAGCGCTTTTGATCTTCGGTATCGGTGGCGAGAAAGCGCCGTATCCCCGGTTCACGAGCCAGTTCCACGCCGTTCACGAAGAGCGAGTCAAGTTCGTCACTAAATGCTTTTAAACAGGCGATCTTCCTTTCGGTTGCCGAAGCTATTTCAGCCCTCTGTTCTTGGTTCATGTGATGTATCTTGCAGAATCACTCTGATCATGCAACAACTCAATCTAGCGTATGGATAATTCTGACAATCACGATCTCGTAGACGAGGCAGGAAACAATGATTTCTTCGGCGACTTTGACGATCAACCGACAATTCAAGGATTGCGAGTAGAGGACACCGTGTTGAACCGGTTTCTGCTAAAACGATGTCTTGGCCGGGGCGGGATGGGAGAGGTGTGGCTCGCTCACGATAAAAATCTCGACGAGGATATTGCTCTAAAACTACTTCCGCGGATGATTCATTTCGATCCCCAAGCGGTGGACGATTTGCGAAATGAATCGAAGCGAGGGCGACAGTTGTCCCACCCAAATATTGTTCGCGTTTTCGATTTCTACCAGGATGACCATAACACTGGGATTGCAATGGAGTATGTCAACGGTGACACGCTTTCCGGTCTCCGAGCAAAGACCCCGAACAAGGCATTTTCAGTGGACGCAATTTCGAAGTGGGTGACGGAATTTCTAACCGCCTTGGAATATGCCCATCATGTTGAAAATGTCGTGCATCGGGACATTAAGCCCTCGAATGTGATGATCGAATCCAAGGGCGGGCGCTTGAAGATTACGGATTTTGGTATTGCCCGTTGTGTCGCTGACTCCATGGAACGGGTCACTGTATCGGCCCAAAATCGAGGAACGTTGTGTTACATGAGTCCCGAACAGGCAAGCGGGCGCGGGGTAAATCATCTCGATGATATTTACTCGGTCGGAGCGACACTCTATGAGCTACTCTCCGGAACGCCTCCTTTTTACACAGGCGATGTATTCTCTCAAATCATGAAAGTGCCGCCGATGTCAATCGTCGAACGGCAGCGCGAACGAAATTTTCTGCAACCTCCGCCACCCGTTTGGGAGGCGGCAATCATGAAATGTTTGGAGAAGGATCGGTCCAGGCGCCCCAAAGGTGCGGGAGAACTCTTGGAAATGCTCAGTTTGGGTGTGGCAAGTTACGAGATCAAAGGTCCCATCGCCGAGAATCCGCCCGAAGAGGTCCAAAATGGAAGCATCGTATCAACCGATGATCTGACAGACAGTCGCGTCAGCCCTACTGAAGTGATGACGGGCCGAACCGAAGCGACCATGCCGACCTCAGTACATTTCCGAACTGCTCCTTCGAACGAGACAGTGGCGACTTTTGATTTGACCCGTTCGGCTCCCCGCGAGAATACTAGCCATCGGACCTCAGAGACCACCGAAAGCAAGAGTAGAGTCAGGCGTATCATTTCCCTTCCAGTGATTTTATCGTCGCTCGCGCTGGTGATGGCAGCTGGATTGGTGATTTTGCAGATTCAGCGAGATGGGAAAGTGAAGGTCCCCAATACAATCGCGCCCACCGTCGACTCTGGAAGCATTCCCACTCAAGTTCAGGCCGCCAAATCGGAACTACCTATCGTCGCGATAGCTCGCCCGGTTGATGCTCCGGCTGAACTGAAAAAAAAGGAGTTTTGGACGGTGCCAGGGGATTTTGACAGTATTCAGGAAGCGATCGATGCTGCTGAGCCTGGGAGGATCATTCAGCTGGAAACTCGTGAATACGCTGAGTCAATTTTTCTGAATTCGGGAATTACGCTCCGAGGAAATGGGGTTCAAAATACGAGCGTAAAAGCGCCGGGTGGAACGAAAGCAGTCCTTTCTGCCGACGGTAAAAGTGATTTCAAAATCGAAGGAATTACCTTTAAGCACGAGGGCGAACAGGCTTTAGCAGTTGGGCGCCCTGTAGCGACTTTCAGTAATTGTGATGGTGTAGAGATCACCAATTGCGCATTCGAAAGTGGCATAACCCACGGGCTGGAGGTTACGGGTGAAGGATTGATGAAGATTTCAGGGAGTGATTTTAGCAAGAATCAGAAATATGGCATCTCGTGTGAATCCGGCGCTAGACTAACAGTGAAGAAATGCACTTTTTCATACAATACGGTTGGAGTTGTGCTTAGAGGTGGGAGTTTCGCCACAATAGAGGATTCGAAGATTGTAAATAGCGTAGAGAATGGAGTTGTGGTCACTGACCACGGGCACCTTGTAATGTCGAACAAGTGTGAAATAAGCGGCGAACTCAGCTCGATTGGAATTAGAGCAGAGGATGAAGGGACCTCGGTTATGATTTCAGATATTACGATATCCAAGGTAACAATTGGAATCAGAACGACGCAAGGAGTCAAACTGGCTGTTGCGCTTAGTAAGATTTACCAAGTTGATCATGGTATTGCATTGGTAGAACCCGAGGAGACAACGGTGGAAAAGTGCGAGATCAAAGCAAAGTATAATGGAATTACGATACGGGCTGAAAATAGAAGTGGGATAATTCGCATTTCGAACAACCAAATTTCAGATTGTGGTTTCTCGGGGCTGTGCATTTCGGGGAAAAAAGCAAGACCACTGATCGATTCTAATGTCATCGGTCCAAATGGACAATATGATTATGATGTCCTACTGAATGGCGGCGGTACTTTTAGAAAAAATACGCTCCACTTTAAAAAGGATAATAACCGGGTTCAAGACGAAACCTTTCTTGATATCGACGATTCAAACAAATATGACGTTGAACTGAACGGCAATTAAGTCACTTATGCTTCACGTTGAGCGTCGGCAAAATCCCTTTTCCCCAAGTGCTGTCTTGGGCAGTTCGCATTTCGCCGACGGGTATCTGTAACGCACCACCACCTTGACCATCCAGAGTAATCACACCAACTAAAAGATCCTTTCCAAATGTCTTTTCACCAGAAACGACGATTTTTGGGGTTGCTTCTTTGGCGTCCAGCAATGCTTGTATAAAAAGTTCAGATATACTCGCGGTGCCACCGTTCACGATCAGAGTCAGGCGTTCGACTCCACGGAGCGAGGCAATATCAGTCTTCAATTCTTTATGCGGTTTGCCCGGAATCAGTATTTTCCCCACGATTAGGGGGCGATCCCCACTGATAAACAGCCCAATCGGATCCAGGACATCATCAATCCTGCCACCTCCATTCCCCCGGAGATCAATCACAATATTGGAATTCGGATACTTGATCAAGAGTGCCTGTAATTCCTTTGAAGTGTTTTCGTTAAATTGATGTATTTTGAACTCGGTAGCATGGACTCCCGGTTTCACCACTACTGGCTCGAAAGAAACTGAACGGGTTGTCGGAACTGATAAAATTCGCCCCGACGCCTGCCGTAGATTGATTGAAATTTTGGAGCCTTGTTCGCCGTAAAATCGGGAACCAACTTTTGAAATCGACCATCCAGCGATTTTTGCCCCATCGATAGATACTAATTCGTCGCCATTGCGAATTCCGAACTTCCAGGATTGACAACCAACGTCTTCACCATACGGATGACATTGAAAAGCCCCATCCTCAAGTGATTGGAGAATACTGAAATCAGGGTGAAAGCTTCCCTGCCCTAGTCTATTTCTCGAAATTTCCGAAGCAATTGCTTTGGACTCGTACGATGAGAATTTTAGATGACCGGCGCAGAATAATTGGATTCCATGTTCCACCCATTCCGGCAGAGAGTCTACATCGCTGTCTACATCGCTGTCTCGGGTGCGCGCCTGCAATTTTTCAATAAAAACTAAAAATTGATCGCGGATCTCCTTTTCGTTGTCGCTGGGAAGTTCCCCTAACGATACTTTGTCCTCCCTTTTCACTGCTTCCTCTGAAAGCAATTTCGAAACAGCAACGGTGATTGCTCGCTCCGTCCATTGCTTCCGTGAACCTGTCGCGTCGTCTATTTCAAAATACTCGTTTTTGATTAAATCAACTACGGTGCTCCAGAGAGCCCTCGCTCCCAACACCTCTGCACCGTCACTGGTGTGGACGGCAAACGGAGGCGTCTCTTGGCCGATCACCGTTCCCGCCGCGCCAACTACAAGTGTTAGAAAGTATTTGGGAAGGCTTCGAACAAACATTCACGATCAATAGCTATTTCGATTAGACCGAACTTGTTCGAGGACCATCTCACGCTCGCTGATGCGCGCGTCTGCTTTTTTAGGGCTCCACATGAGGAATCCGCCGGCCGAGGGATCGCCAGTGGTTGCGCAGGAGGAAAGGAACAAGCCAGTGACGCATATCAACAGGAATTCAATTTTTTTCATTGTCAGTTAATTAGTGTGGATTTGCATGAAAGTTCGCTTTTTTCTCCTTAGTTTTAGAGGCTATTCCCCAAGCTGCCGAGCTGCTGCCTCATTGTCTCCGTATCTGACTTTGTGCTTTTCAAGTCCGCGATTGCAGAATTGTATGCTGAGTAGTCAGAATTGCTCTTTCCCGCCGACTGAAGTGTCTTCGTTCCACTGCTGATCTTCGAGTCCAAACCAGCCGCCTGTTTCCCAAGTGCGTTAGCCTCGCTATTCACCTGGCGCTTAATCGAAGCAAGTTCACTCTTGTTACCGCTCGCTTTGGCGGTTGCGGCTCTTGCCTTGAGCTTTGATAGATTTTGTTTCGCGGAGTTCACCCGATCACGGGCCGCACGGTTGTAGGCACGGGCGCTTGCAATGGCACCGTCGAGATTAGACTCGCGTCTCTCGTAGACAGCTTTTTTTGCCGCTTTTGATCGACCCGCAGCGGCACCGCCGATCCCACCCAGCGCCCCGCCGACCATTGCGCCACCAATTGCAGCACTTGCACTTTCACCGCCTAAATAGTAGCCAGCTACGCCCCCGGCAACGGCTCCGGCAATGGCTCCGAGGCCGGTGCCCTCTCTAACGGTTTTTCGATTGTCCTCAAGAAACCTCTCCTTATCTGCTCGGCTTCCGCCGCTACGGCCAATGGCGCTCACGGCATTTCCGCGGAGGCCACTCAGTTCCTGCGGCGATACGTCCACACACGAGGTGAGAATCGCGGGAATGACTGCAACGAGACATAACCGGTTATGGTGGCGGAATTGTTTTAGCATAACGTAACGGGGTAATGGGTGGTCAAAGCGGATAGTTTTAACGTTCGGTGACAGTTTTGTACACCGATGCGCAAGGATGTTTGCCTGATCGTGATACGATTGCAATACATTTTTGCATGCCTTGAAAGTTTCCGCACTGCCTCATAAATAGAGACGCCGGAAGCTAAAGACAATTGAGGCCTATTGTCTCATGATCGAGGGTACCAGGCTCATGGCAAAAACCATGAGTCGACCGAGCCGAGACGAATACCTCAACGGAGTTCTATGCATCAGTGCCTCGCAGATAGATCGAGGCCTCGAACCGAAGAAAATTGGTCGAGGAAAGATCAATCCGCGTACGCCAAAAATTAGCACTGCGAGCGAAGCCGTTGGTCCGATCCGGGCGGAATGCTGGAACGCGACCGAACCCGGATGACTCCTGACACCGTCGCTCACTGCGGAGGCAACAGTCTCCGGTTCCCTGACAGCGACCGACATATACAGCGGGACGGAGGTGCGTTTCTCCAGAAATCGAGGCCAACACGGTGTTTGCAGTGCTTTCCAAAGGATCTCGGTCGCTCAGGAGAAATCCGCCCTTCACTTCGCGGTGGTTTGCAAACGCCGGATGTAGGCGACGAGATCCCATCGCTTGCTGTCGTCGAGCACGCCCATGAATCCCACCATCGGAGTGCCATCTAATCCGGTCGAGATCGTTCGGAAGAGATCCTCGGCCCGATCGCCCGATTTGTAATGTTCCGCCGAGAGATCCGCCGGCTCTATCGCAAATTGCCACTGGTCGATCAGCCTGGCCGCCCCGGCACCATTTCCTTTTCCTTCCGCGCCATGACAGGCCGCGCAGTAGGTCGCAAAGAGAGTTTTACCCAGCAATTTTCGGGGGTCAGGGATGAATGGCACGGTTTTAAGGGCAAGTTTCGATGGGAAACTGCATGAAAAACCCGGCGGAATATGGGAGTGCTAGTGTG